>CAYYRB010000010.1:0-10767 GCA_964473995.1 uncultured Candidatus Competibacteraceae bacterium | reverse complement strand
CCGCTGAGCACCACACCGGGTATGCCCTGCCCCGGATACACGGAATCTCCGCACAAATAAAATCCTTTCAAGGGGTGTCGGGCATCTTTCATCTGCCAGGGTTTAGTACCCATGAATTGAGGATATCCGCCCACAAATCCCCACTTACGTCCCGTCCATTTTTCCCAACTTTTTGGCCCTGAGGCATGCAGGTATTCCACATCGGCACGCTGAAAAAAACCATGCTGTTCCAACAGATCCAAAACGGCCTTTTCCATCACCGATTTCTCGGTATCCAAAAGCAGATGCGGATTACGGATGTGCATGGAAACGGAGGCCACACAGTATCCATCAGGACAGCGCAGGCGATCATCGGGGTGAGACAGTGAAACAAACACGGAACTTGCACCCGTACCGGGAAAAGGAAGCTGCAGGTGAATCTGATGATGAAGGCAGGAAAATCTCTTTTGAGTGCGAAAATATACCCCGGCCTGAAAAGCACTGTACAATTTTTCGGGAGGAAGCAGATAACGGGCATAACGCCAAGCTTTACCCGTTTGATCAAGTTCATGTAGATTATTCAGCGGCAACGCGGAAAAAAGCAGAGGAGTGTGATAGACCCGATCTCCGGTCTCTACTTCAAATCCCTGTCCTTCACTGCGCAAAATGCGGCTGACCGGTGACCGGCATACCACGTGTCCTCCCTTTGATTCGATGTAGGCCGTTAATGCATCGGCAAGGGTTCGCATGCCTCCCGGCAAATAGTAATTGCCCAATTGGGTATAACAGAGAGCCGCCGCACCGAAGAGGGCATTTACCTCGGTTACGTAATTCTGCGCGGAAATAAGCAGCTGTTCGTTGCAGAAATCCACAAAGGATTTATTGTGCTGCAAACCATGTCGACAAAGTACATCATGCACGGAGGTAAAAGCATGACGAAGATAAGGTAAATCGGCAGGTTGAAATTTTCGGGCCAAAGCAAGCAAATCGCCAAAAGAGGAAGGCGGAAAATGAAGATACCGACCCGAAACCAGCCAAACGAATTCAGAAAGGCGGAAATTAAACTCCCAAAATTCACGTTGCCCTTTTTTACCGAAAACTCTTTCCGCCTCGGCAATCCATGCCTCAGGGTCGGTATGACGCGTTATGATTTCTCCGCCGGGTAGTGTTACCTGCATAGGAATTTCCAAGCGGACGGCAGGAATATCAATATGTAATTTTTTAAGCAAGGTGTGAAGTGCCATGCCTTCATCCAAACCCACGAGCGTAGTGGCTCCCGATTCGAACATCACATTTTTGCGGGGATAAGAGGTAGCACACCCACCGGGAATCCAATTCCGCTCCAACACAATGGGACAAAGACCTTCAGAAGCCAATAAAGCTGCCGCAGTCAGTCCCGAGAGACCGCCGCCTGCCACTATGGATCGTGCGTATTCCTTCACCAACAATCAAACAAAGAAGCGGTCCCCGTGTTCTTTTGAAAACAAAAAAATGAACCGACAGATCATCTTTATAGGAGGAAGCAAGGGTATCGGAACCGCTCTTGCACGCATGCTGGTCACGGAGGAAAACAGAATTACCCTGCTTTCCCGTACTCCGGGTGAAACGGGAAAAATTCAGGGAGTTACCCACCACACGCTTGAGATTACCGACGAGCAACCCGCATTTCCTCCTAACGAAGAGGCGGTTGATGCACTGGTTTATTTTCCGGGTACAATCAATCTACGTCCCTTCCGCAGCTTAAGTACGTCCGATTTTGAAAACGATTGGAAAATACATGTGTTGGGAGCCGTTAAAGCATTAAAATACTACGGAGAAAGCCTCAAAAAATCAGGCAAAGGATCGGTGGTGTTGTTCAGCTCGGTCGCTGCCCGCACGGGGATGCCGTTCCACACATCCGTGGCTGCAGCCAAAGGGGCGGTGGAAAGTTTGGCCATTTCCCTGGCCGCGGAATGGGCTCCTCACGTAAGAGTAAATGTAGTGGCTCCTTCCCTCACCGATACTCCCCTATCCGAAAAATTACTCAGCGGGGAAGAAAAACAGAAAGCCGCAGCCGACAGGCATCCGTTGAAACGTTTCGGCAGAGCCGAGGATCAGGCGGCGGCAGCTGGATTTTTGCTGAGTGAAAAAGCGGGTTGGATCACCGGACAAATTCTCCATGTGGACGGAGGTATGTCCTCCCTAAAATTGTTCTGATGAAACGATTCGATAAAAGCGCCATCGAGGCCATGCCGAAAAACTACCGGCGAACCTTCATGAATTCGGTTTCGGGATTTAAGAATTGCGTGCTGGTGGGAACGGCAGACCGGGATGGAAACACCAACCTGGCCATTTTCAACACGTGCATACACCTGGGCGCAAACCCCGCCTCGCTGGCCATTCTGTTCCGAACGTTGTCGGTAAGCCGCCAGACCTACGAAAACATAAAACAGACCGGCCATTTTACGGTAAATCACATCCACGAAGCCTTCGTGGATCGGGCCCATCAAACCTCGGCCAAATATGAAAGGGAAATTTCCGAGTTTGCAGCCTGCGGTTTTACCGAAGAATGGACCGAAGGATTTGCCGCACCCGGGGTAAAAGAATCCCAAATCAGCATCGGGCTTTCTTTTGCCGAGGAACACGGCATCGAGGTGGCCGATACGGTGCTGGTTTGCGGCAAAGTGGAATTTATCCGAATCGATGAGCAGCTCATCGGAATAGATGGATATGTAGATGCCGCTGCGGCGCACACGGTATGTGTGAACGGCCTGGATGCCTACCACCGCACGGAACTCATACACCGGTTCGACTATGCGCGGCCGGGAAAGGAAGTTTCGGTGATTGGAAAACAATGAGCCGGCAAAAAATCAATATCGTCTGGTTTAAAAAAGACCTGCGGCTGCACGACCATGCCCCTCTCTACCATGCGTTACTGGAAAACGAACCCCTGCTGCTTTGTTTCATTTTAGAACCTTCCGTATTCTGCGGACCCTATTATTCAGCCAGACATGCCCGCTTTATCCTGGAATCAATAAAAGACCTTCAGGCCCGGCTAGGTAATTACGGAACAACCGTTCATTTCTTTCATTCGGAAGCGTTACCCGTTTTCCAATTTTTAAACAATTTGTTTGAAATTAGGAAAGTATTTTCACATACAGAAACAAACATCCGTATCACCTTTGAACGAGATAAGGCCTGTGGTCGCTTTTTTAAAGCAAACGAAATATGCTGGGAGGAGTATGCGCAAAACGGAGTGATAAGGGGGTTACAAAGTCGTGACAAGTGGCCGGAAGGGCAAAAAGCATACTTGACGGGAGAGGAACTCACGCCCGACTTATCAGGAATCCGCACAGTTCCGCCATTTCCCATCCCACAGGAAATAAACCTTCCCCTGCCTGAAGCATACCTGCAATGTGATCCGAATTTTCAGAGAGGCGGAGAAACGACAGGGCTGGCCGTCTGGTCCGACTTTTTGAAAAACCGGCATACCCGCTATTCCGCCTCCATCAGCAAGCCTGCCCTTTCCCGAATTCATTGCAGCCGTATCTCGCCCTTCCTCACCTTCGGTAATCTTTCGCTACGCAGGGTATATCAGGAAACGGAAGCACAAATACGCCGAAAGGGAAAAGACCGGAACCTGCAGAATTTTCAGACCCGCTTGGAATGGCAGAGTCATTTTATCCAAAAATTTGAAACGGAATGCCGGATAGAAACCGAAAACATGAACAGGGGATTTGATGAAATTCGCATGGAATTAAATATGGAGTGGCTGGAACGGTGGAAAAACGGATTGACCGGCTTCCCCATGGTAGATGCGGTTATGCGCTGCCTGAAAGAGACCGGCTATGTAAACTTCCGCATGCGGGCCATGACGGTTTCGTTCTGGACCCACCATTTATTTCAGCCCTGGCAGCCTGCCGCCGAATGGCTAGCTTCGGTATTTCTGGATTTTGAACCCGGCATCCATTTCCCGCAGATTCAGATGCAGGCGGGCACCACGGGTATAAACCTGATCCGTATGTACAACCCCGTAAAACAATCCTACGAGCACGATACGGAGGGCACGTTCATCAAAACCTGGGTACGCGAGTTACGTCCGCTGGAAGGTAGAATCCTTCATGAACCTTGGACCATCTCACCCATGGAAGAAATGCTGTATGATTTCAGACCGGGCATCGATTATCCTCTGCCTATGATTGATCTGAAAGCCTCAGAAAAAAAAGCCAAAGAAAAGCTCTATTCCTTTCAAAACAGCGCCGCGGTAGTTGCAGAAAACCGCCGCATTCTTTCTCAACATGTAAAATCAAAAGCCCGTGAGAAAGCCGAATCGGAAGGCCGTTTCAAAAGCTGATCTGCCCCAAAAAATCTGCGTGATTTGCAGCCGGCCTTTTTCCTGGCGCAAAAAATGGGAACGCAGCTGGAACGATGTCAAATATTGCAGCAAGACCTGCTCGCAAAAACGAAAAAAGGGGGAATAAACACCGCCGGGTTGACAAAAAATCGGAAAAAATCAGCCTAAAAAACACGTTTGATGTATATTTGAAATGGTGAAGGAAAAATTCAAAAAAATCTGGGGCATTATTTGGAAGTTCAAATACCTGACGGTATCTGTGCTGTTCGTTGTCTGGATGATTTTTTTTGATAAGCAGAATTATTTCTACCGAAACAAACTGGATAAGGAAATGGAAGGACTGGTGAAGGACACCGTCTTTTATGAAAAAGAAATCCGAGAATCATCGAAGCAATTGGAGGAACTGAACGGAGATAAAAAAGCACTTGAAAAATTGGGCCGCGAAAAGTACCTGATGAAAAAAGACGACGAGGATGTTTTCATCATCGTGAACGAAGCGGAGAAGGCCAAAAAGTGATCCGGAATTTGTACACTTGTACATACCGAACCTAAAAACATGCGCTACAAATCTGTCGAATTTACACCCGTAAAAGCGTGGGCAGAAGATGACCGTCCGCGGGAAAAATTGCTGAATAAAGGAAAAGCCGCCTTAAGCGATGCCGAGCTACTGGCCATTTTGATGAATACCGGAAGCCGGAATGAAACGGTAGTGGATCTGGCCAAGCGGATTTTGGCCTCAGTGAATAATGACCTGGTGGCCCTGAGTCGGCTGAGCACCAAGGATCTTACGCGATTCAAGGGCGTAGGCGAAGCGAAAGCCGTTACCTTGGCTGCAGCCTTGGAATTGGGACGGCGAAGAAGAGAATCGGAAGCCGCACAAAAATTGAAAATCAGTTCATCAAAAGATGCTTTTGAATACCTCGCACCGTTGCTGAGCGATTTGCCCCACGAGGAATTTTGGATTCTGCTGCTGAACCGTGCAAATAAAGTCATCGGGAAGCACCGGGTGGGAACTGGAGGATTTACGGGCACGGTGGCCGATCCGCGCATCATCTTCAAAACGGCGTTGGAACACTCGGCGGTGGCTTTGATTTTGAGCCATAACCATCCCTCCGGCAATTTAAAACCCAGTGCGGAAGACCTAAATCTGACCAAAAAACTGAACGAGGCCGGAAAATTCTTGGATATTCCCATTCTGGATCACCTCATCATAGGAGAAAGCAGCTACTACAGCTTTGCCGATGAGGGACTGTTATAAGGGCGTTACCGAACGGATGATGGCCTCCACCTGACGAATGTAGGTTCGCTTGCCAAACTCAGGAGCATATACATAACCGTCAGCCATAATGACGCGGTTATTTTTACGGTCGTAGGTGATTAAATTCACAAACGGCCCACCTTTAAAACCCTCTTTAATCCGCCACAATCCGCGGGAAATGAGCGCAAATTCACCATTAAGGTTTATGGCCGACGAATCGGGTCTGAGCCGGGGTTCTACGATCATGTAGGCACCTGCCTTATAATCGGGAATATACATACGGGTGAGCGAATCGCGCACTTCTACGGCGCGGCGCACGGTAAATATATTTTCTTCGGCAAATGGAAATACGCAGGCAAAAATGCCCCGCTCAATTTTGGCCTCATAACCGCCTGCGGCGGATTTGGTAGCCATGTGCTTGGCTAGTACAAAATTTCGCTTGGCGGTTATCGGGTAAAACCCATCCGGGAGAACGATATTCAGGCCGAGACTGTCTGCAAAAGGGGCTGAAGCCTGTTTACTCCGTATTTTGCCAAATTCCGTGCTTTGTCTCTGCATTTCCTTATTCACAAAATAAGACTCGATTTCCTTTCTGCGCATTCGGAAGAGCTCAAAAAATTCATCGCGGCTGCGGGCAAGCACCTGCACCACGAGCTGCCCCTTGGCCCAGCTGTCCTCCTTCACGGCCACGCCTTTCTCCTTTACTTTATTATCGATGGTAATCAGGAGCACGTTGCGGTGCAGTTTAAAGATGGTACTGAAGTTCTGCTCGTCTACGGAGTAAACCTTAAACACAGGCTCCGACTGAGGAAGACCTCTAATCTCGCGCGAAAAGAACTGTATAACCGTATCGGGAACCGGCGTCTGCTTGAACACGAAACGGTCATAAACGGTCACCAATTCATACGGCTCACCGGAGGCCTCAGACAAAATAAGATTTTTTCCTCCGCAGCCACAGAACAATGCCAGTATTAATGCGACCAAAGCCGTTGTATAAAAAACCGATTTACGCATTATCCGGTTTTGATTTTAATTTTTTGACCTATGTTGATCGTTTTGGAGCGCAGGTTATTCCATTTCATGATTTCGGCCACCGTGACTTTATATTTAAGGGCAATGCCATACAAAGTATCGCCTGACCTCACCGTGTAGTATTTATATTGAGCAGTAACCGGAGCCGGCTTGGGTACCACGGGGGGCGGCGTCTGTACAACAGTTTCGTTGGAAAAAATAGTCAGCTTCTGCCCTATGAACAGGGTTTCGGACTTCAGGTTATTCCACTCCATGATTTCGCTCACCTTTACTTGAAACTTACGGGCAATCAGGCTGATGTAATCGCCCTTTTGAACCGTATAGGAAACCTGCTTTTTCTCGGTGGGCACCTGCGATACTTCTTCTTTGATTTCGGAAATCACTTTTTGCGCCGAATCGGCCTGGGCTACCACCGTATTTTCCAACGCTTTGTACAAAATACGTTCATTGGCCATAAATTCCCCGATGGCCTTCCGGGGCAGATACAGAGGGTATGGACGCGCAGAACCGGGAATAACCCCTTTCAGATACATGGGATTCAAAAAACGGATATCGTCCAAAGGGACACTCACTATTTTAGAAATCTGTTCAAAGGTGACATTGGCCGTGATGTACACACTGTCAATTTCATAATTAAAATACTTGGGCTGGGTAGGAAAAATATTATGCTCCGTATGGTGGCTCATCACGTAAGTAACGGCAATAAACGCGGGTACATATCCCTGGGTTTCCTGTGGCAGATAGGGGCGTATCGCCCAGTAATCTATGACGCCTCCAGCCCTGCGGATAGCCTTGTTCACATTTCCGGGTCCGGCATTGTACGCGGCAAGCGCCAAAGACCAATCTTTATACATACCATGCAGATTTTTCAGCAGGCGGCAGGCAGCATCTGTGGACAGCTCAGGATCAAAGCGATCATCCACATAGGAGTTCACGTTCAGGTTGTAGTTGAGGCCTGTGCGGTACATAAACTGCCACAACCCTCCTGCCCCGGCTTTGGATTTGGCCGTGGGATTCAGGGCACTTTCGATGATGGATAAATACTTAAGCTCAAGTGGCAGGCCGTAGTTGGCCAATTTTTCCTCATACAATGGAAAATACAGTTGGGAAAGGCCCAGCATGCGCGAGGTAAGCGTTCGCCGGTTGCGGGCATACAGATCAATATAAGCCCTTACCGATTCGTTGTAAACCAGTCCGAAGGGTGAAAGCGCATCCAATTTGGCCATGCGCTTGCGGTACGTTTCTTCAGAATAAGTAGGAATGCTGTCAGGAGGAAATTTGTAAATATTGAGTTTCTCGCGATCTGCGGAAAAGGAAGAATTTTGGAAAAACTTCACCATATCCAAACTATCCAATGCGGCAGCAATAGGATCGTCGGGCCTGAGCGGCTGAGCATTCAATCCCAGGTGCATCAGGGCGGAAAAGAGACTTGTATAGATGACTGACTTCAGTTTCATGTGTTGCGGTTTTACCCGAAATACCCAAACAAAGCGCAAGATAACGGAACAAAGCCGCCTCTTGGATCGGATTAACACAATAATAAGAAAAAAAAAGTTAAACAGCTGCTTTTTCCAGTTCGGATGCAGCTGAAAAAAGAGCATCTTCCCTAAAATAAGGTGCAACCAATTGCATGCCTATCGGCAGATTTTTTTCATCGGTGCCGAAGGGAACGCTGATGGCAGGATGCCCGGTAATGTTGGCCTGCACGGTGAAGATATCCTGCAGATACATTTTGATGGGGTCATCCGAATTTTCTCCGAAACGGAAGGCCGTATCGGGCGTGGTTGGCAACAACAGGAAATCATTGGTTTCCAGCAGACGATTCATGGCCTGCGTAATTACGCGTCTCACCTTTTGCGCTTTGCCATAATAGGCATCGTAAAATCCGGCGCTGAGCACAAATGTGCCGAGCATGATGCGGTTCTTCACTTCACGCCCGAAACCTTCCGACCGGGATTTTTTGTAGGCAGAGTCCAAATCAACCGCGTTGGGGCTGCGCCTTCCGTAGCGGATACCGTCGTAGCGCGAAAGATTGGATGAGGCTTCGGCCGTGGATAAAACATAATAGGTAGGCACGAGGTAATCGAAAAAATCAAATGTTTCCTCGCGCAATTTGTAACCATTCGCCCGATAAAAATCAATTGCTTTGGCGTAAGCGGCACGTACCGCCTCACTCACCGAAGGATTGATAAGCAATTCGGGCAGGAACGCTATGGTTTGGCCGGCCTTTGCAGAGACTGGAAGCATAGATCCTACGGCTCTTTCAGAAGCGGTGGCATCGCGCCCGTCGGGACCGGAAATCACTTCCATGATTTCGGCGGCATCTTCCACGCAGCGGGTAATGGGCCCTATCTGATCAAACGAAGAACCGTAGGCCAAAAGCCCCCAACGCGAAACACGGCCATATGTGGGCTTAATACCCACGGTACCGCAAAAAGCGGCCGGCTGACGGATGGATCCTCCCGTATCACTGCCCAACGTGGCGTGGCAAAGATTGGCCTTCACGGCGGCGGCAGATCCACCTGAGGAACCCCCGGGAACGCGGGTTTCATCCACCGGATTCAGTACGGGACCATACACCGATTTTTCATTGGATGAGCCCATGGCAAACTCATCACAATTCAGGCGCCCTATGATCACGGCATCCTCCTGCAAAAGACGCTCAACCACGGTGGCCGAATATTGCGATTCAAAATTTTCAAGAATGCGCGATGAAGCGGTGACTTTATGACCTTTGTAGCAGATATTGTCTTTTATGCCGATGACGAGACCCGCCAAACGGCCGGCCGTCCCCTTTTTTCTTTTTTCGTCCACCTCAACCGCTTTGGCCGATGCCGTTTCCCGAAACACCTCACAAAAGGCGTTCAGATGTGCCAGATCATCGATTCTGTCAAGATAAAAACGGGTAAGGTCTGATACGGTGAATTGGCCTGCCTCCAATGCGGCACGCACCTCACTGAGGGAACGGTGATTCATCAGGCTTTGTCGTTCTCTTTGGGCGTATTTACTTTGTCCTTCCCGGCACTATTCATACCGTCTTTAAACTCACGGATTCCGGTTCCCAAACCTTTCATCAGCTCAGGAATCTTCCTGCCGCCGAAAAGGAGAAGTACTGCCAACAAAATCAACAAAATTTCCCAACCTCCTAATTTTCCCATATTTTTAGAAATTATTTACAAAAGTAAGAAAAACAAGGCGAGGTAAAATAAAACAAGTACACCCGTATATGAAAAAAAGCATTCCTTCTCTAGTTATTCTGCTGTTCTTGGTAAGCAGTTGTGCCAAATTACAGGAAGACCACATCGAAAATAAAAAATGGCTGGTGAATGCACTTTATGTCAATGGGGACGAGAGCCATAATGCATTACCCGATTTTCTGCCTCTTTACAAAGAGGATGGAAGTTGCCGCTATGAGATGGATTTTCAGGCGGATGAAAAATGCGTAGGTTATTACAAGCGCAACGACAGCCTGATTTACCAGGCCGAGGGCTCCTGGCGCATGCTGAAAAAGGACTGGATGATGATTTCGGTGGATTTGGCCGTACACGGCGACTATTATTTCAAGGCACAGGGCGGCGGAAAATACCGCCTCCACTCAGAAAATAACGAACTGAGGCTCCCTGGTCTGGAGCCCATACCGGCCGTGGTCACCTTGAAAACATCCACCTTCAAATGAAGGTGATTTTTGGGATTTTGCCCATTCTTAGTTCTGGTAGGTTGCGGCAAACCTAAACCCGATCATTCACGGTTAATCGGGGAATATGAGGGCCTGATTGGAGATTCGCCGACTACCTTGGCGATTACCTCGGTTAATGACTCGGCTCTCGCCGGATTTAGCCGGCATTTGGAAATAGAGAGACCGCTCAAGGGGATTATTCAGATTTGACGGTACCTATTACTGCATGAAGCTTGCCGAACCGGGAAACGATGCATTTGACGGTACTTTTCTGCTTCGCACAGAAAGCGGCTGTAAAAAAAGTGCAGGTTTCCGGTTTCCCAAAAACCTGCAAAACTTGGCCTTTGTTTCGTTGAAACTTCAACGAAAAAGGTAAAGAAACCGCAGATGGCGTCCAACTAGGACAATCTCGTTACCCTTTTTTCTTTTTGGTTTTGTAATATTTCCCGGCGGCTGCGGCTCCGCCAGCGCCCAACATGATCCAAGAGA
>CAYYRB010000009.1:51125-55731 GCA_964473995.1 uncultured Candidatus Competibacteraceae bacterium | reverse complement strand
CATGTCGGATGCTTTAGCCATACTGATGAATTTTTTGCCAAAAGTAATCCGTTCCGCGGCATAAAAAAAGTTTTATCCCTTCCGTCTTTGAAAATTTATCTCTTTTTTGAGCGGCGGTTAAATTTCTCATCCAAAAAATAACAAAGAACAGGAACTCAATCGCCGTCACCGATTGCTTGTATTCACATGGTTTTTCAAAAAATAAAATCTATGCGTCAATAAACTAGGACAGAACCATATCCCGATAATTTTGCCGACTGAATTACCGAAGTTTGAAAAAAGATGTAGTTTTGTAAAACACTAATCATAATTCTCATGGGAAGAGGAGATAAAAAAACGAAAAAGGGAAAGCGGTTTTTAGGTTCTTTCGGTGTAAGCAGGAAGAGTAAAGTAAAAAAAGCGGTTCCTGCATCAAAACCTAAAGCGGTAAAACCTGCGAAGGAACAACCGGTAAAAGAGGAGAAACCCAAAGCGGCTCCCAAGCCCAAGGCGGCTCCAAAAGCAGAAGTAAAACCTAAAGCAGAGCCTAAGGCAAAAGTAGAAACCAAAACTGCCGAAAAGAAGGCTACAGCGGCAAAAAAAGAACCGGCAGCCAAAAAAGCGGCAGCTCCGAAGACAAAGAAAAAATCGGAGGAAGCATAATCCGATTCTCGATAATTCAGGCCCTTCGGGGCCTTTTTTTTTATCTTACAGTCAGCACAACTAAGGAATTTCGCATCTTCGCAAAGCAATCAAATCAGTCAGCATGAATAAGCAAATCATCGAGTGTGTTCCTAATTTTTCAGAAGGACGTGATGTGCAGGTATTGGAAAAAATAGCCGATTCGGTGCGCAGTGTAGAGGGTGTAAAACTGCTTGACGTAGATCCCGGAAAAGCAACCAACCGCACTGTTTTTACTTTTGTAGGAGAACCTGCCGCCGTTATTGAAGCCGCTTTTCAGGCCATTAAAACCGCATCCGACTGTATTGACATGCGCAAACATACTGGAGAGCACCCCCGCATGGGCGCCACCGATGTATGCCCACTGATTCCCATTTCCGGAATTACCATGGAAGAAACGGTGGAGTGGAGCAAAAAACTGGCAAAACGCGTAGGCGAAGAATTGGATATTCCCGTTTACCTGTATGAATTTTCCGCCTCAGCACCCTATCGAAAAAATTTAGCGGACATACGTTCGGGAGAATACGAAGGGCTGAAAGAAAAAATGACCAAACCGGAATGGAAACCGGATTACGGCCAGGCATCATTTAATCCCAAAAGCGGCGCAACCGTTATAGGAGCCCGGAACTTTTTGGTCGCTTACAATATCAATCTGAACACCACCTCAACCCGCAGAGCCAATGCCATTGCCTTTGATGTGCGGGAAAAGGGCCGGGTGAAAAGAGAGGGAGATCCGCTCACGGGTAAACCCGTAGTGGATGAAAACGGTCAGCCTGTTTTTGAGCCGGGAATGCTCAAGTCGGTAAAGGCCATCGGATGGTTTATTGAAGAATATGGCATAGCCCAAATTTCCATGAACCTGACCGACATTACCATCTGCAAGGTGCATGAAGCCTTCGAGGCCGTAAAGAAAAAAGCAGAGGAGCGGGGAATTCGGGTTACCGGTTCCGAGTTGGTGGGGCTGATTCCCAAACAAGCTTTGCTGGAGGCAGGCCGTTTCTACCTCAATATGCAGGAACGTTCTGCCGGAATTCCGGAAAGGGACATCATTAAAATCGCCGTAAAATCGCTTGGTTTGGATGAGTTGAAACCGTTCGAGCCGGAGAAGAAAATAATCGAGTACCTCATGGATGGAGATTCCGGGAATACACTCACCGGGAAAACCGTCTCTGATTTTGTGTATGAAACATCCTCCGAATCACCCGCACCCGGCGGCGGGTCGGTATCGGCACTTTGCGGCGCTTTGGGAGCTGCGCTCGGCACCATGGTAGCGAATCTGTCGGCCCATAAACGCGGTTGGGATGACCGCTGGGCCTATTTTTCAGAAATTGCCGAGAAAGGAATGTCCATACAAAAACAGCTCCTTTTTTTGGTGGAGGAAGACACACGGGCATTTAACGTTATCATGGATGCCTTCAAGCTTCCGGCAGACACGGCGGAACAGAAATCGCAACGAAAAGCGGCCATTCAGGAAGCTACGCGCTATGCGGCGGAAGTACCTTTAAGCGTAATGAAAACAGCCTATGAAGGCTTTGCCGTTCTGGAGGCCATGGCCCGCGAAGGCATGGATTCGTCCATCTCCGACGTGGGTGTAGGAATTCTTTGTGTCCGCACCTGCATTCACGGTGCCTGGCTGAACGTAAAAATCAACGCCAAAAGTTTAACGGATGAATCGGTGAAAGACACTCTGCTGCAGCAGGGAACTGACCTGATATCGATGACCGAAACGAAAGCGGGTGAACTTTTATCCGTGGTTGAAACCAAAATAGGGTAATCAAAAACCGGAAACAGTTACGATGATCAGGAAGGGAGAAAATATACCTGTCTGGAAAAGCATCTGGTATTTTTTTCCGATTCAATTGACGGTGGTGCACCTGCAACGGAATCTGCTCCTGCTTTTTTTCTGGGCCGTCATCCTTGCCTTTTTGGAGGGCTGGATCGGACAAAATCTGGGCATCCGGTATCTTTTTCTCACCCCCGAATACAGGGGAAGTGTAAACGTAGTTTCTTTTTTCATCATCGGATTTGCTTTGGGTGGATTTATCGCTGCCTTTCAGTTGTCAAGTTATATCATCAACAGCCGCAGCTTTCCGTTTTTAGCCACCCTTTCGCGCCCGTTCTTCAAATTCAGCCTGAATAACTCCCTCATCCCTTTCCTGTTTTTGGTCGTTTATGTGTGGGAAATTCTCCGATTTCCGTATTCCTTGCCTCCATCCCAGAAAAGTGAGCCGATTTATTTTGTCATTTCACTGCTCTTGGGCATTTCCGTCTTCACCATTCTGCTCTTCACTTACTTTTTCGCCCTGAGCCGCGACCTGAAACACCTTTTATCTTCACCGGGGAGAAAGTCCGCACGAAAATCAGGACTGAAAAAAGGCATTTCACTCAGAACCCGAAAAGGGCGGAAATTCCGCTTACTGAACCGCATATTCACCCAGCGGAGCCCCAATACCGTATGGCCTGTGGAAACTTATTTAAACTCACCCGTTTCCATTCGGTTTGCACGAAGCAGCAAACATTATCCGGAAGAAACATTGAACGAGGTATTCCGAAAAAATCATTTCAACACTGCCCTATTCCAAGTATTTACGATGATTTCGCTTCTTCTGCTCGGTTATTTCCGTGAAAGACCCGAGTTGCAGATACCCGCCGGAGCCGCCATTTTATTGGCCAGCACATTTTTCCTGATGTTTACCGGCTTTATCCGCTTTTTTGCGGGAAAATGGGCACTGGTGGTCGTGCTTATCTTTTTTGCGGGAATGGATTTTCTTTCCACAAAAAATATTTTGGTGTACACCAATTATGCCTACGGTTTAGACTATAAGAAAGAGCCGGTGATTTACGATACCGATTCGCTGGCCCTCCTCTATACCAGCAAAAAAACTGCCATTCGGCAGGATTTAATCAAACATGAAAACATACTGGACCGGTGGAAAGAAAAGACCACCGCAGGAAAGCCACCCGGATATAAGCCCAAAATTATTTTTACGATAGCCAGCGGCGGCGGATCAAAATCAGCCTACTGGACAATGCACTGCCTGCAATATGCCGACAGTGTGTTAAAGGGCAGGTTGATGCCACACACGCACCTGATGACCGGTTCTTCGGGAGGAATGATCGGCACCGCGTATTTCCGGGAAATTTACCGCCAAAAAAGTATCGGAAAAATTCAAAATCAATATGCGGACAGCCTGAAAGCCAACGTAGGAAAAGACCTCCTGAATTTTACGGCGGTCACGCTTTGTTTAAATGATTTATTCATCAGAAACAGGACTTTTCAGTATGCCGGTCACCGTTATCCCAAAGACCGTGGGTATGCCTTCGAAAAACAGCTGAACGATAATACGGGTCAGGTACTCAACAAACCGTTGCTTTCGTTTGCCGGAGAAGAAGCCGCGGCACAGATTCCGCTGCTGGTTTTCGCACCCACCATCATCACCGACGGACGAAGGCTGATCATCAGTGCACAGCCCATGTCGTTCCTTTCATTAAAAACGCCCAAGAACGAATTTGACTACCACCCAAAAATTGAAGACGTGGAATTCATGAAATTATTTGAAAATCACGGTGCGCACAAGTTAACCCTGACCACGGCCATCCGCATGAATGCCACATTTCCATTTATCCTGCCCTCGGTTTCGCTTCCCACGGTTCCCGCCACCGAGGTGATGGATGCCGGGATACGCGATAATTATGGATTTCTTACCGCGCTGAAATACATGTATGCGCATCGAAAATGGTTGAAAAACAATACCGACGGAATCATCCTGTTGGAAATGACCGACGGACTGCGTTCCGATTATGAGCGCATGCGCGATAAAAGACCCATACGCAGTTTGGTCGAAGGCCTGCTGACGCCCCTGGGAGGAATCATCTCAAACCTTACCAGCGTTCAGGTGTATCAAAACCAACAACTCTTTTACCACATAGCGGAAGAATTTAACGG
>CAYYRB010000009.1:0-51025 GCA_964473995.1 uncultured Candidatus Competibacteraceae bacterium | reverse complement strand
CATTGTATTTGATGGCCTTTTTGGTTTTTACGGCCTGCGGACAGCAAAAACCGGCCATGACTCCCATCGAGTATAACGATGCCATCATAGGCGAACAAACCAATATTTCCCGCTTAATGGTGGATATGGCCAATGCATTTTCTACTAATCTCGCAGAGTCTGAAAAATACAGAATACAGCTGGTAAAACAGTGCGAACAATCGGTTGATAAAATCAAGAATATGCCTGACTACAAAGGAAATACCCGCTTCCGCGATGCCGGTGTGGCGTTATTTTCTTTCTACAAAGACATCAGCGAGAAAGAATACAAGGAAATGATTGCCATTTTGCAAAAAGAACAAATTGATGAGGCCGACATTGAAAAACTCACCCAGATAGAACAGCAGATCGGAGCGAGAGAAGAACCGCTAGATGCAGAATTTCAAGGTGCACAGGAAGCTTTTGCCAAGGAACATAACCTCTCCCTGTACGAAAATGAAATTCAAAAAGAAATTGATGAATTGGGAAAATAAAACATCTTCCACGAAAATACAGCCGCCTTCGGGCGGTTATATTTTTGTATGAATTTTTTGGCACATGCCTACCTTTCTTTTGGTGTTCCCGAACTCCTGACAGGGAATCTTATGGCCGATATGGTAAAGGGGAAACCGCCCGAGGATTTACCTGAAAAAATCAGGCAGGGGATTTACCTTCACCGGGCCATCGATTCATTTACCGATGCACATCCCGAAAATCGAAAAGCATTGCAGCTTTTTCGTCCTACGGCCGGACGTTTGGCTCCCGTATTTTTAGATATTGCCTACGATTATTTTTTAGCAAATCACCCGCTCATTTTTGCAGAAGAAAAGGACTTGAAACAATTCGCGGTTACCACGTACGAATCGGTAGATAAGCATTTGCATTTTACCTCCGAAAAATTCCGCTTCCTTTTTTACCGTATGAAGCAACACGATTGGCTTTCAGGCTATCGCAAAGAAGAAAATATGGCCCGCAGTTTTCACAGCGTTACTTTGCGCACCACTTTAATCAACGACACATTACCGGTTTTTCACACATTTATTTCTGCCAAAAGCAGCCTGCACGACCATTTTCTGCGCTTCTTTCCCGACCTGGAAAATCATGTTAAAAATATGTTATTTAGGAGCAGTTAACAAGGAACGCATCTCGTAAAAATTAAATTTGTAATGCGAGAAAATTTTATACATGAAAAAACGCTTGCTGCTATTCCTTTTTTTGGGACTGAATGCTCTCCTGGGGCTTTCGGCAGCCAGTTGTCAGCCCGCTCCCGGCGATACCACGGAATCAGAAGTTCACGTGTGCGATCATTTCGATGACATTATTCCGGCAGATCAATTTTATGGACAATGGGATTCCGAAGTGGTGCATTACTACGGAGAAAAAACCATTGAACAGTTTGCGAATACACGCCTGCTATTGGCCTACAACAGCAAATGCGATTTCTTCTTTCCCGTACCGGGTGGTCGCATCACCTCTAAATTCGGCCCAAGGGGCAGAAGGCATAAAATGCACAAGGGGATTGACGTGGATTTGGAAACAGGCGATCCCGTGCACGCCGCATTTGAAGGAAAAGTCCGTTATGCCCAATACAATCCTTCCTACGGAAATTGCGTTGTCATACGACATCCCAACGGACTGGAAACCTACTATGCGCACCTGGATGCCATTTCGGTAAAATCTGGAGATTATGTTCAGGCAGGTGATTTACTGGGGCCGGGAGGAAATACGGGAAGATCCAGAGGCTCACACCTTCACTTCGAAATCCGCTTTCTGGGTGTGGCCATTGATCCGTTTTCCCTCATCCGTGAAAACGATTTGAAACTTGCCCTTGAGTACTTTACCATCAATCACCGCTCGGACAGAGAAGCCACGGTGCGCTCGGCTGAAAAATATCACCTGGTAAAACCCGGTGACGATTTGCAACTCATCGCGGAAATTTACTGCGTTCCCGTAGCACTTTTGTTGGAATTGAACGCCATAAACGAAGATCAGATGTTGGTTCTGGACAGTCGTATTCGATATCAATAATCTTCCTTCTCCCCATTCTTGATTTTTTCTGTTATTTTTCCGCCTTCTATGAGCGCGCATCCTTTTCTCGGAAAAAAAGCCATCATGGCCGTAACCAATGATCTGGCCACCGATAATCGCGTTCGACGCCACGCCGAATTTTTACAACGGCAGGGATTTGATGTAATAACCACGGGAAGAATTATGCCCGAGAGTTTACCCCTGAATAATTGGCCCGGCAAAACACGGCGGGTAGAACACCTGTTCAACCGCAATGTGTTTTTTTATGCCGAATATAACATCCGCCTCTTTTTTTATCTGCTCTTTCAAAAGACCGACCTGATTATTTCCAACGACCTGGATACCCTGCCTGCATGCCGCCTTGCAGCCATATTGAAAAGAATACCGCTGGTGTATGACAGCCATGAATTATTTACCGAGGTACCGGAGTTGGAGACCAACCCATTTGCTAAAAACACATGGAAACTGCTGGAAAAATTATCGGTTCCCGGCATCAGGTATGCCATTACCGTGAACGATTCCATCGCGAAGATTCTGGGAGAACAATATGGCGTAACCTTTCGCGTCGTGCGCAACGTACCGGAACGTTACACACCCGCAGAGCGAAAAACGCGCGCCGAACTCGGCCTTCCGGAAAATAAAAAAATCATCATCCTGCAGGGGAGCGGAATCAACGTACGGCGCGGAGCCGAAGAAGCCGTCATGGCCATGAAACACCTTGACATTCCTGCCGTTCTGCTCATTGCAGGAAGCGGCGATGTGATTCCCGAACTGAAAAAGATAGCCGCCAAAGAACAACTGCAAGACAAAATCCTATTCAAAAACAAAATGCCGTACGCGGAACTGATGGCACACACTGCAGTATGCGACCTTGGTCTTACGCTGGACAAAGGAGATAATCTGAATTATCTGTACAGTCTGCCCAACAAGCTTTTTGATTACATACAGGCAGGTATTCCCGTGCTGGCTTCAGACCTTCCGGAAATTCGCAATATCTTGGACAAATACCGGGTAGGAGAAATTACCGAAAGTACGGAGCCCGTTTATCTGGCGCAAAAAATCAAATTCTGCCTGACGGATATGGAAAAAAGAATGACGTGGCAGAAAAACACTACTTTCGCCGCCGAAATATGTTGCAGATCAAACGAAGAACACATCCTCAGCGACCTTTATGAGCAGGTCTTCCCAAAATAAACTACACCTGATTGCGTTCAACATTCCCTTTCCGGCCGATAACGGAGGGCTTATTGACGTATTCTGCAAAATAAAAGCCCTTAAACAGGCCGGCGTGGATGTTATCCTCCATTGTTATGAGTATGGCCGGGAACATGCAACCGAGTTAAATGCCCATTGCGAAAACGTGTATTATTACAAACGGGAAACGGGCAAATCATTACTCTTCAAAAACCAGCCCTACATCGTTGCCGGAAGGAAATCGTCCGAATTGGTAAAAACACTAAAAGCCGATGATTACCCCATCTTGTTTGAGGGCCTCCACTGTTGCGGCATTTTAGACCATCCCGAGCTGAAAAACCGCGTAAAACTTGTGCGCGCACACAATGTGGAGCACGATTATTACCGGGGACTGGCATCGGCAGAACCAAATTTGTTCAAGCGGTATTATTTCTCCAATGAGGCCGGCAAGCTGGAACAATTTGAATCCATACTGAAACATGCCGACGGCATATTGGCTATTTCAGCAGCGGATGCAGCATACTTTTCAGAAAAATATCCTGAAGTCCCCGTAACCCATGTGTCGGCTTTTCATCTGAATGATGAAGTACACATTGAACCCGGGGGAAGCGATTTTGCGCTTTATCACGGAAGTTTGGAAGTGGCCGAAAACAACTTTGCCGCGCTTAAACTGGTGAAAGAGGTGTTTAATACCCTGCCCTACAAATTGGTGATTGCAGGAAAAAATCCGTCCAAAGAGTTGCGCGAAGCCTGCGACAGATCGGATAATGTATGCCTGAAATACAAAGTAACCACACCCGAAATTCAAGAATTGGTGTCGCGGGCTCATATCAACATTCTGCCTACGTGGCAGAGCACGGGAATTAAATTAAAATTGTTGTTGGCCCTGTTTTCGGGCAGACATTGTGTAGTAAACAGCCCCATGGTTAAGGGCACGGGACTGGAATCCCTCTGCCGCATTGCCGATACGCCCGATGAAATGCGTAAAGCCGTCTGCGAACTCTTTTCCCGAAAATTTACGGAAACCGACATTCAGGCAAGATGCAAAATCTTGGAAAACGGATTTTCGAACCGGAGCGGAGCGGAGAAAATAAAGCAGGCGCTGCAGAAAAAACAACGGGAATAATCTTATTTTTCCTTCACTACAGAATCTTCCACCACCACGGTGCGTGACGGATATTTCTGCAGGATGGCATAATCGTGCGTAGCCACCAGCATGGCTGTTCCCGTGCGGGCTATGTTCATGAGCAGACGTATGATTTCCTCGGAGGTTTCAGGATCCAGATTACCGGTAGGCTCATCCGCTAAAATGAGTTCAGGTCTGTTCAACAGCGCGCGCGCAATCACCACGCGCTGCTGCTCTCCGCCGGAAAGCTCATGGGGATATTTGTGGCCTTTGGTTTTTAATCCCACCATCTCCAAAACTTCGCCGATGCGCTCTTCCATTTTGGCTTTTCCCTCCCAGCCAGTGGCTTTCAACACAAAAAGAAGATTGTCATTCACGCTGCGGTCGCTGAGCAATTGAAAATCTTGAAATACAATTCCCAATTTACGACGCAGATAGGGCGTTTCTTTATTTTTCAGTCGGGTAAGGTCAAACCCGGCAACCGTTCCCGCACCCTCTTCCAGAGGTATGTCCGCATAAAGCGTTTTCAAAAGCGAACTTTTTCCGCTGCCCGTTTTACCGATCATGTACACAAACTCTCCTGAGCGGATTTCTAAATTCACGTCCTTTAAAATCAAATGCTTCCCCTGATAAATCTGAGCTTGCTTGAGTGAGATTCGAACTTCGGAAAGCATAAGGACACAAGTTTTGTTAAACATTGCAAAATTGAACGAGAACACGCCTGAAAATGCGTTGATGATTGGTTAATTATCAAACAGGGCCGGTTGAAAAGTTGAACAGGCGCCGATGCCTTCGCCACTTTACGCACTTTACTTTTACATAGAATATCTGTATACGGAAATGAATACCTATTGGAAATATAGTTTCGGAATCATGCTGTACATGTGCCTTTCGGCAACCATGCAAGCACAAAGAACACGCGTACATACCGATCCGGATGCTGTTTTTAGGGAAGGATTGGATTTCTTTCAAAAGGAAAAATATGCTTCCGCACAACCCAAGTTCGCCGAATTTTTGGCAGTAAAAGAAGGTGTATTTCCGGGAACCCGAGCCCAGGCAAGTTACCTGGATGCCGTTTGTGCGGTAGAACTTTTTCATGAGGATGCAGAAACCAAACTGAAGCATTTTCTGAAAAATTTCCCGGAGAGTCCGCTCGCGGTGAAAGCCCGCTTTCGCATCGGCATTTTAAAATTTCGTGAAAAAAAATTCAAGGAAACCCTGCAGGAATTTCAGGAAACCGATCCCGCACAGCTCTCCAGGGAAGAATGGTACGAGTATAAATTCAAATCGGGATATGCGCACTTCATGCTGGGCCAATTCGCCAAAGCAAAGCCCTTCTTTGCCGAAATCAAGGAGGCAAAACACAACTATGCCGTGCCCGCCGTATATTACTTTGCACACCTGGCTTATCTGGACAAAAAATACGACGAAGCCCTTCTGAATTTTCGTAAAATAGAAAAGGAAAAAGCCTTCTCCGGAATGGTGCCCTATTATGTGGTGAACATCTATTTTCTTCAAAAAAAATACGATGACGTTATCACATACGGCAAAAGCCTTACCGATACCGCCAAAGGAAAAAATATCACTCCCGTTTACCGTCTGCTTGCCGAGGCGTATTATTTGAAAAACAATGATGAACGTGCCATCGAATTTTATTCCAAATACCTGGATGCGGGACAGACGCTGGACAGAGAAGGCACCTTCAAATTGGGCAGGGCCTATTACCGAAGAAAGGGATATGCCGAAGCGGTAGAAAAATTCGCTTCCGTGACGGGCCCTGAAGACAGCCTCGCGCAACATGCCTGGTTTAATCTGGCAGATTGTTATCTGAAAATAAATCAGGAGCGAAAAGCACTGGATGCGCTGCGGATGGCTTACAAAACGGGCAACGATGCAGACCTCAGGGAAAACGCGCTGTTTAATTTTGCCAAGCTCTCCTTCAAACTCGATTTTGACCCGTACAACGAAGCCATAAAAGCCTTGAGGGAATACCTGGAAACGTATCCCGGTTCACCCCGCGCCAAGGAAGCATTCGGTTTTTTGGCAGAGGTATTCATGACCACCAAAAATTACAAAGATGCCCTTCAGGTGCTGGAAAAAATCAGAAAAAACGACCGAAAGCTGGAAGAGGCTTACCGCAGGGCGGCTTTTTTCCACGGGCAGGATCTGTTTAATGCAAACCAGTATGAAGAGGCGTTGAAGATGTTCAACATTTCATCAGCGGGCAATTGGAATAACGCCCTGTCTGCGGCAAGTATCTTTTGGCAGGGAGAAATCTATTACCGCCAAAACGAACTGCCAACCGCAGCCGAAGCCTATCGGGAATTTACGGTAACTCCGGGCGCATTGGAGAGCAAGTTGTTGAATGAAGCCTATTACAACCTCGGGTACATCCGCTTTAAACAGGCCAATTATAACCAGGCGGCCGCCGAATTCAGAAAATACATCGACAACTACAAAAAAGGGGCTGACATAAACCGGTACGCCGATGCGTGTCTGCGTGCAGGAGATGCCTATTATGTGCAAAAAGAGTGGAACCTGGCCATGGGCTTTTATGAAAAAGCCATAAGTGCAGCTACTTCCGACGCCGATTATGGATTGCTTCAGAAAGGAATCATACTCGGCATTCAAAAGCAAAACGCATCCAAAATTGCCACGCTGCGCCGGCTGGAAAATGAATTTCCGAAATCGCCCTACCTGCCGGAGGCCTTGTATGAAATAGGTAATACACTCTTTATTGACGGAAAAAGTGCCGAAGGGATAACCACCATGAAGGAAGTCATCACCCGCTTCCCCAACAGTACATTCCACAAAAAGGCCCTTTTAAAGACCGGTCTGGATTACTTTAACCGCGAAAACGATGACGAGGCCCTCGCCTATTTCAAACAAGTATTGGAAAAATACCCCGGCTCTACAGAGGCTTCGGATGCCTTAAAATATGTGCGTGTGATTTATGTGGATGCCGGTAAAGCTGACGATCTGATTGACTTTTTGAGAACGGTGGACGGTGCCGACTTTAATGAAGCCCAAATGGATTCCACTTTTTATTCCTCCGCTGAAAATCTGGTCATCAAAGGCGATTGCGAAAAAGCCATTACCGACTTCGGTAAATACCTGAGTAAATATCCGAAGGGTGTATTTGTGATTAATGCCCATTACTACAAAGGCGAATGTTTGTTTCAAAAAGGCAGATTTGAAGAATCCGCCGCCGATTTTGAAAAGGTTATCGAGGCCGCGCCGAATAATTTTGCAGAGAGCGCATGGCTGCGATTGGGCGAACTGTATTTCAACGCAAAAAACTATACACGTGCCGCCGATATGTATGAAGCCGTTCTGCAAACTACCGTACTGAAAGACAATGTATGGCTGGCGCGTATGCGATTGATCCGGTGTTATACCGAAACCAACAATTACGCAAAAGTTTTGGCCTATGCCGAACCGGCACTTTCGGATGAGAAAACGGCCGATACCGAAAAGGAAGAAATTTATCTGCAGATGGGCAAAGCCTATCTGGCAAAAGGAGAAACAGACCAGGCAGAAATTTGGCTCAAAAAAGCGGCCGATTCACGCAAAACGGAAGCCTCGGCAGAAGCGAACCACCTCGGCTGCAAAATCATGTATGAAAAGGGCCAATACACCCAGTGCGAAAAACGTATTCTGAATACGGTAAACGACATGACGGCTTATTACGACTGGCTGGCCAAAAACTTCATTCTGCTCAGCGATGTCTATCTGAAACTGGACAATTTAGACCAGGCGATTGCCACGTTGCAGAGTGTGGTGGATAACCACGATATACCTGAAACCCTCGAGCTGGCGAAGCAAAAATTGGCCGAGGCCCTGGAAGAACAAAAACGCCGCACGGCCAAGCCGGAACCGAATGAATTTGAATTTGAAGATCCCGGCAACTAACCCCAAAAAAGGAGAAAGATTAAACCGATGAAGTGCTTTAAAAAATTGCCGAATACCATGTCAAAAAAACAATGGACAGCCCTCATGGCGGGCATACTGACCGTTTCGTTTTCCTTCGGGCAGATCGGAGGTAATGTAATCGTCTCAGGAGATTATATTCCCGAAATAAAAAAATCGGAAAAACTACCCATAAACCCCTCCGTTCGGGATACGTTTCAAACCCGCACCATTCCCTCGGTAAAAATAGAACCTGCCGACCTTTCGCTTTTTCACATGCCCGACACATTGAGCGCGGCGCGCATGAAAAATGAGCCGCTTAAAAAACTACGGAGACTGTATATGAAACTGGGGTTTGGCAATTACCTGACACCCTATGCCCAAATCAACGTAAATTCCCTGCGGTCCAAAACGGATGCCTACTCTTTCGGATACAAGTATTTTGCCTCCTTCGGAAAACAGAAGAACGTGGCATTTCCGGGAGTGCAGCAACATGAACTATATGGGAATTACAAACACCTTTTTAAAAATCATACGCTCACCCTGCGCGCAGGGTATGATTATGACCAAAACCATTTTTACGGGTTCAGGCCGGATTCGGTAACGGAAGCCCTTTTCCCCGACAAAAAATCCATCCGCCAACATTTCCACAAAGTGGGATTTGATGCCACGTTTGCCAACACCGACATGACGGATAAACAAAAATGGCTCAGCACCACCCGCCTTGGTTATTATTGGATGCAGGACCGTCAAAAATCGCGCGAACACGGCCTTTCCCTGGGAACTGAAATTTCCAAACATGTAAAAGATTTCTTCCTCGGTGCACGGATAGGCATGGAATACTTTCATTTCAAGGCCGGCGGCAATACTGCGGGAAGCGGCATGGGATTTATCCGGTTTAATCCTTACGTGAAAGCAGGACGCGAAAAATGGAACGTGGAAATGGGTCTTGAAGTTGCGGGGGCCTTCGACTCTACGGCAAAAGGCTACATCATGCCGGTTGTTGCGGGCGAAGCCAACCTCTTCAAAAACCACGTGATGGCCTTTCTGCAGGCCAAAGGCGGCGTGGAACGGAACACATTTGACCGGCTCCGGCAGACAAACCCGTTTATCGTATCGTCTCCAATATTAGGTCAGACCTACACGCCGATTGACGTAAAAGGAGGGTTCAAAGGATCCTTTGCCAAACGGATTTACTACCACGTATACGGGGGTTTCCGAATGACGAAAAACCAGGTATTCTTTATTACCGACACACTGCAATCAAGCATTGGAAATTATTTCAAAACAGTATACGACGACATGAACACCCCATATGTTGGCGGAGAAATCGGATTTGTCCAAGGCGAAAAAATACAGATTGCCTTGAAGGGAAATTATTGGTTTTACAATCCGGCAACTTTTGAAAAAGCCTGGCACATGCCACGCATAGATCTTACGCTGAGTGCGGCGTATAACATTCAGGATAAATTCCTTTTCAAAGCCGATTTCTACTACCTGGGCGAACAATATTCACCTTTTGATTATGATGAGAAAAACCGTAAGCCCGTTTTGAAGACTACGCTCATACGAAATGCGTTCGATTTAAACCTGAGTGCCGAATATCGGTTTAACAAAATGCTCTCTTTCTGGGCATCATTCAACAATTTTGCGGCCTTCCGCTACAACCGCTGGTACCGTTATCCCATGCAGGGCTTCAACGGTATGGGAGGAATCACACTCAGTTTTTGATTGTATACCGGATTCGTAATGAATAAATGTATGTTTGAAACGTACTGAAAAACGATTAATTTCAATTTAAAAATTCAAACCAATTACCTAGATAAATTTCCCAGGGTTTAGGTACAATACAAGCGGATCCTGAAAAGCAAGTACGGTCAGATAAACCGGAACATGTATCTTTGAAAGTCAGCAAACAAAACGACTTGATTCAGACAACGCCCAACCATAACCCGCCCGGTCTTTCCGATGAGGAAGTTCTGGAAAGCCGCACCAAATATGGAAGTAACCACCCGATTGCTCAAAAATCGGTGTTTTGGGGCACGCTCCTCTCGGTAATAAAAGAGCCCATGTTTATTCTTCTGCTGACCGCAGGATGTATTTATGCGGTGCTCAAAGAATACCGTGAAGCGATTACTCTGGGTTCCGCCCTTCTCTTTGTGGCCGGAATCGATATTTTTCAAAATTTCAGAAGCCGGAAAGCCATACAGGCCTTGGGTAAAATAACCGGCAGCACGGCAAAAGTGATCCGCGGAGGGAAAACGGAAATCATCCCATCACAGTACGTCGTAAAAGGAGATATTTTGATGTGTGAAGAAGGCGATATCATTGCCGCAGATGCCACGATCCTACGATCAAACGACTTTTCGGTCAATGAGGCCATTATTACCGGCGAATCGGTATCGGTAGAAAAAAATGCCAACGAAAATCTCCTTCAGGGCACCTTGGTCGTACGCGGCTATGCATTGGCAAAAGTCAGTGCAGTGGGCAAAAAAACAATCCTGTCCGGCATAGGTGCACTGGTGGAAAAAACAGGAAAAGAACATACGCCGCTTCAGCAAAAAATTGCCCGTTTTGTCAAAAGCATGGTGCTCGCCGGAAGTGCGGTTTTCCTTTTCGTGTGGATTTTTTATTGGCAAACCACGGGAGATTGGCTTATCGGACTGCTTCAGGGCCTCACGCTCATCATGTCGGTGCTTCCCGAAGAAATTCCCGTTGCCTTTTCCAGTTTTATGGCGCTGGGAGCCTACCGCCTGCTCCGGCACGGCATCATTGCAAAAAGTCCGAAAACGGTGGAAACCCTTGGGGCGGCCACGGTCATCTGCCTGGATAAAACCGGAACACTCACCCAAAACCTGATGGAAGTGGCCCTCACCTTCGATCCGAATACCGGTAAAACCGTGGATTTCGATAAGCGTCCGGAACATTCCGAAATATTGACCTATGCCATGTGGGCCAGCGAAGAAACGCCCTTTGACCCCATGGAAAAATCCATTCATGCCCATTACACCCGTCTGGCTCCGGTGGATCTTCGCCATGAATTTCGCCTGGTAAAGGAATATCCGCTTTCCGGACATCCGCCCGCCATGACCCACGTTTTCGAAAACCAAGCGGGTGAGCGCATCATCGGATGCAAAGGCGCCCCAGAAGGAGTGATGAAACTATGCCCCATTTCTGAAGAACAAAAAGAAAAAATCAGGGCACAAAGCACACTCATGGCTGCCGAGGGGTACCGGGTACTGGGGGTAGCAAAAGGGTATGCGGAGGGAGAAGAATTTCCTGAAAAGCAAGAAGACTTCACTTTTGAATTTACAGGGCTGATTGCCTTTTCCGATCCACCGGCTCACGGAATCAAACAGGTCATTTCCGAATTTTATGACGCAGGCGTAGATGTAAAAATGATCACAGGCGATTTTCCGGCCACGGCAAAAGCCATTGCGGCCCAAACCGGCTTTCGAAACCTGAATACGCTCACGGGTGAAGAGCTTATGCAAATTCCGCCGGAAGAATGGCCCGATCTGATGCGGGAAACGGCCATATTTGCGCGCATCAACCCTGAAACAAAACTCAGGATCATAAACGCGCTGAAAGATTCGGGGCATATAGTATCCATGACCGGCGACGGGGTAAATGATGCACCGGCACTTAAAGCGGCGCATATCAGCATTGCCATGGGCAAACGGGGAACGGAGGTAGCCAAAGAAGCCGCGGGACTGGTGCTTGCAAAAGACGATTTATCGAAAATGACTGAGGCCATTTTTTTGGGAAGACAAATCAACGAAAACCTGATCAAAGCCATCCGCTACATCATCAGTATTCACATTCCCATCATACTGCTGGTGCTTTCGCCCATCCTGTTTCCAAGTTTACCTGATATGCTTTTTACGCCCATCCATGTCATTTTCCTGGAGCTGATCATGGGCCCCACCTGTTCCATACTCTACGAAAATGAGCGAATTCCCCGTGAGGAACTTTCAGCCCCCGCCGATGCAAAATCAAAAAACCTGCTGAAATTACCTCAACTTATTATCTCCCTCATGCAAGGGTTAATTATTACGACAGCTTGCCTCCTGCCTTTAATTTGGCTTCCTGATGCATCGGAGACGCTCATCCGAACCCACGTCTTTACCTCGCTGATTTTATCCAACATTTTCCTCACGCTGGTTAACCGCTCTTTCCGCCATAGCCTGTTAAAAACCATCCGTCGGAAAAATAGACTTATTCCTATAGTTATCGGCATTGCGGCATTGTTGCTGGTGAGTTTTCAAACCATCCCCTACTTCTCAGGATTGTTTCAACTGGAGCATCTCAGAATTAAAGAATGGGCGGTTTGTCTCGCCGCAGCTGCGGCAGGCACCTTGTGGATGGAGCCTTTAAAAGTGGTATTCAAGGGTAAACTTCCCTAAAGGTGATTATGCGATTTTGTCGCCATTTTCAGCGGGCATGTCAGGACGAATGAGCAAAACTCTACCCTTGGAATCAACCGAACCCAATACCAGAACTTCAGAAGTAAAATCAGCCACCTGACGCGGAGGAAAATTTACAACGGCAGTAACCTGCCTGCCGATCAAATGATCAGGCTGATACAAATCGGTAATCTGGGCGGAAGATTTTTTAATACCCAGCGGTCCAAAATCAATTTTCAACCGATAAGCCGGCTTTCTTGCCTTCGGGAAGGGTAAAGCCTCCAATATAGTTCCCACGCGGATATCCAAAGTTAAAAAGTCATGTATGGAGGCTAAGTTAACGGATTGTACTTTCATGAAATCAAAGATCAAAAAAAAGCCGCCCCAAAGGGACGGCCTGATACAAAGAGATTAAAACCACTTACAGTTTCCCCGCATATTCCTGAAGCAGGGATGCATGGTTTACTTTGTCGTATTTTCCGTCGATCAGTTTCTGACGCACTTCGGTAAAAGATTTTATGGTGTAATCTACGTCGTCAAACGTATGCACCGCCGTGGGAATAAGACGGAGCAAAATCATTCCTTTGGGAATTACGGGATAGATGACCATGGAACAGAAAATTCCGTAGTTCTCACGCAGATCCACCACCAAATTGGATGCCTCAGCTTCTCCGCCGTGCATCATCACGGGAGTAACGCAGGAATTGGTTTTACCCAAATCAAAACCGGCGGCGCGAAGCCCCGATTGAAGTCGGTTTACCACGGCCCATAATTGATCTTTCAATTCGGGGTGGTTGCGTATCAACTCCAAACGTTTAAGTGCTCCGATAACCAATGGCATGGGTAGCGACTTGGCATAAATCTGGGAGCGCGTATTGTATTTGAGATACATAATCACATCGGCATCACCGGCCACCCAGGCGCCCGTAAGCGCGAATGACTTGGCGAACGTTCCGAAAACAACATCCACCCCGTCGGCAGCGCCCTGCTCCTCAATGGCTCCTCCGCCTTTAGGGCCGAGAGCGCCTATTCCGTGCGCATCATCCACCATCAGACGGAAATTATATTTTTCCTTTAAGGCCACGATTTCCTTAATTTTTCCCTGTTCACCGGTCATGCCGAAAACCCCTTCGGTAATCACGAGGATACCGCCACCGGATTTTTCAACCAATTTTTCGGCGCGCTGCAGTTGCTTTTCCAGACTTTCGATATCGTTATGGCGAAATACAAACCGATGACCGGCATGTAACCGCACACCGTCCACGATGCAGGCATGCGACTCACCGTCATACACAATTACGTCGTGCCGGTTTACCAAGGCATCGATGACCGACATACAACCCTGGTACCCGTAGTTAAGCAACATGCCGTGTTTTTTACCTACCAATTCGGCCAGGCCCTGTTCCAGTTGTTCGTGATAAATCGATTCACCGGTCATCATACGGGCTCCCATAGGATAGGCAAGACCCCACCGGGCGGCAGCCTCTGCATCCGTTTTACGTACTTCGGGGTGATTGGCCAAACCCAGATAATTGTTCAGAGACCAAACCAGTACGTCTTTTCCCCTGAATTTCATTCTGTTCCCCAATTCACCTTCCAACTTCGGAAAGGTATAATATCCGTGGGCTACTTTAAAATACTGACCCAAGGGGCCCATGTTTTTACGAATCTTATCGAAAAGATCAGCCATGTCTTTAGTTTTGATAAATTTGGCACAAAATTATAAATTAAAGCGTGCATACTAAGATGCCGTTTTTTCGTTATTAACAGGTTTTCACACACAGATGTTCTCCAGCCGCTCCATTCTCCTTGTTCTGCTTCTTTCGGGAGCTCTATTGTTTCCCGCCTGCAGCGACTACCAGCAGGTGCTTAAAGGCTCGGACTATGAAGCCAAGTGGAAAATTGCGCAGGATAAATATGAAAAAAAGGATTACAACAAGGCGCTGCCGCTGTTTGAGGAGTTATTGACCGTATTCAGAGGAACCTCCAAAGCAGAACAACTTTACTTTTATTACGCTTACGCCCACTTTGGAATTGATGACTTTCAATCGGCCCAATATTTTTTCGATAATTTCACATCCACATTTCCCAACAGCCGATACAGCGAAGAAGCGGCCTACATGGTGGGATATTGCCTGTACAAAGATTCTCCCAGGTTTAATCTCGATCCCACCAGCACCTACAGAGCCATTGCGGAATTGCAAGGGTTTACCAACCGTTTTCCACGGAGCAAACGTGTGGAAGACTGTAATAAGCTGATTGAGGAGCTGCGCGGAAAATTAGAGACCAAAACATTCCGCTTAGCCCAACTGTACTACAATATCGAAAATTACCAGGCCGCCATCATCGCGTTTAAAAATTTCTCCCGCGATTTTCCAGATACCCGACTGGCGGCGGAGGCTAATCATTTCATGCTCCTTTCGGCCTACAAATACGCCCTCGGATCCGTGGAGATCAAGAAAAGGGAACGTTTTAACGAGGCAATCAAATATTATTATACTTTTGCCGAGCGTTTTGCCGATTCGGAGTTGAAGAAAAGTGCCGACGATATTTATGCCAGGTGCAATAAAGAGTTGGAAACACTGGATCGCAAACAGGAACAGAATCAAAAACGATTGAAAACCGCACAACCATGAGCGTAAGAAAAGTAAACAGCGCAAATACTACCGTTACACGGGACATGAGCCGTTTTGTGGAGCATACCGGAAACGTATACGAAACTTTGGCCATTGTGGCCAAGCGTGCCAATCAGATTTCAGCTGAAATTAAACAGGAACTTTCCGACAAACTGGAAGAATTTCAAACGCATGCGGAAAATCTGGATGAGGTATTTGAAAACCGCGAGCAAATTGAAATTTCCCGCCACTACGAAAAAATGCCGAAACCTTCTCTCCTCGCCATTCAGGAATGGTTGGATAACGACATTTATTTCCGCCATCCCGAAGAAGAGGTAAAATAAGGATTTCATGCTCGCCGGAAAACACATTCTATTGGGTGTTACCGGTGGCATTGCCGCCTACAAAACCACCTATCTTGTACGGCACTTAATTAAATCAGGCGCCGAAGTGCGTGTCATTATGACACCATCAGCCTCAGCCTTTATCACTCCACTCACACTCTCTACTCTTTCCAAGAACCCAGTTCATACCGAATTATTCAACCCCGAAACGGGGACGTGGAACAACCACGTGGATTTGGGCCTCTGGGCCGATTATTTCATCATTGCTCCCGCAACGGCCAATACGCTGTCCAAATTAGCTTCAGGCCAAAGCGATAACTTACTTACTGCTGCCTATCTCTCGGCCCGTTGTCCGATTTTCATCGCACCGGCTATGGATTTGGATATGTGGGCGCATCCGGCCGTTCAGCAAAACATCACCTTACTCAAGGAGCGTGGAAACCTGATAATCCCACCCGAAAAAGGAGAGTTGGCCAGCGGGTTGGAAGGAGAAGGCCGCATGGCTGAACCCGAAAATATTGTGAAGTTTCTGATGGATCGGCACCAATCGAAACTTCCGCTCAACGGCAAGAAAGTGCTCGTAACCGCAGGGCCAACCTACGAACCCGTAGATCCGGTGCGCTTTATAGGAAACCGATCTTCCGGACTGATGGGCATTGAAATCGCCAAGTGTTTTGCCGAAAAAGGTGCCCGCGTGGTGCTGGTTTTGGGACCAACCCATCTGGAGCCGCCGAAGGGAATAGACGTTCTGCGAGTGGAAACCGCCGAACAAATGTTCCATGCGGCGATGACACACAGCCCGGATTCCGATTATATAATCTGTGCGGCCGCCGTAGCCGATTACCGACCCGGTGAAATGCAGGAAAGAAAAATTAAAAAAGCGGAAGAATCACTCCGGCTCGACCTGGTGAAAAACGTTGATATCCTGGCCCACATCGGAAAGCAAAAAAGGCCTGAGCAAATTTTGGTGGGGTTTGCTTTAGAAACGCATGATGAAGAATCGAATGCCTTGAAAAAATTAGAGTCCAAAAAGGCAGACCTGATGGTGCTGAACTCCATGCAAGATCCGGAAGCAGGCTTTGGAAAATCCACCAATAAAATCACTATTTTTGACCGAACGGGTGGGCGGTACGATTTTGAACCCAAACTGAAAAATAAAGTAGCGGAAGATATCGTTCATAAGGCCATCACCTTTTCAAATACCATCAAGGCATGAAAAAAATCAGCCTCTTCCTTCTGCTGTTTATCCCTTATCTTTCGGCAGGTGCGCAAGAATTGAAAGCCACCGTGAAGGTGACTTATCAAAAAGTAACCGATGTGGATCCGTCCATATTTAAAGCGTTGGAAACGTCCGTAACCCAATTTCTGAACAATACCCGCTGGACCTCGGATGTATATGGCCCCGAAGAGCGGATTGAATGCAGCTTTCTCATCAACATAACCGATGCAAAAAGTCCTGAGTCGTTTGTGGCCGAGCTTACGGTGGGATCACGGCGTCCGGTTTATGGATCGGCTTTCTTTTGTACCATGCTGAACGTAAAAGATATGGACTTTGATTTCACTTACGTGCCATTTCAGCCCATGGAATTTTCAGAAACCTCCTTTCTGAACAATCTGACCTCCGTTCTGTCGTACTATGCATTCATCATTTTGGCCATGGATTACGATTCCTTTGCGCCCGAAGGAGGTAGCGCATTTTACACCAAGGCCAATCAGATTGTGCAAAATGCCCAGCAAACCCCTGAATTAGGCTGGAAAAGTTTCGACAGCGGAGGAAGAAACCGGTACACCCTTTCGGAAGATTTGCTGAATCCGGCATTTAAAAACTTCCGCACATTTTTGTTCAAATACCATCGTGAAGGATTTGACCAATTTTACAATGATTTTGATAAGTCGAGAGCCAAGGCCATAGAAGCCCTGTTGAGCATTGAAGAAATTTTCAAGCAAAGGCCAAACTCGTTCCTGCTTCAGGTATTTTTCAACAGCAAGCGGGATGAAGCCATCAACATGCTGAAAGATGCTCCGCTCATTGAAAAGCAAAATCTGGTGCAGGTAATGCGCAAGGTAGACGGAGCCAATGCTTCCCGTTGGGATGAATTGCTGAAAAACTGATTCAGGCATGAAACCGTTTCATGATTTCCATGCTTAACAAGCGATAAACGCCCTCTTTGGAAGGGTCTTTTTCAAGAAGTTTCAAATGAGCCGAAATGATCTTTAAATCCGCTCTTTTAGCAGGACCTGTTTGTTGGTTTAAAGCCTCCGAAGGAGCTGCTGATGCAAAAGTCTCTCTCACCAATTCATTCAGCAAGGTATCTGGCAATCCATTCTCCTTCAAAATCTCGGCCCCGAGCATCAGCATAAAATTGGGAAAATTGCTCACAAAAATGGCCGCCAGATGAGCCATTTTTCGCTGTTGTGAAGTAAATTCATGCACGGTATCCGAAATTCGGCCAGCCAGCTCGCGTGCCACATGAAGCGTTTCCTCATTCGAGGCTTCCAGGCAGATGGGAGCATGGGATAAATCAATGTCAGCGCCTTTCAACACCCGCTGCAAGGGATAAAAAACACCATGGTTGGCGGAAACAGGAGAAAGAGCTGCGAGTTCCACAGACCCGGCCGTATGAAAAACGAAACGGTCCGGCAACCTATATCGCTCAGCCAACAGAGTAATCACATCGTCTTTAACGGCAAAAAGTACAACATCTCCCGGTTTTGTATCATGCTCAGGATCCGACAAAGCCGGCACTCCCACCTGTTGGGCAAATGTGCGATTTCTTTCGTCCGACTTTCCAAATACCCCTGCTACGGGAACATGACTTCGCGAGAAGGCCTGAGTCAAAGCCCAGGCCATGTTGCCGTTGCCGACAATGAACACCTTATTCATGCCCGACCTTGATTACTTTTTGTTTCAATACCTTTCCCGATTTTAACTCCGCCTGCAGAAAATAGATGCCGGAAGAACATGATGAGAGCGAAGATGAAAGCAATCCTCCGTTTTCGCAAAAAGAAAAAAGCAACTTAACATTTCGGCCCTGCGCATCGCTAAGGGAGAGTGTTTTTACGCTCTCGCCCGCGGGAATAGCCATCTGAAAATAATCATAAACCGGATTCGGCATAATCTGAACATCGGATTCAGGCCCATCCTTATCCCCCATTCCAAGAACCGCAGACTGAGAATCGGATGCTTCCAAAAGATTATTCATTTTCCAAGCCAATACACCCGATAATCCGGGCCCTAAACCTTTCGAAGTCCCTACGGCAACTATACCACCGTCAGAGGAAACAATTATCTGTCGGGCCACATTGTCCCCCGAATTGCTAACTACTCTTCCATCCAGAAAATAACCAGAATCATTAAGCACATAATAAACAGCATCCGATTTAGTGGTTCCGACGGGTATCCATTTTCCCGCAACAACCATCTGGTCGGGACCGTAGAGGTGAGCCGTGTACAAAAATTCATTGAGGGTAGGTCCGCCCAGAAGAGTTTGATCTACATAATTGCCTGAGGTGTTAAAGAAAAAACTGGCAGGCGCATAATGTGAGCCCGGTTTTGAAGTTCCCACCACCACAAACCGACCGCCGGGAAACTTAACCAATGCATGACCTTCCTGAGCTCCGGGCAAAGTGGCAACGGTTTCAAAATCCCACAGATTGGCCACATGATCAAAAGAAGCCAAAAACACATCCTCTCCCGAGTTCTCAAAAAAAGTACCATATCCGCAGATGGCCACTTTGCCGGGCTGGTATTCCAAAATATCGCGGGCTGCCTGATCTCCGGCAGTACCAAAAGTTCTGGTATACAGGGTATCTCCCTGCGGATTTATTTTTAGGATGTAAGCGTCACTGCCGCCCTCCCCGAAGGAGTAAGTTTTTCCCACCACGAAAAAATTTCCGTCGGAAAGAGCAATAATTTTATCCGCAAAATCCCAATCTGTACCCCCGTAATGCTTAGTAAAAAGCGTATCTCCGTTTTCGTCGGTGCGGATGATCAATGCATCATAGCCGCCGTTTCCGAAAGAATTTCCGTATCCTGCCAACAGGTATCCCCCGCCGGGAACTTTGGCGATGCTTCGGGCTCCCTCCGAATTATAAAAACCGATATTCTTTGCCCATTCCAATTCGCCGTTGATGGATATTTTTACCAAAAAAACATCCGACTGCCCGTTGGTGAAAGAGCCCGTCTGTCCGCAAAGTACATAACCCGAATCTGAAGCTTCCACTATGCCAAATCCCTCCTCAGCTCCGAAATAGCCGTAGGAATGGGTAAACGGAATATTTTGTCCCGAAAGTTGAAAAACAGGAGCGGCCGAAAAAATCAGCCCTATAAAAAATCGGATTTCATTCATCGTTATATTCATTTACCTGAGTCTGTTTTCGCCGTATTTTTTCCGAAGCGTTTCACCAGACCAGCCCTCAGGCTTAGGCCTGAAGAGATGCGCTCTGCCGCAATGCTTTGCAGCGTCTGGGTGCCGAGCGTTAAATGCCAACCCTGTCCGAAATGAAAACCGAGATCCAGACCCACATTGAAGCCTCCCCAGCCTCCGTAGGACAAAGTACCCGAAACACTCACGAAAGGATCGGGAATCCCGGTGATTCGGAGTGTTCCCCTCGGCACATATCCCGGAAAAAGAAGATAATCGCCGCTCAAATTCATAAATAGGCGACGTGGCAAAACGGTGTAGGAATAACCGATTTCCACCCGCCCGGGCATCGGCAACCAAACGGCACCTCCGGCTGTCCTGCCGGATAATCCTTTCGTAAGGCTGTCCACCGTTTCGTTAATTACATTACCGTTTACCTCAAGCAAATTATCCACATTCACCCCTGAAAACGTAAATGCCGTATCCAGACTTCTCGAGGAAGAAAAACGGTTGAAGCGCATAATTCCGAACTGATCGGCCTTCAGGTAGATCAAATGCCGTTTCCGGTCGGTCATGGCAAAATTCAGATTCCCAAATAGGCCGAATCCGTTGGGATAAAAAAATCGATTTTTGGAAGCATCATTTTGGGCAAATGAAAAATCAGCATCCACATCGAGATATTGTCCGTCTTCGCGGGTAGATATGCTTCCCCTGGGAAGACTAAGGCTGAAGACCTGGTTTGCGTTGGCAGCGCCCAACCCAAAGCCCAACGCTTTGTGCCATTTGTTACCTGCAAATTCCTTTATAAAGCCAACCTGCAAAAATTGATACCCGAGAAACCGTGCATTAAGACCCGAGAGATCGAGGCGTTCGTCCATAAACGGCGCATTTCCGTATAGACCAAGCCTGTAAACATCGCGAGAAAATGTACCGCCAAAAAGAAACCGATAACCCAGGTTAACCGAATAGGACCAATTCTTTCCAAATCCGCTGTCAGGCTTGTGAAGAAAACCGATTTCGGTACCCATTTCCATACCGAGTCGATTCTGATTCTTCATGCGCTTCAATGAGCGATCCTTCATGTTTTCATCAATAAATCGACCCGCCAGAAAAAAACGGATCATTTCCGTGTTGAGCGAATTGGAATTGGCCTCGAAACTCCCGTTCACGTGCACCTGCATAGAATAATCCCGCCGATCCTGCGGACTGTAATCCGTCATCTGTTGTGCGGAAAACCAAAAGAATATGGGAATAAGCCAATCGTGCATAATCAAAAACAGCTGTATTAAAGTCCCGCGGTGAGTTTAGCCACCACTTTCAAATGCAAAAAATAATCGTGATACAACTTTAAAAGACCGGGCTGGGGAAGCGTATGAAAACGAACCTCAAAAATCAACCCTTTTGCCTCCGTGAGTTTTTCGAATTGCTGTTCATTGAATTCAACGGTTACCATCGAGTTCACAGGATCATAAACACGCCCGTCGGATGCGGCAATACCGGCGGCAATGAGCTGATTGGATGCAGGCGTGGCTGAAATCTGCCCCAATGAGTCGACCGTTAGAAGCTTTACCTCCATTTCCATCGGAAACAAGTTGCGGGCATAAATGCGCAGAAGCCCTTTTTTCAGCGGATTATTTTTTTTCAATGATTCCCCGTTGATTGAAATGGTATCGCGCAAAACCAGATTCGTAGCCGAAAAGGCCAGCGGAGCGGTAAGATGGGCAAACACCGCCGCCTCGGAATTATGAAATACAAAATCATTCCCCGAAGAAAGATTCCCCTGTGGATTCAGACTAAAATTACCCGATACGGATAGCTTATCGGGAAAATTCACCACAAACTGTTCCACATTGGAATTACCTGAATGGAAAATCACCGGGTAGGCCGATGCAAAAAAGTTGGGTGGTGCATTGTTGTTATACAAGGCGGCATTCAGGTTGATGGAATTACCAATCAGGGGATGGGAAAGAGAGACCTGATTCCCGCTCCGGGTATTTGTTCCTTTTACCTGTTGAAATAAACAGCGTGCATCCACTCCGAAGCCATTCTGAATATCAAGCGCCAATTCCACATCATCTATATCCAAGGTTCCCGACTGAATAAGATGCATAAAGGGCAGATTTACCGTGTCGGAGGCAATATCCAGATCGCGCGGGTTTAACTGTCCTTTGGCAAAGTAGGGTCTTGCTGAAATAAATGAAATGTCGGTGCGTATAACCTCCTGCCCCGCCACCACAGGTAAAACTTGTGCGTCTGCATTAATGGTGGCTGCAATGTACATGCGGAGTTTATTGAATAAATTTCCATTATCGCCCGTGAAATCTATGGTATATCCCGAAATATCAAATTCCTTGGAATAAAAAGTGGTTTCCCCGGGCGCAGCCGGCAACAGATTGTCGGTAAATGAAAACGGAACTCCGTTTATTTTGGCCTTGGGAATCTGAAAATTGATTTCAGCCGGCTGGGTAGCGGTGCTGTACACTTCTACACGAAGCTTGCCCCCCAGCAGAACGGCCTCTCGCAACGAAATATCCGGGAGATTAAACAACAGATAATTGTTATACACGACCAAGGGAAAACCGGGCTGTATGCTCAAATTGACCGGTGAAATAAAATTGTATGAATAGGTAGAATCCGGAATATTCAACAGATCTTCCACAGGAAAAGAAAAAACCTTAGCCCGGTAATCCAATACCAAATCCCCTCCCGCCTGGGTGACCAGGTTAGAATCCCGAAAAATGTGTCCCGGCGTGAGGGTAGTTTCTGCCACGGGAGCAAGCGCTTCCACATCCCAGTTTGGGTCCAAAGAACATCCTCCAAAAAACAGCAGCGGAAGGATGGCATATACGGCATATCGCTTGATCATGGATGATGCTTAGTTTCCAGCAAAGTAAAACATTTTACCCTAAACCGGGGAATTCCGCCGGCACAGTTTGTGCGTGGGCAGATAAATCCGTTAACTTTGAACACGCAAAAACGCCGGAAAATGAAAAACAACCGCCGAGACTTTATAAAAAACACGCTGATTTCAGGTGCAGGACTAACCCTTTTGCCCTTCGCGGGAAGTTCAGAAACTATTTTTTCCCCATTCAAGACGGCCAATCCGGTGTTTTCGCTGCCCGAATTGCCCTATGCCCATGATGCGTTGGAACCCTATATTGATGAGCAGACCATGCGCATTCACCACGGCAAACACCACGATGCCTACGTAAAAAACCTAAATAAAGCCATCGAGAGCCTTCCCGAAGGTTTCCCTGAAGATTTGAAGCAGGTATTTGCCCACATGGAAAAATACCCGGTGGCGGTGCGCAACAACGGTGGCGGCCATTGGAACCATTCCTTCTTTTGGGAAACAATGCGCCCCGGGCGTGATGACAATGCGCCCTCCGAAAAATTTCTGAAAGCATTAACCGATCAGTTCGGCAGCTTTGAGGCATTTCAAAAGAAATTCAAGGAAACAGCATTGGGCCAATTCGGCTCGGGCTGGGCATGGTTAATTTTGGACAGTGATCGAAAATTGGTCATAACGGGCACACCCAACCAGGACAATCCCCTTATGTCGGTAGCGGTCAAGCGCGGAAAACCCCTTTTGGGACTGGATGTTTGGGAACATGCCTACTATCTGAAATACCAAAACAAACGGGGAGATTACATCGATCAGTTCTGGCGGGTGGTGAATTGGGAGAAAGTGGAAGAACATTACAAGGGATAAAAAATCCAACCCAAAGAAGATGTGTTAGCGCGACCTCTTGCGGAAGTTAAGGTTGTCATTTCTGCATTACATAAGAGGACAAAAATGTACCTCCGAAAAGCGTTTCAAACAATTACCCGGAGAGAAAAGGATAACTATCGCACGGTTCTTAAGGCAAAAAATGGAACCCCATAAAGCCCAAACCCCAGAGTAAAGTAGCGGCCACGCATAATTTAAGTTGAGCATCAAAAGGGCGGAATTCCCGTTCCTTCGTCACACGAATTAAATGAAACGCAAAAACCGCAAACGAAGGCAGCACCCAAGCCAACCCTTCGGATGCTTCGATCAATAGAAAATACAAGACGGTACATAATATGCCCCCAAGAATAAGACAAGTCTGGTAGAACTTGGCACCACGCAGACCAATCCGCACAGGAATCGTAATTTTTCCGCTTGCCCGGTCATTTTCAATATCCCGGGTGTTATTCATGTTTAAAACCCCGACGCTGAACAACCCGACCGAGGCGGCAGGCAGCCAAATGAAATAGGGCCAGGTACCGATATGGAGATAAAAAGACCCGGCGACTCCCGTTAATCCGAAAAAGAGAAACACCATCACATCGCCCAGCCCCTTGTAGCCATAGGCGTTTTTACCCACCGTGTAGGTTACCGCGGCCAGAATGGAAAGCAACCCTAAACCAAAAAAAGCCAAAAATTGGGAATCGGTAGAAAGGCCCGGGGCCACACGCAGCAAATAGATGCCCGAAATAAGCGAGGCCACGGCCAAGATAAAAAGGGCCACGCGCATCTGTTTTACACGGAGTACCCCGCTCTGCAACGCCCGCTCAGGCCCCACCCGATCCGCATTATCCGTTCCTTTGACAAAATCGCCGTAATCATTGGCAAAATTACTGAGCACCTGCAGCAAAACAGCCGTAAGCAGAGAGAACCACCATACCGCAGAGGAAAAACGATTCATGTGATACGCCATACTGCCTCCCACCCCTATACAAACTAGCGTGAGGGGTAACGTGCGCAGCCTCGCAGCCTTCAACCAAGCCAAAATTCCTGTTTTCATTTTGCCGTTTTTCGCGCAGGTTTTACGATAACCCGCATATCCGCGGGTTTCACTTTTTTCTGTATGATTTTAGCCACCTTTTTGGCTTTTTTCTCTTCTTTTTTCCTTGCCTTTTCTTCATTATCCAAGCGCTTTTTGATGGTGTTTACGGCTGCCTTAAAAATGGGAAACACGCGGCGGGCTGTTTCGTTATTCTCATCCAGCAGCGGATTGATTTCAGTAATTTCAAAACACACCAGACGCGGATCTTTGGCGAATGCCTCCAGCAATTTGCGCCCCTCGGTAAGCGTAAATCCGTTTGGCACGGGCGTACCCGTTCCTTTAATCAGGCTGCTGTCCAACGAATCCACATCAAACGAAAGATAAATCACCTGACAATTTTTAAGATACTCCCTTACCTGCTTGGCTATTTCTTTCACTTTCTTAGCCCGCACCTCTTTCACCGGAATCACTTTTATCCCCTTTCGCCGAATAAAATTCTTCTCGGGCTCCTCCATATCACGCAGACCGATAAAGACGATATTTTCAGGAAATATCTTTGGAGAAATTCCTCCGATATTTTTCAGGTTGTTCCAATACTCCCGGGTACGGTCGTCGGCCAGGATGTTCTGCGCTTCATCCAAGTTGTCCAAACCCAGCGACACCGCCACAGGCATTCCATGTACATTCCCCGAGGGTGTGGTAAACGGGGAGTGCAGGTCGGCATGGGCATCAACCCAAATCACCCCGATCCGTTTATCAGGAAAGGCCATTTTCACCCCGGCTATACTGCCACCCGCCGAGCTGTGATCCCCGGAAATAATCACGGGAAAACTGCCTTCCTTCAATTCATCATTCACGGTTCGCGCCAGTTTTTGAAATATATCCAAAATGCCCCGAATCCGCTTGGCATGTGTCCGGATGGGATTTTTATATAAAAGGCGGCTGCTGTCGCGTATTTCCTTCCGTTTAAACTTACCGAAAAAATAATGCCCCTGCTCCAATGCGGCAATCTTGAGCGCATCGGGCCCAAGACTTGACCCGCGGGTACCTGCACCCAACTCGCTCTTCACCTCAATCATCTTAATCTTCTTCATGACTTCTCTTTTTAAACAAAAAACATCTTTATCAAAACTCAATTTACCTTTAATAATTCATCCGAATCATTTACTTTGCACCAAATTTACCAAAGTAACTTACTCCGTTTTTCATTTACTCCACTATTTCGAACACTCAAAATGAAAGTTAAGTATTCAGACCTGATCGACCAGACTTTCCACTTTCCGCAGGAAGGCTTCCACACAGTGGACAACGAATTGTATTTTTATGACATTCCGCTCATGGACATCATAAAGCAATACGGAACTCCGCTGAAAATCTCCTACCTGCCAAAAATTTCTTCGCAGATACAACGTGCCAAGAGAATGTTCAAGGTAGCCATGGCCCAAGTGGATTACAAAGGTAGTTATACCTATTGTTACTGTACGAAAAGTTCTCATTTTTCTTTTGTTTTGGAGGAAGCGCTCAAGAACGACATCCATATAGAAACATCATCTGCCTATGACATGGAGATTATCCGTGAACTGGCCAACCGCGGATTAATTAACAAAGAAACATACATCGTATGCAACGGATTTAAGCGCGAATTATACCAGGAGTTGGTTACGGAATTCGTGAATGCGGGATATGAAAACTTAATCCCCGTTTTGGATAACAAAAACGAGCTGAATTATTTCGAAGAGAACATACAAAAGCGCTGCAAGTTGGGCATCCGGATTGCCAGCGAAGAAGAGCCCCAGTTTGAGTTTTACACCAGCCGACTGGGCATCCGCTATAAGGACATCGTGGATTTCTACAAAGAGCGCATCATGGGAAGCAACAAGTTTGAACTTAAAATGCTTCACTTCTTCATCAACACGGGAATCCGCGACTCTGTTTATTACTGGAGTGAGTTGGCCAAGTGCCTAAGGGTATACTGCGATTTGAAAAAAATATGTCCGGAGTTGGACACGCTGAATATCGGCGGAGGACTTCCCATCAAAAATTCGCTCAACTTCAATTTCGATTACGAATACATCATTCAGGAAATCGTAGCCCAGATTAAATCCTTCTGCAACGAAAACGGTGTGGAGGAACCCAACATTTTCACCGAATTCGGCTCCTTCACCGTGGGCGAAAGCGGTGCCACCTTATTCAACGTATTGGACGTAAAACAGCAAAACGATACGGAGGTGTGGTACATGATTGACAGCTCCTTCATCACCACCCTGCCCGATACCTGGGGAATCAACCAGCGGTTTATTTTACTTTCGGTAAACCACTGGGATCGGGAATATCAAAAAGTAAACCTGGGAGGCGTTACCTGCGACTCGCTGGATTATTACAACGCCGAATCACACATCAGTCAGGTTTTTCTGCCCAAAACACACAGCCACGACGAAGAACCGCTTTACCTCGGATTTTTCCACACGGGAGCCTATCAGGAAAGCCTCGGCGGGTATGGCGGAATCCAGCATTGTCTGGTGCCCGCCCCCAAACACGTCATCATCAGCCGCGACGAAAACGGGGAATATTACACCAACATTTTCAGCAAAGAGCAGAGCTACAAAAGCATGCTCAAAATTTTGGGATACTGATGAATCCCACGCCTCTTTCCAAGGCGGCCTCCAAACTGATCCGCAAACTTTCCCTGAAAAAAAACCGGGAAGAAACAGGTCTTTTTATAGCCGAAGGTGAAAAAGTAGTTTACGACCTGCTGCACGGTGGGCTTAAGGCAAAACTGGTGGTTGCCACCGACCCTGCCCTGCTTGAAAAAAACCAGCTGCCCGAAAACCGCTGTTTCTGTTCCGCGGAAGAAATGAAAAGCCTGAGTTCGCTCTCGGCACCTCCTGGCCTGTTAGCCGTTTTTCACCAACCAGACGAACCCTCGGAGTCGGTAATTGAAACCGGAAATCGCTTTTTGGTGGCGGACGGCATCAAAGATCCGGGCAATTTGGGAACACTCATACGCACGGCCCATTGGTTTGGACTGAATGCCGTGATTGCCCTGAACGGATGTGCCGACTTATACAACCCCAAAACCGTGCAAAGCACGATGGGTTCGCTGGGCCGGATTCCAGTCATTACTCCTAAGGGAGATGAATGGCTGAACATGCTTGAAAAAGGCAGGATACCACTTTTGGGGGCCGATTTGAAAGGAACTCCGCTGAACACAATTCAACACGAAAACCGGTTTGCCCTCGTCATCGGCAGTGAATCCCATGGTATTTCGCAGAAGCTGAAAGATAGAATCAACTCCCGTATTTTCATACCTCCCGTTAGCGAAAACAACCACCCCGAATCCTTAAATGCAGCCGTATCCGCGGGAATTATTCTTGCCCGGCTCAGCCTGCGTTGATAACAAACTGCCTGCCTTTTTATTTTGTACCTTCGCGCGGCAAAAGAAAAATAGAGCATGTCTGAGTTTGTACTGAACAGCATTGAGGAAGCCCTGGAAGATATCCGAAACGGTAAAGTAATAATCGTGGTGGATGATGAGGACCGGGAGAATGAAGGTGATTTTATTACAGCAGCACGAAACGTTACTCCGGAAATCATCAACTTCATGGCCACACATGGCCGTGGTCTCATCTGCGCACCCATCATCGAAGACCGATGCGACGAGTTGGGTCTGGAACTGATGGTAACCGACAACAATTCCTTGCACTCCACCCCTTTCACCGTGTCCATCGACCTCATCGGTCAGGGCTGTACTACGGGCATTTCAGCGCATGACCGGGCCAAAACCATTCAGGCGCTCATCAACCCGGAAACCAAGTACGAGGATTTCGCCAAGCCGGGGCACATTTTTCCCTTACGCGCCAGACGCGGAGGCGTGCTCCGACGCACGGGTCACACAGAGGCCACCATTGACCTGGCCCGCCTGGCCGGTTTTGAAGCCGCCGGCGTATTGGTAGAAATCATGAATGAGGACGGAAGTATGGCTCGCCTTCCTGAATTGATGAAAATTGCGGAACGGTTTGATTTAAAAATCATCTCCATCGCAGACCTGATCGCTTACCGCATGAAGCACGAAACCCTCATAAGAAAGGAAGAAATCGTGCAAATGCCCACGGAATATGGCGACTTTGAATTACATGCCTATGAGCAGATAACCACCCAGGAAGTACACATGGCTTTGGTGAAGGGCTCTTGGGAAACAGACGAACCCATTATGGTGCGTGTACATTCGTCCTGCGCTACAGGCGATATTTTCGGATCTTGCCGCTGCGACTGCGGACCGCAGTTACACAAATCCATGCAAATGATACAGGAAGCAGGAAAAGGCATCATCCTTTACATGAATCAGGAAGGCAGGGGTATCGGATTGCTGAATAAACTTAAAGCCTACAAACTGCAGGAACAGGGATTGGACACCGTGGAGGCAAATGAGAAACTCGGTTTTGCCATGGACAACCGCGATTATGGCGTGGGCGCACAAATCCTGCATGATTTAGGTGTTACGAAAATAAAACTGCTCACCAACAACCCCAAAAAACGGATCGGTCTCATTGGATATGGGTTGGAAATCATAGAGAACATATCTATTGAAATTGAGCCCAACCGTCATAATCTGTTTTACCTGCAGACTAAGAAAAGTAAAATGGGGCACAATCTGAACAACCTGTAATTTTCCGGCGACAAACCCGTTTTTTTGTTCAATCCTTTATGATTCAGAAAAGCTAATTTTATCCCAGTTTTCAGGATATGTACGCATTATTTAAAAAAGAACTGACCGGATTTTTAGGTTCTCTGCTCGGATACATCGTCATAGGCGTGTTCCTGCTCGTAAACGGATTGCTTTTATGGGCGCTTCCGTTCACCAACGTGCTGGAATTCGGCTACGCTACCCTCGATCCTCTTTTCGCCAACGCACCCTATGTATTTCTGCTGCTCATTCCCGCGGTGACCATGCGCACCTTCGCCGAAGAAAAAAAATCGGGAACGCTGGAAACGCTTTTCACCAAGCCCATCAGTGACATACGGATTATTCTGGCAAAATACCTCGCATCGCTGGTTTTGGTGGTACTCAGCCTGCTGCCTACCCTGCTCTATGTTTACACGGCCGGTTATTTGGCGAATCCCATGTGGGATGTTGATTTCGGTGCCATTTGGGGCTCTTACATCGGGCTTCTGCTGTTAGCCTCGGTGTATATAGCCGTAGGAATTTTCGCATCCACCCTTACAGACAATCAAATCATTTCATTCATATACTCCGTTTCCCTTTGCCTGTTCCTTACCTTCGGAATGAGCGAATTGGCCAATTTCAGTTCGCTCCGTTTTGTGGATTTGCTGATTTTGAATCTCGGCCTTGCAGAACATTACAATTCTGTAAGTCGTGGCGTGATTGACACTCGAGATCTCCTGTATTTCCTTAGTGCAGATGCTTTCTTTCTGGGCTTGGCCAATTTAATTTTACAAAAAAGAAAATGGTAAAAAACAAAGGAAAGGGAAGAAAAACGGGAAAACGGAGCGACATTCTTTTTTTCCTGATGCTCACGGGAGTCATTCTCTCGCTGAATTACATAGGCTCGGTTAAATTCTTCCGAATAGACCTTACAGCCGAACAGCGATTTTCGCTGAGCGACAGTACCAAGGCCATCCTGCGGAACCTGGATGATGTGGTGTACGTGCAATGCTACCTGGAGGGAGAAGATTTTCCCGCGGGCATTAAACGACTCCGCAACGAAACAAGGGAAATGCTCAATGAATTCCGCGCCTATGCAGGTTCCAATCTGGAATACGAGTTTATCAATCCTTTCAGCGATCCGGACAAAACGGCCCAGCAAAAAATAATCATGCAGCTGGTGGAAGACGGTCTGCAACCCACCAACCTCCAACTCCAAGAGGAAGACGGGTCGAAACAAAGCCTTATTTTTCCCGGAGCACTCTTTTCCTACAAAGGCAGAACCGTTCCGCTAAACCTTCTCCGAAGTCAGGTAAATCGGGATCAGGAAGTGGTGCTGAACGAAAGTATCGAAAGCCTTGAATATGAATTTGCCAAAGCTATTTACATATTAAAAGGAGGAGCGACCAGAAAGAATCTGGGATTAACGGTAGGCCATGAAGAAGTGAGCGGCCCGTTCGTAAGCGATTTGGGAATGGAGCTCAGCAAACTGTACAATGTATCCGGAGTGGACATTTCAGACAACCTGAAATCTATCCCCATGGAAACCAAGACCCTAGTGGTGGCTAAGCCCCAAAAGCCATTTACCGAAGGGGAAAAATTTGTGCTCGATCAGTTTGCCATGCGGGGCGGCCGCATTTTGTGGCTATTGGATAACGTAGACGCCTCCATGGACAGCCTTGCCCGATCACAAAACGGGATTACCCTTGGAATTCCCAAACCCCTGAATTTAGAAGATCTGTTATTCAAATACGGAGTGCGGATAAATTACGACCTTATTCTTGATGCTCAATGCGGAAAAATCCCACTGATCACCGGCATGTATGGGAATCAGCCACAGACGGAACTGCGGCCTTGGTATTTTTTCCCCGTCATTACTCCTTCAAATGTGCATCCCATCGTACAAAATTTGCCCAATTTGCGGTTGGATTTTGCCGGGAGTCTGGATACCGTAAAAGCGGAAGGCATAAAAAAGACCATTCTACTTCAAAGCTCAGGCATGTCCAAACTGCTCATGGCTCCGGTCCGTATCGCGTTGTCCATGGTTGACCAGCCGGCCGATGAAAAATCGTTCAACCGGAAAAAAATCCCGATGGCCGTTTTACTGGAAGGTCCTTTTAAATCCGCATTTGCCAACCGCATCATGGCCAAGAAAGAATTGGAACCCGGTTTAGCTTTTTTGGAGAAATCCCAAAGAAACACCAAAATGATTGTCGTGGCAGACGGGGACATCATCAAAAACCGTTTCAACGCCAGGGAAGGCATGCCAGAGCCCTTAGGCTATGACCCTAAAAGCCGTGAGTATTATCCCGCTAACAAAACCTTCCTGATGAATTGCGTCAACTACCTGATGGACGATGGCTGGCTTATACCCCTGCGGAGCAAACAATTCAAAATCAGGCTGCTTGACAAACAAAAAGTGAAAAGCGACGGATTCCGCTGGAAAATGATTAACCTCCTCGTGCCCATCGGCATAACCGTTTTATTCGGCCTTGGATTTACCCAAATGAGAAAATTCCGCTTCGGCAGAAAAAACAATCAGGTATGAAAAACAGAAACCGTGTACTAATTGCCGTTTTTTTGGTTTCCCTGGCGGGAGCTTTAGCCATTTACTTTTCGCGCACCTCCGGAACCGTAAAAAAAGAACTCAAAGATTTTGCGGTGGAAGACACCTCGGACGTGGATAAAATTTTTCTGGCCGATAAAAGTTCACACCAGGTTTTACTGACGAAGGAAGCCCCCGGAAAATGGCTGGTAAACGAAAAATACTACGCACGCAAGGATATGTTGGACAACCTGTTGGACGTTATCCGGCGGGTGACCGTGCGCACCATCGTGGCTCAGGCGGCACGCGACAACATCATCAAAAGAATGGCATCAGGATCCATTAAAGTAGAGATTTACAAAAAGGGTGAATTACATAAAGTATATTATGTGGGCTCGGGAACTCAGGAAAATCTGGGTTCATTCATGCTGCTGGAAAATTCATCTGCCCCGTTTATCTGCTACCTTCCCGGACACAAAGGTACCGTAACCAACTTTTACATGCCTTTGGAAAATGAATGGCGCGACCGGATTATATTCAATTACACGTTCCCTGAAATCGAGTCTGTTACCGCGCAATATCCAAACCGCCCGGCTGAAGATTTTTCCATCGAGATTGGGGAGAATAACCAGCTCCGCTTGAAATCACTCGACAAGGGAGCTTACCTACCCTCCTTTGATACTTCCAAAGTAAAGGCTTACCTGTTGGAATTCAAAAACATTGCGTTTGAAGATTTCACCACCGTTTCCAAAGAAAAAATGGATACGGTAAGAACCAAACACCACCTGTTCAGCATCACGGTAAAAGAGAAAAATACCGGTAAAACAAAAACCGTAAAAGGATACAGAATGCCTCTGCCTCCCAATATCACGGATGATTTCGGCAAGCCCGTTTATTTTGATGAAGACCGCATGTATGGAGAAGTTACGGGCATTCAGGAAAGCCTCGTTCTGCAGTATTACACATTTGATCGAATCGCGGTTCCCCTGACCTTCTTTTTCCCCAGGTAGTCTAAGGGACAATTTAATAAAACACCCTGTCTGAACGAGTCGGGAAAAAACCGGATACTAAATTATGAAGGGGTGCCTTTTTCGCATTAAGAATGATATATTTGCTCTCACATAGAAGAAAAACGGAGATATGAATTTTGTAGCTCAAAGTAAAAGCCTGCTTCAAATTTTACAGACCGCAGGCGGTGTCATTTCAGGCAATAGTACCTTACCCATCCTGGGCGACTTTTTGTTTGAGATTAAGGACGGAGTACTCACCGTTACCGGTTCTGATCTTGAAACAACCATCACGGCTTCCATGCCGGTAAACGCCAATGAAAACGGTCGCGTGGCCATCGGAGCCAAGGTGCTTACTGATGCGCTGAAAACGTTCCCTGACCAACCGCTTACTTTCTCTATACAGGACGATCAGTTTTCCGTTTCCGTTACCAGTGAAACAGGCCGTTTCAAAGTATCAGGACATGATCCGTCCGAATTCCCAAGATTACCTGAAATAAGTGCCAACGCAGAAATCTCAATTGATTCTTCCGTGCTGAGTACCGCCATACACAAAACCATTTTCGCCACAGGAAATGACGATCTCCGTCCGGTCATGTCCGGCGTACTTCTGGAGATCGGTGGAGACCGTACAAATTTTGTCGCCACCGATGCCCATAAACTGGTTCGATTCAGCCGGTACGATATTACATCCGACACGGTGCAATCTATCGTGATCCCCAAAAAGCCACTGAATATTCTCAAAAACATTCTGTTGAGTTTTGATACGCCGGTCTCGGTTAAATTCAACAACCAAAATATCGTTTTCGCCTTTGAAAACATTATGGTTACAAGCCGCCTGATTGACGGGAAATACCCGAATTACGAAGCGGTTATTCCGAAAGACAATCCGAACGCGCTCACGGTAGACAGGGCCAATTTCCTGAATACACTGCGCAGGGTTTCCCTGTTCTCCAGCAAAACTACCTACCTGATCCGGTTGCGAATAGCGGGAAGCGAACTGAACATCAGTGCGGAGGATCTTGATTTCAGTAACGAAGCGGCTGAAACCATACCATGCAGTTACAGCGGAGCGGATATGGAAATCGGCTTCAACAGCAAATTTCTGATGGAAATGTTGGCGAACATGGACAGTGACACCATCACACTCAATCTGTCTCAACCGAACAAGGCCGGAACGCTGGTGCCCGCAGAAAAAGTAGATGAGCAGGAAGACGTAATGATGCTGGTAATGCCCGTCATGCTCAATACGATGTAATCGGAATAAAACCGCTTACATTATTCCCCTCGCCTTAAACGACAGATAACGGTTGATGCTGTTAACCGTAAGTTGTTGCGGCGCGGTAAGCAAAGTATAAATACCCACTGCATTCAATTCTTTCACTATTTGTCGCTTCTCGGCCTCTAATTTTTCGGCCACTACTTTTTCATACACCGCCTCTACGGAATTCACATCCCGCTCCAACAAGGCCTTCAACTCCGTATTATGAAAAAGAACCACACACAAAACATGTTTACTGGCAATCGCTTTCAAATAAGGCAACTGCCGCCTGGCCGAACTCAGACTCTCGAAATTGGTGTACAGCATAATCAGGCTCCGCTGATTGATGCTTCGCCGCACCGTAATGAAAAGTTCCTCGAAATTACTTTCCAAGAAACCGGTTTTTTGACGGTAAAGCATTTCAAGAATGTGGTTTATCTGGGCCCTTTTCCCATCGGCCACCAAAACGGAGTCCACCTTGTGCGAGAAGGTTATCAAACCCGCTTTGTCTGATTTTAAAAGCGCCATATTAGAAAGTACGAGAGCGGAGTTAATGGAATAATCCAGAAGACTCAATCCCTCAAAGGGCATCTGCATGGTTCTGCCCATATCCAAAATGGAATAAACGGGCTGAGCACGTTCATCCACATATTGATTTACCATCAACATATCCTTCTTGGCGGTTGATTTCCAATTGATGGTTTTCACCTCGTCGCCGAGGGCATATTCCTTTATTTTTTCAAATTCGGAGGTGTGACCCAATCGCCTTATTTTTTTCACTCCGTAAAATGTAAGCCGGTTATGGATGGCCAAAAAAGCATACTTATGCATTTGAATGATGGACGGATAAACGGGAACGATCATCTCCTCAGAACATGAGTATTTGCGCACGGTAAGACGAAGTATGGTAGAGAAAAACACGTGTACATGACCGAAATGATATTCTCCCCGCTTAACCGGCCTAAGTGAATAGCGGATTATTTTCGTTTCTCCAGCATCCTGAGTCAGGGAAAAATACACATCGCGCCTTTGAAATTGCACGGGTACCTCATCCAAAACCTGCACAAAGGAACGATAAGAAAGAAAGGAGGAAATATACAACTCAACGGGGTTCTCATCCCCGTTGGATAACTTGGGAGCCAACACACGTCTTACGGAAAAAGGGTCGGAAATACGAAAAAGGATGAACGCTTCCGCGAGAACCAGAAAGAGAAAAATAAGACTTGTAAAAAGAACGGCAGGAAATAGCCATGGAATGAAAAACGAAAGAACGAAACCCACAAAAAGAATGAACCCACCTAAAAAAAAGCGGGGAGTAAAAAACCAATTCTTATAAAAACGGATGATCGAAAGTGGCAACGATTTCATATCTGTGACCAATCGAAGGTAAAAAAAAAGCCCCCTCGAAAGGGGGCCTCTACATTATTGTTCCCAAAGATCGTGTTCGAAATTTCGAATCTTGTCTTTAATCTCTTCAGATTCCAAGAGCGCTTCCAATCCGTTCTTCATGTACTCTTCGATTCGGCGGTCATACACGTTATCCTCCTTATGAATAAAGCTGGAGAACATACGCTTCATAAACACGTCATCGTAAGTAATCTGTTGTGCGATGTTATTGAAGCGGTTATAGATTTCCTCATTCGCTATAACACGTCTCAACTCCGGAAAATAAATCCAAAACATGTCAGAATACCCACGAAACTCACCGGTTTGCGGATCCAAACGCTCACGAACGGGACAGATTCCGATGATACGTACTTCCATTACCGACTTTTGTTTATCAAAAACCCAGTCCTCTTTGACTTTAAACTTTTTGATGGTTGATACATCCAACTTCTTGATCAAGATGGTATCAAAAGGATCGTATGGTGGATAATCACGGTAAAGGGTACTGAAAATTGTATCAGCGCCAATACCGGCCACTTCCGCCAACGTCATTTTTACCTTAAAATCATCATAGATAGGATCATAGGCCGCCACGGTTTTATCCACGAGAATCGCATCCATCATGATGGTAATCAAGTTTTTCCTTCCATTGGTAGGTTCCTGGGGATAATAGAAAAACTGGTTCATCTTTTCTCGGAGATCGATAGTTCTCCAAATGCGGCGCGACCACATTACGTCGGCCTCGCGAAGTGAGGTGTATGGAACCACTCTGCGGGAGTCGGTATGTACTTTTTCATACACTCCATCCACGGGCTCCAATACCTGCGCATCAGCAGAAACTGAAACAGTCAGCAAGGCGATAAGCGCAACGATAATGATTTTAAATGCTTTCATATCTAATTGATTTACTATCTTAAGGTGTATACCGCAGCCTGAGTACGTACCGTACCATCAGGCATGTTGATCATAATCTTATCGAAATATAATTTCTTCCCTTTAGGCACTTTGGCCAACTGACCAGCCACCTCAGATGGCATCCGATTTCCATTTACCTGTTTGTCCACGATAGAACCATTAATCTCGTAGGATATAACGAAACTTTTAATTGTGGAGTATACGTTAAAGTCAAATCCTACCATTTCAGGAATCAAAGCAGAGTTCTGCGCCTCAGGAAGTGAAATTACCTCACCCGTAGTTTTGCTACCAAATTTGATGGTAGGATCGGGAATACGTTTCACACGAAATTTGGCAGAACCCATGCTTTGCACTTTTCCGTCAGATAATTTGACAGATACATTGATGGTAGCCTCGTTGGCAGTACCGGGTTTTACAATGTACTTCCCGTTTGTCCCATTGAAGGAATTACAACCGGAACAGGTAGCCGTGATTTGATTAGGAGCAACACCCGGAACGGATATGGTAACCGGATTATCCAAACCGCGATAGAATACGTTCATCTGGTCGGCGGTAACCGACATCATGGGTTTTGCTACCATGTACTTGGTTTCAAACGCCTCTTCGCGCTCAGCTCCGGTAATGGGATCTTTAATTTTGATTACCCCGCTTACGGTTTTTTCGCCCTCGCCTGTAGCTGTTACTTTATAAATACCGCGACCGTCGATGTATTCCGTCACGGAACTACCACCCACATAAATCGGTTGCGTTTCGCTGGTATTGTAGGCGGCAAGAAAAATTTCGGCCTCAAACTGATTACCCGCGAATACCACATTCGATTTAGGAATAATGGCGGCTTTAATGGCATCAAATTTATAGGAACTGGCGCTGATCTTATCGTACAGATAACCCAATACGGCGCCTTCCGCAGCGCGTACATTGTTTTGCCATTTGGTTAACTCGGTAAGTGCCGCCGGCATTGGAAGATGGTAGAAATAAAACATCTCCCAAGGCTTTTTGGCTTTGGTAGCATCCTTGTAATCTACCGGATCCGATGTATCCAAGTTCAATTTAACGCGGGATGTGTCCGAAATTTTATCGAAGAATTGTTTGCTCAACAACTTGGCACGATACTCGCCTATTTTTTTCTTCAACTCCGCTGCTTTTCCTTCTCCGCGCGCCGGCTTTGCGGGATCATCGGTTCCGAAAAAATAAGTAGGAATGTCGTAATCGTCCAATTTAGAAACATCCTTTGCGGTAAGCCCCTTTGACTTTACTTCCTCCTTGGCGATATCCTCGGCCTTGGAAATCAGCTCAGCCTTCATGTCCTCAATATGGTCAACTAATTCGTTGGACATTTTGCGGAGCAATTGCGCGTTCTCGTAATAGGGTTTGATACGATCAAAATTCTCTTTATAGAGCATTTTCTGTTGTTCAAAATCCCCGTAGATACGACCGTTGTTTTTCTCAATGTTCGTTTTCTGAATCAACATACCTTCATTCACGACTACGAAAGCATCGAGAATTTCTTTAGATACGTTCAGGGCGAGAAGAGCCGTTAACACGAGGTACATCATGTTAATCATCTTCTGCCGGGGTGATAGCTTCCCTCCTCCTGCCATGGCTTAATCTCCTATTTGTTAAATTTGAGAATAAATTAAGCGCCCTGTGGACGTACGTTCATAGCGGCCAACATATTGCCATACACGGTATTCAGTGCAGACAAGTTGTCGCCCAATTTGGCAATTTCCGCTTTGTAGCGTTTGGTATCGTCTACGGAAGCTCCCAGATTGGTAAGCAATTCGGCGATATTGCTGTATACCTTTGAAGTAGCCTCTAAATAGTCTTGAGAACCTTGAAGCTGCAACTCATACACATTGTTTAGTGCTGAAAGATTTTTGGAAACACGCTGCAGTTGCTCACCATAACTTTGGCCGTCCTGGTTTGAAACAGACATAATGGTGAGGGACTCGGCGGCCTTCACATAGGATTCAGCCAAACGATCTACTGTAGCTCCTGCATTGGATACACTTTTAATGTAACTGTCGGTGGCCACGGAAGCATCGGTAATATCGGCTAATTTATTGGTATTATCACTCAGACGGTTCATGCCCGCAGAGAGGCTTTCCAACAACTCAGGACCTATTTTAGCCTCAGCCAACATTTTATCCAACTCTTGGGAAACCGAGTCTTTAATAACCAAAGAAGATCCACGACCTCCTCCTTTTCCGTCTTCAGCAGGTAAACCGGCTAATTCGGGATAAACCAAAGACCAATCGAGATCTTCCGCAGGAGGATCAAAAGCTGAAATAGCGAAAATCGCAGCTTCCGTCAGTAGTCCCACGGTAATCATCACGTTTGCGATGGGAAGGTGAAGGATTTTTGCCCAAGCCCCAACAATTACAACAGCTGCCCCCATCCCGTAGATGAAGTTCATTACAATTTTTCCCTTTTTTGTGTGCAGGAATTTCATAGGTCTTCTTTTTGTTTGTTTGTTTAAATTTAACTTTCGCTTTAAATAAGGACTAAAATTAGCGTGTTTCCCGATATACAAATGTGAAGTAACTCTGTATTTCGTTAAAAAATAAAAAATACAGAGCTGTAGGGGTAGTAAGTACTATTTATAATCTTCTTTGGCTCTACCCATAAAGGTTTGAACGCAACGGAACCCTATGTAACTTTTGGAAGAATCCTGATACTCGTAGGCTCGTGAAGAAACCTGCATGTAAAATCCGATATCTTTCCAGGAACCTCCGCGGATTACCTTTCTGCGAAGCGCCGGAACCCCTCCCTCTGAAGCATCTTTTGCCTCGTAATACAAATCAGGGTTCAGGTCATGGGAAAAGCTGTAGGCCGACTCTTCGAAAGCATCACGGCACCATTCGGATACGTTTCCTGCCATACAGTACAAGCCATAATTATTGGGATTGTAGGAAATTGCAGGTACTGTATGGAAACCGCCGTCGTCGATATAATTACCACGCAGTGGCTTAAAGTTGCCGAGGAAACATCCTTTGGAATTCCGGATGTATGGACCACCCCAAGGATAGGGATTTAAATCTAAACCGCCACGTGCAGCATATTCCCACTCTGCTTCTGTAGGCAATCGGAAATCATGCACGGGAAAATCCTCACGAGACTTCAGGAAAGTGTTCATCAAATTTGTTCTCCAGATGGAGAACGCATTGGCTTGTTTCCAATTAATACCGACAACGGGATAGTCGTCATAGGCCGGGTGCCAAAAATACATTTTGGTAAGCGGTTCGTTGTAAGAATAGGTAAAGTCTGCAATCCAAACCAAGGTATCCGGATACACGGATACTTTATCCTTGCGGATAAAAACAGAACGGTCTTTGAGTCCCTGAGGACGATTATTGGCGGCCGCTTTGTAATCAATCCAATAGTAATCATAGATCAATTTACGCGTATCAATTTCGCGTGCACCGTAGAAACGTTCATTGGGTTGATAATACATTTCCTCCAAAATTTCCGCTTGTTCAGTTTCAAACCAGCGTATTTTGGTACGGTAATTCAGTACAGGAGGATCTGGTGTTCCCACGGCTATGTTCCAATCTTCGTACTCTTCCTCTGCAATGAAGAAATCGGCATCCAAACCATTATCTCCAAGCAGACGGCGGGCGATGGAATCTTTTACATGTTCCACAAACTGCCGATACTCATTATTGGTAATTTCAGTCTGATCCATATAAAAGGCCTGAACTGAAACCGTTTTGGACTGGGTAGTGAAATTTCCGGGCACATCCTGGTCGGAGGGGCCCATGTTAAAACTTCCCATGGGAATGTACACAGTTCCAAATGGATCCGGCTGATACCATGCGGGACGATTGGGTACACCCACAAGCTGACCCATATTCCCGTTATTGCAACCTGCAAAAACTGCTGTTACGGCACCGAGTACGGCCAACTTTTTTACATTGTGATTTTTCATGTCTTCCTTTTTCTTGAGTAAGAAACGTACCTATTGTTCAGAATCTTATTTATGAGGTGTTGCTTAATCCTTAAAAAATATTAATCAAAAATTACCAGTCACGTTTAGAATCCAGGTCACGCACACGGAAACCGCCACCCATAGGAGGCAATGCCAGTTTAAAGCAGTAACGGAGGAAAAGTTCATGTGATCCGTAAGAAAATTTCAACAGACGGGATGTGGTGAGGTCATAAGAATACCCCGCAGTAAATGCATGCTGGTCGGTCTGCCATAACACCATACCCAAATTAAGCGCTACCGCATCCTGGAAACGATAGGCCAAACCTCCCCAATATTTTTCTTTAATGATTACGTTTACGTTCACATCAAATGAAACCGTAGATAAATCGGTTTTTATAATCGCATTAGGATTCAAATCGATGTTCGGATTGCCGCCTATACCTTTGAAAGTATAACCTCCCATGAAGAACATGTGGCGGGCTGCGCGGTAAGAAAAGTTTTTGAAGCGCATGCCGGGAAGCTGCTTGGCTGAGACACCAGCATACCAGCGTGGGGTGTGGTAAAAAACTCCTAGACCAGCATCAAAAACCATGGATGCAGGACCATCTGGCAAAAAAGGATCGTTATTGGTTTGAGGAGGAACCCATGAGCTTCCGTTCACGATCATGTTTTGAAAACCTAAATCCAAGCCTACTCCGAGGCGGCCCGGTCCAAGTTTAAAGCGGTAGGCACCGGCTGCACGAAGTCCCGTGGTATTAAAAAACCCGATGTTATCGTTAAACACAGTGAGTCCTACGCCGATGTCGTGCTTGGTGAATGTTTTCAAATTAGCGTCAACGGACAATTGGTTGGTGAGCGGAGCACGCTCAAAACCGGTCCATTGATACCTATTAAAAAGGTTAACACAGATATTATCATGATACCCCGCCGTGGCCGGATTTATCATCAATTTGTTAAAATAAAACTGGGTAAACTGGGGGTCCTGCTGTGCTTTCGCACCTGAAACGAACGCAAGTATAACACCGCTTAAAAGTATAGCCCTTATCTTCATATATGTGTAGAGTATAGTTTCGTCAGAATGGATTTAACACACTTATTTAAGTCGTAAATATATGGAATAATTTTTCGTACAATTCCAAACTAAAATCTTAAAAATGTTTATAAACCGGTTGATAAATATAACAAAGTATTGAATTTCAATTATTTAAAATTAAGTTTTTTTTCCGCTTTCAGCCACCTCTCCGGTATTTCCCCTTGCAGAGCCTCCAAATAATCCTGTTCTGAACAGGGAACTATATACTCACGGAATCCATATTTGATTTCACCTTCCTCGTCCAGGGGCAGGCTGATCCACCAACGCCCGGTAAGCCGGTTCTTGTAAAAACGGATATCAAAGGCCATCTCCGGAGAGGAAACATCATAGCGCAAAAATTGGGAAGAAGTAAAATCAGCCGACTCATCCACCCGGTTGTAAAAGCCATCCAATACATGCCAGATGATTTGCGCAGCCAGACGCGATGTTCTTTCGCAGGAACGGGCAGCGGAAATATTATACAAACCGAAGGATGACAATTTTTTATTCATCCCGCAATAGCGCGCCATTTTACAAATTTCCTCGGCCCGGAATCCATTGGGCTCGGGATGCAGAACAGCGGGAGCATCGGAAGCTTTGATACTGCCCATATCCAACGAAATGCAATCGGCATCCCGAATGACGGGCTCGGCAATCTCCGGATTTTGACGCACATCGCCCAGCCGGAGCAACTCAAAAAACAACCGATCCATGGTCTCCACCACGGAAGGAGCCACGAGGTAATTTTGATAGCCCACCAGGCCATAATTAAATAGATAGCTGTTTTGGTCGAAAACAATCGGATTCAGGTATTCGGAAAAGGAATCGGCACCCGCATTGATATCCAAATCTGCTTTCGGATCAAAACTGAGTAAATTAAAGTATCTTTTCAGTTCCTTGTATGCCAGATAATTTAACGCCGTAAGGTCCTGGCTTCCGCCTAGCAATATGGGAATGCTTCCTTGCTCCAGGGCAAGACGGAGAGCCTCAATCACCTTCCGCTTGTTATCTTCCGAATCGTGAGAAGAACGGATGTTTCCCCAATCGGCAATATGCACGTGACGGAATGTTCCCGTAAACAAAGCATACAAATGCCTTCTTACCGAATCGGGAACATGAACCGATGAATCGTCAGGAGAAAGAAAACCATACAGATTAGCGCCCATCAGTACAAAATCGGGTGATTTTTCCGCCTGATTGCCGGGAAATCCTGATTTCGGCGTAAACGCCTGAATGGAAGACCCCAGTTGTTCCCTGTTAAATTCCTCAGGAACTATATCATCGGGTATGGGCTGAAATAACGAGAGATAGTCCATCCGTTTCTATTTGCTTTTCGCGGTTTTGGTTCCCGTCTTCTTCGCCGTCGCCTTTTTTGTTCCGGCCGTTTTCTTTTTTGAGGTTGCTTTGGAGGCCGAGGATTCTTTGGGCCTTTTGCCGAATGCATCCGGCTCCTGAGCCTCAATCATCCGCTTGATCTCTTTTAAATCAATTTCCTGAAGCTGTTCGGAAGTATATTTCGTTTTGTCTTCCGAGGGAAGAATTTTGAGCATTTTTTTTCCGAAGCGGATGAAGGGACCCCAACGTCCGTTTTCGATTGAAATCTTTTCTTCGGGCCACTGCTGCAGGAAGCGGTTCGATTCTTTTTCCAGCTTCTGGTTGATGAGCGTTTCAATGTCAGTGGTACTGAGTGCATCATAATTGTATGCTTTCGGTACATTGATGAACAGATTATCCCACTTGATGAAAGGCCCGAAACGTCCTTTTCCTTTGGTAACGGGAAGTCCCCTGAATTGTGCAATCGGCGCATCCGTCTCTTGTTTCATGCGAATGAGCTCCAGGGCTCTCTCTTTGTCCACCGCCAGGGGATCCTCCCCTTTCGGAAGGGAAACATATTGCTCGCCCCATTTAAGGTAAGGACCATATTTACCTGCCCCTACGGTCATTTCTTTCCCCTCAAATTCGCCCAGGGAAAAAGGCAGTTTAAATAAATTCAAAGCATCCTCCAGCGAAATAGTCTGAATGCTCTGGTTTGATTTGAGTGTAGCAAAACGGGGCTTTTCCTCATCTTCCGCCTCCCCTATCTGGGCCATGGGCCCAAAACGGCCCACCAATACAAACACGTTTTTTCCGGATGCCGGATCTGTACCCAGCAGACGTTTGCCGCGGGTTCTTTCGGCATTCTTCTCGGTAAATTCAACCGAATCATGAAACGGTCCATAGAACGACTCGATCATTTTGTTCCACTCCAGGCTGCCTTCGGCGATGTCATCAAATTCTTTTTCCACCTTGGCGGTAAAGTGGTAATCCATAATCTGCTGAAAATTCTCCATCAGAAAATCAGTGACGAGAATTCCGATATCGGTGGGAGAAAGCTTGCCCTTTTCCGCACCCGTGGTTTCCTGTTTTGTTTCCCTATGTATGGAATTGCCGGTGAGCGTCAGGATCCGATAATTTCTTTTCACTCCCTCCGCTTCTTTCTTTTCCACATAACCCCTTTTCTGTATGGTGCTGATGGTGGGCGCGTACGTAGAGGGACGGCCAATGCCGAGTTCCTCCAGTTTTTTCACCAAACCGGCTTCCGTGTAGCGGGCCGGCGGACTGGTAAAGCGCTCCAAGGCTTTAATTTCGATAGTTTCCAACGCTTGTCCGCTTTTCAATGCCGGCAAGTGCTGATCACCCGCGGATGAATCATCATCGGTCGTTTCATCCTCCTCCTTGGATTCCATGTACAATTTCAGGAATCCGTCAAATCGGATAACTTCCCCTTCGGCTACAAATTTTTCATTTACTCCGGCTGCCGTAATATCCACCAGGGTACGTTCAATTCGCGCATCAGCCATTTGGGAGGCCAATGTGCGTTTCCAGATCAGTTCGTATAATTTTTGGGCGGAAGAGTCCGTGGAAGCCACTTGTTTGGAAAAGTAGGTAGGTCGTATGGCCTCGTGTGCTTCCTGAGCTCCTTTGCTTTTGGTCGTAAATTTGCGCGGTTGAAGATAGTCGGCACCGAAACTGGATTTAATCTGCTCCGCCGCCTCCGAAAGCGCCGTTTCGGAAAGGTTCACCGAATCGGTACGCATGTACGTGATTTTACCTTCCTCATAAAGCCGTTGGGCAAGCTGCATGGTTCGCTGTACGGAGTATCCGAGTTTTCTACCCGCTTCCTGCTGCAACGTGGATGTAGTGAAAGGAGCCGCCGGAGTCCGTTTGGAAGGTTTTACTTCTACCTTGCTCACCGAAAATGTTTTGCCGATGCAGCTTTCCAGAAAGGTGTCTGCGGTTTTCTCGGTTTCAAACCGTGCATTGCAATCCGCCCGAAAATTTGATTTCCCTTCCGAAAATTTGGCGGTAACCTTAAAATAGGAAGCTGTTTTATGAGCATCACGCTCTTTTTCTCTTTCGGCGATGAGCCTTACCGCCACAGACTGAACTCTGCCGGCGGAAAGACTGGGTTTTACTTTTTTCCAGAGTACGGGAGATATCTCGTAGCCGACTAGGCGGTCGAGCACCCTTCTGGCCTGTTGGGCATTCACGAGATTTACGTCGATACCTCGTGGCTTATCAATGGCTGAAAGAATGGCCTTTTTGGTAATTTCGTTAAAAACGATCCGCTTGGTGTTTTCAGGTTTCAGCTTCAGGGTTTCGTATAAATGCCAGGCAATGGCTTCTCCCTCACGGTCTTCATCGGAAGCGAGCCAAACCGTCTCACTGCCCGCCGCCAGTTTTTTCAATTCAGAAATCACCTTTTCCTTATCGGACGTCACTTCATATTTGGGCAAAAATCCATTCTGAATATCCACCGAAATGCCTTTCTCTGAAAGATCACGCACATGGCCGTAGCTTGACTTTACCACGAAGTCTTTTCCAAGAAATCCTTCTATGGTTTTGGCCTTGGCCGGGGACTCCACAATGACTAAATTTTTGGGCATACTCCGTGATTTGGGGGCGAAAGATAAAACAATTAAACTGATTCAATCAACATCGTCAGGGCTGCAAAAGTTTCTTCAGCACCTCCGAAATCCGTTTATTGTCTACCCTTCCCGCCAATTCTTTAGAGGCCAGGCCCATGGCCTTGCCAAATTGTTCGGGAGATTGAATTTGATTTGTGGCAAGCAAATGGCGAAGCATCTCCTCCAACTCCCCATCCTCCATCTGCGGCGGTAAAAACTCCTGTATTACGGCCAGTTGATCGGCTTCTTCTTTCGCCAGGTCGGGGCGGTTTTGACTTTCATAAATAGCTAAACTGTCCTGCCTTTGTTTAACCATCTTTTGGATTATTTTTAAAAACGCATCGTCCGAAAGTTCAGTTCCCTTACCCGATGTCTGCTCCAGCAATACGGCTGATTTTATGGCACGCAAAGCGGAAAGACGCACGGAATCTTTGGCCAGCATGGCCTTCTTTATCTGTTCATTTACTTTTTCGGAAATAGTCATGGTTGTTATTTTTTCGGTGGTGAAATTAGATTAAAATTACATGGAATGAAAAAACAGGACAATAAACCACGGGCGGGTTTTTCAAATCAGTACACAAAGCACGATAAATAAAGTACTTTTGTCCGTATGAACCGCCTGCGACCGAACCTGCCCATTTCTGCGCTGTTTCTGTTGATGATCGTCTCCTGCAGCCCGCTGAGGAAAGTCGGCAAAAACGAATCACTGCTGGTGAAGAAAAAAGTCATTCAGGAAGGACCATACCAGGTGCGCGATGACATCAAGGATTTTGTACTCACCAAGCCCAACAAAAAATTACTCGGCCTGATCAGCCTCCGGCTTCAGATTTACAACCTGATCAACACCGAAAAAATGTACCGAAGAAGGGCTTACCTGGACAGTATGCGGGAAGCCAAAAATTCGGCCCGGCTGGCCGACGGTAAAAAGCCCAACATCAAACAGAGAAATACCATAACGGAACGTTTTTTTCAATTCGGTGAAGCGCCCGTATTATTCTCAGAGGAAGATAATAAGCGAACGGTGGAAAATTTGGAAAATTTCCTTTTCAACAACGGATATTTTCGCGGTACAGTAAGGGATTCAACCATCATCAGTAAAAACAGAAAAGCGCGTGTTTTCTATATCGTGAATCGCCAAGCCCCCTATCTGATTCGTGAAATGGCCATGGAAATTCCGGAAAACCCCTCGCTGAAATCTTCGCTGAAAGATTGGAAAGAGCAATCGCTGCTGCAAGAAGGTATACCATTCAACCTGAACAAACTGGATGAGGAGCGGGATAGAATAACCCGGTTTTTACGAAAAAAAGGATTCTACTTTTTCAGCAAAGAGCACATTGATTTTGAGGCAGATACGGGATTGACAAACAACGAGATGAAACTCACCCTGCGTATTTCCGAACCTGATTTCAACGTGAAGGCCGGCGACTCGCTCATTCCAATCAAGCGACACCGCCCGGCGGAAATACGGAATATCATCATTGATGCAGATTATAACCCGGCCAATACGGCTCCCTACACCGATACCATACGCTACGACGGCTTTTTGTTTCCCTACAGGGGCAAGATGAAAATGAAACCTCAGGTGATTGCCAAACAAATTATTTTGGAAAGCGGCAACTACTATAATACGGACGATAATGATTTTTCCTATCGAAACCTTTCTAATCTGCGCGGGTTCCGGAATATTTCCATCGAGTTTGTTTTTGTGGGAAATAACAAAGCCCGGGATTTTCTGGATTGTCGGATCATGCTGGCTCCCGCACAAAAGCAAAGCATCGGAGTGGACTTTCAGGGAACCACTACAGGGGCCTATCCCGGCTTGGAATCCAACTTTTCCTACCGAAACAGGAATGCCTTTCAGGGCTCCGAAATTTTTGAATTTAAGGTATACGGACGCGCGGAATCTCAACGTGTTGGCGGCGCCGACGTACCCTTCAGCATTCAGAGTTTATTCAACACCTTGGAGGTAGGTAATGAAATATCCATCCGCACACCTAAATTTCTGGTTCCCTTCCGCGTTTTCCGCTACTCCAAAAGAAATACGCCTTTTACCACCATAAGGGTAAACAATGCCTATCAGACCCGGCCAGATTACTCCAGGTTTATTTCTACGTTTTCATTCGGATACGAATGGCAAGAAACCGATAAAAAATTCCATCGGTTCATTCCCTTGGAATTCAGTGCGATCCGGGTGCAAAAAACAGCCGCTTTCCAGGAAATCATCAACTCGTCGAACGATTTGTTTTTGCGCAACAGTTTCAGTGATCAAATTCTGTTTCACAACCTGTATTCTTACAACTACTCGAATTACACGGCAGGCAAAAAGGGAAATTATCTTGCTTTCAGGGGAAATATTCAACTGGGTGGGAACCTGCTCTTTTTGGCCGGATTGGCGGGGGCATTCCCCAAAGACCAATCGGGACGTTTTACCATTCTCAACACGCCATTTGCCCAATTTGTGAGGCTGGAGCCCGATTTTCGCTCATACTTTGTATTCAGTGAGAAGCATTCATTTGCATTACGCGGACTGTTAGGAGTGGGAGTTCCCTACCTTAATTCAAAGAGCCTGCCGTTTGAAAAAAGTTTCTCGGCCGGGGGAGCCACCGATATAAGGGGCTGGAGAGCAAGAAGACTCGGTCCCGGGTCTTTCAATCAGAATTCCGGTTTTGCATTTGACCAATTTGCCGATTTAAAACTGCTGCTTCAGGCGGAGTATCGTTTCACGGTGATCAAACAAATTGAGCTGGCCCTGTTTGCCGATGCCGGGAATATCTGGGCGATGAACCCGGATGCCAACCGACCGCTGGCACACTTTGATGTGCGCCGTTTCTACAGAGAGATTGCCTTGGGAGCCGGATTGGGATTGAGACTCAATCTGGGCTTTTTTATTTTCCGTGTGGACCCGGGAATTCCCATCTATGATCCCACGGTGGGCCCTGATCAAAACCGATGGGTTTTGCCTTACATCAAATGGAAAAGCGTGGTTTGGAATTTTGCCATCAATTATCCGTTCTAATTTTTTCGGAGAATATGGAAAAGCACTACATTTGTAAAAATGTAAAAAATCATGAAAAAAGTATTTGCTTTCGCTTGGTTGGCTATTGCTGCTCTCTCCCTCACTTCCTGCCGTGAAAATATCTGTATTCGCTGCACAACCATCGTGGGTTCGCAGGATGCGCAGGAATTGTGCTCACGCAACCGCGATGAAAGACAAAAATTTCAGACTGACCTGATTAAAGCAGGTTACAACTGCGCCACGGTAGAAGAATAATTAACCATTTAAAAACAATCTGTTTATGAGAACCATTTTATCCCTTACCGGATTTTTCCTTTCCGCTACCTTGTTTTTGGGCTGCGGGTCAAAAGGCGGAGGCGAAGAATTGGAGCAACTGAAAGCTGAAAATCAGGCGCTCAAACAAGATTTGGAGCAGCGCGATGAAGACGTGAATGATTTCATGAAATCGTTCAATGAAATTGAACAAAACCTGCTTTCCGTGCAACAAAAAGAGCGCTCTTTGGAAGCCCAGAATGTAGAAACCAGTGCCGAGCTGGGCGGAGATGTAAAAACACGCATCGAAGCCGAAATTCAAAGCATTAACGAGTTGATGGAAAAAAACAAAACCAAGATTTCCGATTTGCAGCGAAAACTGAAAAAATCCAATTTCAAAATCGCCGAATTTGAAAAGACCATTGAAAGGCTGAATCGCTCCATCAGCGAAAAAGATGAAGAGATTGCCGCACTGAATGAAAAGCTCATTGCCCTCAACTACAAAGTAGAAGGGTTGAATAAGACCGTAGATTCACTCAGCACCGACTCCAAGACCAAGGCAGAAACGATCGTCCGCAAAGACGATGAAATAAACGAAGTGTTTTATGCCGTAGGAACCAAGAAAGAGCTCACCGAAAACGGTGTGTTATCTAAAAATGGAAGTTTCAGCGGAGGCGGTTCCGGCAAAAAATTAGATTTCAATTCTTCCTATTTTACCAAAGCGGATGCACGTAAAACCGGCAGCATTGCCATCAATGCACAAAAAGCCAAATTACTCTCTTCTCACCCATCCGGTTCGTATGAACTTACAGGAGCCAAGTTGGTGATCAAAGATGCCTCCTCTTTTTGGAAGGCCTCGCGCTACTGTGTGGTAGAGGTAACAAAATAAGTATTGTATTCTTAATTGCTAATCCCGGAATTAAATTCCGGGATTTTTTTTGCCCAGTTGTCGGCTGAAGAACAAAAACAGCAGAAAGGTGCAAAGTATGGCTATAAACGAACCTCCCAGCACATCCTGCAAAAAATGTTGGGAAAGAAAGATGCGGGACATGCCCACGCATAAAGCCAACAAAAACAACAGAACCGAATACAAGGCAGAACCCGACAATAACGCCAACGCAAAACACACGGCAAAAGCATCGGCCGTATGCCCCGATGGAAAGCTTTCCCAGAAACGATACTCCACACCATCAACGGGCTTCCATTCCGGCGTATGTTTAAACACCGCAGCCGGTCTGGGGGAATCGGTAAACACCATTTTTTTCATACCCTGCACCACGATTACCGACAGAAGCCATGAAAACAAAAAAGGGACAAGCCACCTACGCCTTTTCACAAAAACGTAAATCAGTACCATGCCGAAAAGCCAACCTTCACCCAAGCGGGTAATCAGGCTAAATACTTTTTCCGTTTCGGGGGTATTCAGCGAAACGACCAACAGATGCGATTCCGTTTTGCCGAAAAAGAATAAAAATGATACCGAAACAAGAAAAAAAACGCCCCAACAAATCAGAAAGGGAATGCCCGTCCGAAGTATTTTAGGGTCATGCACCTATGGAATGTTTGAGATCATTAATCTGGTGTTCCCAAAGCAAGCGGGTTTCCTCTTCCTCGTCTTCTTCACAGAAATCAGTAACTATTAATGCCACGTCATTGGTAATGGCATCCACTACTATTCTGAATTCAAAAAACAGATCTTCATCCTCCCCATCATCCCACTGAAACTTTACCCATTCATTCTCACGGGAAGAAACCAAGGTTGCGGATTGATTCGATCCGTCCCAATGAAAAGAAAAATGGCCGTTACGTTCATCCACTTTATCGGCAAACCACTCTGCAAGTCCCGTGGGAGTTGATAACATGGAATAGAGTAATTTGGGTGAGCAGTGTATAAGGTATTCCAACTCGAGCTTTTTCATGGATATGTTGTTTGGCGCAAGATAAACAATTATTGAATTTCAGAAAAAGAAAAAGGCTCCAACATGAAGCCTTTTCTTGTGTAGCGAGATCGGGATTTGAACCCGAGACCTCAGGGTTATGAATCCTGCGCTCTAACCACCTGAGCTACCTCGCCGAAAGTGAAAAACAGGATGGTTGCTGTTTTTCGGGGTGCAAATATAGAAATATTCGCGTTGTTTTAACGGATTGCGAAAAATCAGAGCGGAATATTACCATGCTTTTTTCTGGGGAGCGTTTCCGCTTTATTTTCAAGCATTTTAAATGCTTTGATCAATTTTTCCCTGGTCTGCTCCGGCTTAATGACCTCATCCACATAGCC
>CAYYRB010000008.1:52558-58693 GCA_964473995.1 uncultured Candidatus Competibacteraceae bacterium | reverse complement strand
CTCTTCTTCGGCGTCATAAACAAATTCAACTATGCAGGCTTCGCCGGGAACGGGCGCCGTGGCAAAAGGAATTCCGGGATTGTAAGAACGCAAATCAAAACCACCCAACACTTGGGTTCTAGATTCATTGTAAACCCAAAGTTTTCCGCTTTTTCCCGGATAAAATTCCTTGAAATTCAAATTGATTCCGAAAGCACCGGGAGCCTCAATCCGGAAACGCGTTAAACTTCTGCCATCCTGAAGCAGGGTGGGTTGTCCCAAAGCCAAAATATCTCCCTGAACAGGTATGGCCACTCCGAAATCAAGGTATTTTTCGGTCGATCGGGCACGTTGAATTTCCAAAATTTTTTCTTCAGGACGGGCTACACGAATCGTGTTCATTATTTCCGGAGCCGTCTTCCAACCAAACGAAATGGGCGATGTGCGGTCACTGCGCTGAGCAGAAAGGCCCGTTGCACTGATTCCGATCAACATTAAAACTATCCGAACGTTTTTCATGCCCTTTACCATAGCCACTAACGGCGCATAAAGTTAGTACTTAAATGAGAATGCCCGCCATGAATCCCTGGGCGTCGGAATTAGAGTATATTTGAACCATGCCGACGGTTTTTTCCATAGTACGAGCCTTCAGGCCGCTGAATCTGGTGTTGGCATTCGGCATTCTATGGTCTGTAAGGTCAGGTATTTTAGGCCATGATTTCCCCCCGAATCCCGCAGAAAAAAATGCATTTTTTATTTACGCAAGCAGCATTTTGCTCTGCATGGTCTGGGGATATCTGATCAACGACTGGAATGATGTTCAGACCGATAGAATAAATAAACCGGGAAAAAACCTGTTTGACGGCCCTTTTAGAAAAACCGGAATTGTGTTGACCGTAGTTTCCCTCGCGGGAAACCTTGTCCTGCCAATGCTTCTTTGGATTAACGCCTCCGTTTCCCTACACGCTTTTTGGCTGAATTCCGCTGCCGCTTTTCTTTTAGGTCTTTATGCCTTCCGACTGAAAAGTTCCGTTTTTTGGGGAAACGGACTGATCGCCCTTCTTGGTTTTTTGCTGGTGGCGGCTCCGCTCGTCACGGTTCAAACCATCCATCAGATTGCATCACCCACATTACACCGTCTTATTTTTTTCGCCGCTTTTTCATTTTTGATCACCCTGATACGGGAAATGGTGAAAGATGCCGAAGATGCGGAAGGTGATTCGCTGAGCGGGTTACAGACATCCGCCACGGTAAAAGGAAAATACATTACGTTAACAATGGCAGCCCGTCTTTGTATAACCGCGGCTGTTTTTCTGCTGCTTTTATCTGTCATGGAGTTCACTCTCAATGACCAAATTTTACGGGGATTAAGCTATATTGCCTTATCCGTAATCGGTTCCTTGGTGGGATTTTGCATAGCGAGAGCTGAAACGAAAGCACAAATCGCCCGATGCTCACTCTTCCTAAAAGCCTGGATGGCGGGCGGAATATTATGCATGTGGATATGATACAAAACCGAAATATAATCCTGGGTTCAAAATCACCCAGACGCAAACAGCTGCTCGCGGGGCTGGAGATCTCTTTTGAAATCATTACGGCTGAAACGGACGAAACCCTGTCTGCTGATTTTCCGATACGCGACGCCGCCCTGCACCTTGCCGAACGAAAAATGGACGATCTCATCACCCGTTGCCCGAAAGACTCCATCATCATAACGGCGGACACAACCGTTATTTTGGATCAGCACCTGCTGAATAAACCGGTTGACGAGGCGGATGCCTTCCGAATGCTGGGCATGCTCAGCGGAAAAATGCACGAGGTCATCACAGGAGTCTGCATGCAGGCCGGCGATATCCGAATTTCGTTTTTTGATATCACACGGGTATATTTCCGCACGCTCCCCGAAAAGCTCATCAGGGATTACGTTCAACACCACCAACCTTTCGACAAGGCGGGTTCTTATGGCATTCAAGACAAAATAGGCTATGTGGGCATAGACCGCATCGAGGGTTGTTTTTACAACGTCATGGGGCTTCCGGTTAGGAAAGTATATGAAAATCTCATTCTATTATCAGAAAAAAAATAGACTGGATTGAACTTTTGTAAAACTGAAGGGTATAAATCTGCATTAAAGAGATGCTGAATATTTTCGGATCCGGTGAACAAGCAAGCGATGAAGCGCTTATGGCCAAAGCGGCCTACGGCGATGCACGGTCTTTTGCGCTTATTTACGACCGATATGCGGCCAAAATGCAATGGTATTTTTTGAAAATGCTGGGAAAGGATGCCGAAAAAGCGAGAGATTTCACTCAGGATCTGTTTGTGAAACTGGCCGAAAAGCCCCACCTGTTCGATACCTCAAAAAAGTTCAGCACCTGGCTCTATTCCGTGGCTCACAACATGTGTAAAAACGAGTACCGGAAATTATCGGTCAGAAACCATGTGAAAGGAGAAGACCTCGGTTTGGAAAAACGAATACTTGACGAAGATGTAAAAGATCCGGCCATGGAATTGGACAAAGATACTTTTGAACAAATGCTGGAGGTGCAGCTGAAACTGCTCGACGAAAATCACCGCACGGCCTTTTTGCTCAGGTACAAAGAGGAAATGAGTATCAAGGAGATTGCCGAAATCATGGGTACGTCAGAGGGTACTGTCAAGTCTCGCCTCTTCTACACGGTAAAAAAACTAAGTGAAAAATTACGTTCGTTTGAATATAACTAGACCACATGATGAACCGCAGTCCGGAATATATTGAAACCCTGCTGAGGGAAAAAGAATTCAGTCAGCTTACCGAGGCGGAACGGGAACTGGTATTGACCCATCTCTCCGGCGAGTCGGAATACCGGAATATGCGGCGCTTAGTCAGCCGGGTGAGGGAAACTTTCCAAACCGAGGCCGCACAACTGTCGGAAGATGCAGACATGAAGGAGCGCGTGATGCTCCGATTTAGCCAGAATATGCCTAAATCCGAAGCAAATCAGGGCATTATAGATGCATGTATATCTCTGTTAAAAAGGAAACCGGCATTTGCTTTCGCCGGAACACTCACCCTGATGGTAGTGGTAGTTACTGCCTCCGTTTTGTTTTGGCCTGACCCCAAACCCGAATTGGCGGAAAAAACCGATCTTCCCGATTTAAAAGAAATTTATGAATCTCCATTACAACCGGCTGATCATACCGCAAATGTGGATCTCAACGCGAATACGAAAGCAACCACCAAAGAAAAAAACGAAGAGCGGTCGGACAGCCGCATAGTGCCTGTTTCCCCGAAGGTAGCAGAGTACCCATATGCCTCAGATGATTTTGACGCCCTTAAGCAAGATTTGCCTAATGAAGAGAATACCGCGGCCATGGAGCGAGAGGATATCACCATTTCTAAAGCAGAAGCAGACATAGAGGAAAAACAGCACGCGCCCGCAACAGCCACGATGAAAAAAGAAAGTAAAAACAACACAGGCAAGCTGAGGGAAGAAAAAATAATGCTGAACCAGGCATCAGGAACAGGAAAAGTATTCACGGCGGCCTCCGAACTGCAGGATGCATCACCGGGGCATGGCACCACAGCACCCAGCGCCAATAAGGAAAACACCTCCAAAGAAGCCGTGCAAAAACAAATCGTTTCCTATTTATGGCAAAAAGCACAGGAAGAGGGTAAAACAGACTTTCTAAATGCGTACAGGGGCAGAACTGTTCTTTTAACAATCACATTTCAAACTGACGGGAAAGTGAAAGAATGTATGATTTCGGGAGCGGCAGATACCCTCTCGGGAAAATGGATAAAAAGCAAAATGGCGGAGATGCCCGGACTCTATCCGCCCAAAGGAAGGCAGGAGGCAAAGTATCAGATTACATTCTAAGATCCCGTGCAAGGGAGGAATTAATATGGACCTGAGGACAAAGCCTAATTTTGGTTCAGAGAAAATGCACCATGAGCCAAACGCCTACCTTTGACAAAAAATAGCGGATGAGCCCCAAAGCAAAAATCGTATTTATGGGAACGCCGGCATTTGCCACGGCCTCTCTGAGGGCTTTGTATGAAGCAGGCCATGAAATCGCAGGTGTAGTTACCGTAGCTGACAAGCCTGCCGGCAGAGGCCTGCAGATGCAGGAATCAGATGTAAAACGATTTGCGCGGGAGAAGGGGCTATTGATCATGCAGCCCGAAAAGCTAAAAAGCGCTGAGTTTATCAAACAACTCAGCGACTTAAAAGCAGATATGTTCGTAGTTGTCGCTTTCAGGAAGCTGCCTTCCGAAGTTTGGCGCATTCCGCCAAAAGGAACATTCAACCTGCACGCCTCACTTCTACCCCATTTCCGCGGGGCGGCACCAATCCAGCATGCGGTCATTTCGGGAGAAACCGTAACCGGAGTCACCACGTTTTTGATTGATGAACAGATTGATACCGGAAATATCCTCTTAAGAAAAGAGGAACCCGTGTTTCCCGAAGATACGGCAGGAACCCTTCATGACAGGCTGATGGTACTCGGTGCGGCTACCGTGGTAGAAACCGCCAACTTGCTGATGAGCGGAAAGGCCGAGATAAAAAGCCAACACCTGTTTCTGCAAGAAGGGACAGAACTGCACGAAGCACCAAAAATACACCGTTCCTTTTGCCGGTTGGATCCGAATGAACCCGCCGAAAAGTTGGAGAAAAAAATACGTGGCCTGAATCCCTTTCCGGGAGCCTGGCTTATTTTGGACGACGGAACGCAGGAAAAGAAAGAAATCAAAGTCTTTTCAGCGGAGGTATTGGAGGAGGATAGCGGAAGCATTGGAACCATAGTTACCGACGGAAAGGGGTATTGGGGCTTTCAAACTGCAAAAAACACATTGCTTATCAAGGAATTACAATCACCCGGAAAGAAAAGACTAGGCGTAAAGGAGTGGCTTACCGGTGTGCGTTCGGGATTCTTGGATTGGCGTGTTCTGTAGGGCATCGGGTTAGCTGTAGATGGCGTAAACAAAGGAAAAAATCGCACGGTTATTAACAAAAGCCCCTATTTATCAACAAAAGTGTGAAAAAACAACCGGTTACTATTGCATGATAAGGACAGGCAAATAAATTTGTTGCTGTAAATGTTCAATTACTTAAACCATTAAATCAAAAAAAATGAACAAAGCAGAATTGATCGATGCAATCGCATCAAAGTCAGGCCTCACTAAAGCTGATGCCAAAAGAGCGTTGGATGGTTTCACAGCAGCCATCTCCGGTGCCCTGAAAAAAGGAGACCGTGTATCATTGGTAGGTTTCGGATCTTGGAGCGTAACTAAGCGTTCTGCCCGCACAGGCCGTAACCCACAAACCGGAAAAGAAATTAAAATTGCCGCTAAAAAAGTGGTTAAATTCAAAGCCGGTGCTGAGCTTTCAGCTGTTGTAGGAAAATAATTTTACCTACCAACTTATCCAAACCCGGCTATAAGCCGGGTTTTTTATTTCCAGCGGGTTACAACTGCCAATTCACGGGATCCATCCCGTTATCCACAAGCCAGGAATCGGCCTTGGAAAAATGCCGGCAACCTGAAAAAAAACGAACCGACAAGGGAGAGGGATGACCGGCCGTTAGCACAAGATGCTTTGCCAGATCAATCAATTTAACCTTTTTCTTGGCATAATTACCCCACAGCATAAAAACCAAATGGTTCCTGCGTTCGCTCAGGACTTGTATGGCGGCATCCGTGAATTGTTCCCAGCCCTTGCCCGCATGGCTGCCCGACTCCCCCACCCTTACGGTAAGAACCGCATTGAGTAACAAAACGCCTTCACGGGCCCAGGCACTCAAATCGCCCGATTGGGGAAGCGAAATGCCCAAATCGGAATGCAACTCCTTGAATATATGCTTAAGCGAAGGAGGAAACGGAATACCGGAGGGAACCGAAAAACTGAGCCCGTGTGCCTGACCGGAATTAATGTAAGGATCCTGACCCAAAATGACTACCTTAACCCGATTAAACGGAGTAAGATTGAATGCCTGAAAAATAAGCTCCTGAGGTGGGTAATGCGTATGGATGACGCCATCTTCCGACAAAAATTGATTTAACCGGCAGAAATAGGGTTTATCAAACTCCCCAGTCAGCTCGGCTAACCAAGAGGATTCCAGCATTTCTTTTTTTAAATACATGGGATTTATCTTAGTCAAAATAAGTGAACCGAT
>CAYYRB010000008.1:45349-52458 GCA_964473995.1 uncultured Candidatus Competibacteraceae bacterium | reverse complement strand
GCTTACGGCAACTTGGAAGATGGAAAAACACCGCAGGAAAAAACATTTTAATCAGCTGATTTTCGATACGTAAAAGCGGGTTACCTATCCCGCTTTTTTCATTTCCACTCCCAGGTAATGTTCTTTTTGATATCCGGGTGGAGGCTGTACCAAACAGGACAGGTGAGCGCCGCCTTTTCCAAAACCTCTTTTTCCTTTTCATTCAGGTTGACACCGCCCCGGACGCATAGCCTGATATTGATTTCAGAAACCCGGCGAGGGTCTGAAGCCATAACCTTGATTACCTCTGCTTCCGTTTCCGACAAATCAATACCACGTGCCTTCGCGGCAATCCCCATAAGGGTCAACATACATGAAGCCAAGGCTGTGGCGAGTAAATCAGTGGGCGAAAAAGCTTCGCCCATGCCTTGGTTATCCTTGGGTGCATCGGTAAGAATAGTTTCTCCGGATTGAAGATGTTCCGCCCTGGTTCTTAGATTGCCCAGATAGATTACCCTTGAAGTTGCCATTTTATTCTATTTATTAATAAAAGTAACAAAAGCACCCGGAAAAACAAAAAACAAAACAAGGCTGTTTTACCGGAAGAGAAATCAATGGCTTTATACCATTATACTTTGTAATTTTGCAACGCATGAGGAACGAACCGATTACAAATACCGCCGAACGAAAAATTAAAAAGCCCGATTGGCTCAGGGTGAAGCTTCCGGTAGGCGAAGAATACAAAAAAGTACGAAAAATCGTTTCGGAGCATAAGCTTCATACCATTTGTGAAAGCGGAAACTGCCCAAATATGGGGGAATGCTGGAGTGCCGGAACGGCTACGGTCATGATTCTGGGTAATGTATGTACCCGTTCCTGCGGCTTTTGTGCCGTGAACACGGGAAAACCAGCCGATGTGGATCCGTATGAGCCGCTCCGTGTAGCCAAATCGGTGAAACTCATGGGGCTCAAGCACGTGGTGATCACCTCGGTAGACAGGGATGATCTGAAAGACGGAGGATCAGAAATTTGGGCCAAGACGGTAGAAACCATCCGAAAAATGAACCCCGGTGTTACTCTGGAAACCCTCATTCCCGACTTTCAGGGCAAATGGGAAAACCTCAAGCGGATTATCGACGTGAAACCCGAAATCGTTTCCCATAATTTGGAAACCGTCAGGCGTCTTACCCGTGAGGTACGCATTCAAGCGCGCTACGACCGAAGTCTGGAAGTATTGAAACGCTTGGGTGACAATGGTATCACCACCAAATCAGGCATCATGCTCGGATTAGGTGAATCCGACGTAGAAATTATTGAAACCTTAGATGATTTGCGCACCGTAGGGGTACAGATCATCACCATGGGTCAATACCTGCAGCCTACCAAAGAACATTTGCCCGTCAAGGAGTTCATTACTCCTGCCAAATTTGAACAACTGGGTAATCTGGCCAAAGAAAAAGGATTTTCGTTCGTGGAAAGCGGCCCGCTAGTAAGGTCTTCCTACCATGCAGAAAAACACATCTAAACATACCTTTATTCCACATTCCACGTTAATTCCATCTGGTCAACATTGAACGTATTGATTAAAGGAAGGCCGATAATTCGCAACATCAACACCCCTGTAGCACTTATTTGCGGCATGGTGGGTCTATTCCTTTCTTTCCGAAGCATGGCCCAAACTCCGAACAATCAGGATTGCCTTGGTGCCATTCCCGTGTGCGACTGGGTATTCACAAGTACCCAGATTCCCCCGGGAGCCGGGACCATACCCAATGAAATCAATTCCTCCATTTCCTGTTTGGGTCAGGGCGAGATGAACAGCGTATGGTACACCTTCACCACTCAAAGCTCGGGTAACGTAAATTTCACCATATTCCCCGAAAGTCCCACAACCGATTTAGACTGGGCTGTTTTCAACCTCACTTCGGCCGGCTGTGCCGATATCTTTACAGATCCATCGCTGCTCGTAGCCTGCAATTTTTCTCCCTTTCAAGGTCCTACAGGAGCCAACGGCGGGCCCATACCCCAAAATGCACCTGTGATTCCGGTGCAGGAAAATGAAACCTATGCACTCATCATTACGGCTTTTACACCACAACAGGGAACGGGATACACGCTGGATTTTTCCGCCTCCACCTCCCAAATTTTTGATAATACCCCGCCCGCACTGTTGGAGGCGATTCAACCCATAAGGTGCAACACCGATACCCTGTTGATTCGCTTTACGGAAAATGTGCGCTGCACCGACCTTTCCCCCGCATCCTTCCTGTTAACCGGTCCCGGCGGAGTACACACCGTTACGGCCATCTACAGCCAGGATTGTGCATCCGGAGGCAGTTTTGCCAACCTATTCCGGCTCACCGTTTCTCCACCGCTTACCGCCAACGGTCAATACACCTTGACTTTGAACGGCCCCGTGAATGACCTGTGCGGTAACACCTCAGGAGTCTCAACACCCGCACTGGTTTTTGACTATGCCGGATTACTCGTGGACAGCACATTCAGCACCTTGGCCGATTGCAACCAAAACAACGGCTCTGCGGGAATTGCCATTACGGGAGGCGTACCGCCGCTCAACTTCCTTTGGGTTCCCGGAAATCAGACTACAGCGATCGCAACAGGCCTTTATGCGGGCAATTACAGTGTTACCGTCACCGACCAGAACAACTGCTCAGTAACCGAAACCGTTACCGTATCAAATCCAGTCAATTTTCAGGTCACTTTTTCACAAATCCCCGACACCTGCCTGAAAGGCAACGGTTCCGTAACGGTAAATGCTTCAGGCACCTCGGGTCCCTTCTCCTTCCAATGGAATCAGGCGGGAGTGCCTCCCGGGCAGCAAACCGTTGCGCCCGTGAACGGAGGAGATGTTTATTCCGCTTCCGTGACTGATGCAGACGGGTGTATCCTCACGGATTCCGTTTCAGTGGCTAACATCCAAAACGATTCACTGCAAGCCTCATTTACCATAACGCCTAATCCGGTGGATATTCTCTTCCCGGTGACCAAATTGATCAACACCTCAGAAAATTATACCACATACAGCTGGAACATTTTAGGGCAGCCCATCGAAAACGTTCAAAATCCCGTAATCGATTTACCCGACTGGGGAAATTACCCGGCTATTCTGTATGTATTCGATGAAAATGGCTGCGCAGATACTTCCGAACAACTCATCTTGGTTCGCGGCGATCTCTATTACTACATTCCCAACACCTTCACTCCCGATGAAAACAACCTGAATGACCGATGGTATCCGCGGGGAGTGGGGTTTGAAAAAAGCAGTTTCCGCATGACTATTTTTGACCGCTGGTCGGAAATCATCTATTCCGGAGGTGAAACAGACTTTGGGTGGGATGGACGGGACAGAAACGGACAGCCATGCCAGGCAGGAGTTTACGTGTATAAAATAACCATGGAAGGCTACGAAGGACGACTTCCCGTTTTTATGGGAAAAGTACAGCTTATCAGATAATCTTCGAAACCGCTAAATCTTACCAGGGATCGGAAAATTGGGGATTGGAAATGAATTCCTGATCCGTGAGCGTATTCAAAAAGGCAATGATATCCTGAATATCCTGAGGAGTAAGATTTAATCCCGGGTTTCCGGGAAGTGACTGGGGACTGAATTCCATCAGCGGGTCTATAGTTTCGGAAACCTGACCACCCGTGAGATAATGGTTCACCATAACCTCTTCCAACGTATTAAAACGGCCGTCGTGCATATAAGGCGCCGTAAGGGCGATATTGCGTAAGGTAGGCACCTTAAATTTGGCCTTATCGGCCGGATTCCCCGTAACCAAATACAGCCCGAAATCAAAATCGGGATTACTCCAGGCTGATTGGGGATCCAATCCATTATTCATAATCCGATAGTTGGAAAACAAGCGATCCGCGGAATTATGGCAATGGAAACAATCGCCTTTTGTTTGATCCTGAATCAAACTGAGGCCGTTTAATTCCTGGGGACTAAGCTGACCTTCGCCCCTGGCCCACTTATCAAAAGGAGAATTGAAGCTGACGAGCGTCCGTATAAACTGTGCGATTGCTTTAGAGATCTTCACCGAGTCAATCTGCTCATTGCCAAACGCTTCACGGAACATACCCCTGTAAAATGCATCGTCCTTCAATTTACCCACCACGGTATTCCAATCCGAAGCCATTTCGATGGGATTACGGATGGGTTCAAAAATTTGTTCTTCGAGTGTTTGCGCCCGATGATCCCAAAAAAAGCGCTGATTCGGATTAAACGTCAGATTAATCAGCGCCATTCCGTTGCGGGTTCCGGATTGCCCATTTATTCCTATGCTGTAACGGCGCGGATCGGTAAATGCATTTTGCTGTAAATGACAACTCGCGCATGACATGGAGTTATCGGCGGAAAGCCGCGTGTCGTAAAAGAGGTAACGCCCCAATTCGGCACCTTCCACCGTTGTGCGGTTATCACCAGGCTCCACGGGCTGGGGATAACCCGAAGGAATACCAAACGCATAGGGAGTTACGGTATGGTGCTCCTCACCGCAACCCCAAAAAAGGGAAGAGGCCATTAAAAAAAAGATGCACTTACCTATTCTGTTCATTGCCTCGTAAAGGTAAATAATTCGGATTGGTTAATGCAGAGCTGTCTGTCAATGTTTTCAAAAAAGCGCGTATTTCGTCCAACTCCCTTTCACATAAATTGAGCGGACGGATGCGGCGGTCTTTGCCAACTTCAGCCCCCCCTCCTGTATTGTAAAAAAACAACATGTCTTTCAAAGTGGCGACGGAACCGTCGTGCATGTAGGGAGCGGTAACGGCCACATTGCGTAGCGAGGGCGTTTTAAACCTGCCGCGATCTGACGGGACCGAAGTGAGCCGAAATCGACCTGCATCATCAGCGGAATAATGCCCAAGATTATAAAAACCGAAATCGGTAAACAAAAAGCCGGAATGACAATCCGAACAGCCCGTCCTGTCAGAGAAAAACAATTTCATGCCACGTATTTCCCGGGCCGAAAAAACGGATGAGTCGCCCCGTACAAACCGGTCATAGCGTGAATTTCCGCTGATGAGGCTGCGCTGAAAAGCTCCAAGGGCACGTGTGAGCGAATAGGTATCGGGGGCGCGGTTATACGCTTTTTGAAACATGCGCACATAAGCCGGGTTCTGCTCCAACCTTTTCACGGCAAGGCCAATGTTGAAATCCATTTCCGATTCCGTTTGCATAGGCGCCACGGTAAGCAGCTCCAGGTCGGGAACGCCGCCTTCCGCAAAAAAATAGGGATACCAGGCCACATTATACAAAGACGGTGTATTGCGAAATCCTTTTTGGGTACCGTGCACACCTGGGGATACCGGCACGGAATCGGCAAAAGCGAGCGCGGGATTATGACAGGATGCACAACTTACCGAGGAATCTGCAGATAAAATGGGATCGTAAAAAAGCCTTCTCCCCAGCAAGATGCGCTCTTCCGTCAAGGCCTTGTCCTCAGCAATTTCAGGTGCGGGCCAGCCCTCGGGGATGCGCAGGGCAGAATCCCGACAGGCTGAAACAGAAAAGACAATAAAAAGAAAGCCCGAAAAATACCTATTGAACGGCATAGGGGAAATTATCCATCATCCGTTGGGCATATGGATATTCAGGATGGTTGACGCTGTTGGGGTGTGCAAACGGATTATTCAGCAAATCCAGGTTGAAGAGCAGCTTTTCCATATCTGCCTGAATGGTCAATTCGGTGCTCTCCCCCGAAACGGAAAAGGATTTATTCAACAAGAGGGGTGTATATAATGCCGCAACTCCCGGATGATACGAAATGGCTTTATCCTCGATATCGGAGTAAGAACCGTTTCCATTGGCATCCATGCGACCTTCCAGCTTCACGAAAATGTAGCCGGTGGCCCAGCCCCACCACATGTCTGCCGAAGCATTCAACGGATGATCAGTGGGATAATCCGTGGCGGGAATGGCCAGCGGATCGGATTGGACATTTCGGGTGCTGTCTACCCCGATGCCCAGTTGCAACGCAGTGTAATCGCCTTTGGGCAGCTTTCCGGCCCGCATAACCGGCTGATTCAAATCTACCAAATGATAGGCATCGGTAAAGGAAACCCATTCCCCCGTGGCCTTTTGGAGAGCAGGCAAACTGACATAAAATTTAACAAGCTCGAGTTTGATGGTTTTACCTTCAAGCAAATATTCTTGATTATAGACGAGGGGCTGCGTTCCGAACGTAAAATTAAAGCGCACGGTAACCTCCGACGAAGAAGATTCTTTCTTACAACCGACCGAAAAAAGCACCATAAAAAACAAAAGAGACAACCACTTACCCATAGCATAAACCATTAACTTTGGTAAAAATACGAAAATACGGATGAAACGCTTTCTCATTTCTATCAATCTCATTTTATTCATGATTCCTATTCACGCACAGACAGCAGCCTGTAAAACCGAAAAAGAAAAAATATTTTCGAGTGAATTTGGTTTATCCTTCCAAACCGAATTCAATGCATATAAGCCTGATGAATCCATACTGAAGCAGATTGATTTTGAAGATGTAAGGGTAATGGTTGTATTAGGTATCTGGTGTGAAGACAGTCAGCGGGAAGTACCCCGTTTTTTAAAAATCGCAGAAAATACGCTCATGAACGGTGTAAAAGCGGAATACCACCTGGTAGATCGGGAAAAATTTTGTCCTGACCCGGCCATACAAGAATTAAAAGCGGCTTATGTGCCCAGCTTCATTTTTTTTAAAAATGGGCGGGAACTGGGACGCATTGTGGAGAGCCCGGGAAAAAGCCTGGAAGGCGATATGCTGCGCATATTGGGAAGTGCGGACCGATAATATGTTCAGGTTATAACTTTTACGAGCTATTCGTTCAAGATTGATTGTTTGAATGTTTATAACAACTAGTTCTCGGTCGGACAGCTTTGAAACCGAAAGCGTTCGTTCCCTTCGAGTGCCTCATGGCAGCGAAATTGTCCGCAGCTTAACATGATAAATTATTTCATTTTTAAATTTTAAAATTAGCCCATTTTCACTACCTTACAATCAACTTCACGGGATTCAGGTTCATTTTGGTTGAAAGGACACGCACCAGGTAACTGCCCGGATTCAGATCAAAACGGTCAAGGACAAATTCGTTGGCACCAC
>CAYYRB010000008.1:23656-45249 GCA_964473995.1 uncultured Candidatus Competibacteraceae bacterium | reverse complement strand
AGTGGTCCTACGTCCAAACCGGCCGCGAACCAGGAGAAACCGGGAAGTCCTGATTTGGTTATGGTGTTACCGGTTATGTCATGCAAAGCATCCTGGGCGATCCAGTTTCCACCCTGATCAGTAGATCGATAAAGATCCATGACCGGATTTGGAACCAATGCAGAAACCTCACCGTCTAAATAGCGGAACTTCACCGTGGCATTGAAATTTTGATTAAACTCAGGATCCACTTCAAAATAACGGTAAACGGAGGACGGAAAATTACCGGACAGATCCACCAGGCTATGGCGGCGTTTTATTTCCGTATTGCCAAGAGCAATGCCGGTGGTAGTTATCTCCATTCCGAGGTTGCCTGGATTAAACGTTCCCGTAGCACCCACAGGCCTCACCGCTCTTACAAAACCGACAGGGCAGTCGCAATAAATCCGACTTTGGTTTGTTTCATTCATTAACAACCCCGTGGTTCCAAGGTCCAAGCCCCAGTTATTCAAATACAGATTACCCGAATCAAACAAAACTTGTCCGCTGACCTGAATAGAGCTTCCCAATTTTAATTCCGCACCCGATGTTTTATTTACTTTTAGGTTGGTAAATAGATCGAAGTTATTATTCATCGTGACAAGTGAATTATTTATTCCTGAAAATACTACCTGTCCATTTGGGCCGGAATAAAATGATCCATGATTGGTGAAATTTCGTCCGATACTGAGTGTTTGGTCATTAATTTTAAGTGCACCCGAGCTGATCAGGACATGCTCGTTCACAGTCAGATTCCGGTTCAACTCAAGGGCCTCCGATCCGCTTTTTGCAATTTCAACATCCGGGAGCATGGTAGAAAAACTACCGGATACGGCAGACAGAGAAGCTCCAAGAAACCTGAAATTGCCCGTTCCATTAAAAACGGATTGGGATGCATCATTTTGAATGCCCAAATCATCCAACACAAATTTCACATTTCCATCACCCACCCATTTTAGATGCGGGTCAGCCAAAACCAGATTATTTTGCGAGGCAGCTGTCATACCGCTCAGCATAAAAAATACACACAGATACATTTGTGAGCGAAAAGTTAATTTTATCGTTTTCATAATAACAGGCTGATTTTTTATTGAAATACATCACATCTTCGTTTGCGGGCTGAGGCAACCCACACCGGTAAAGGCCTTGAATGGATTATCGACAGGGACTGATGCTCCAACTCTCGGGCATACGGTTATCGTCTAAAACTTTGGCATTGTAAGAAATGGGATATGTCTTTGAATTGGCTCCACCTGATGTCTGAAAACCGATAAGGGTATTTCTATTGTTCCCAGAGCAACTCCATGCCTGACCATTCAAGGTGGCGGGCATCGTTATGTATTTCACGTTGATCAAACCGGACACCTCATGAATTTGTACCTGAAATTCCAAAGCAAAACTGGAAGAAGGCTCACTGGGACCGCAGAAGGGTTTCATTTTATAATGCACGATGGCCACCCTGTTCGGACTGGTGCCGAACGTAAAGGCACGGATGTTTTCCGCATTGCTATAGTCGCACAGGTCGGTAAAAAAAGGGAAAATGGTCGGATTGCTGAAACTTGAAACCGGAAAGCCTGAGGTGGGACAACAATCAGTATTGGTTACGGCACCAAAAGAAATCCACCCGTTTGTTCCGATGGTGATTGTGTTATAAACAGTACCGTCGATTGTTATACCAAATCCCATGTTATATTGGTTATAACCATCATTCGGATTTCCGGTATATACCAAATCGGTGCCGCCGAGATCGTTTGGACTGGAAGCGAAATCAGCGCTCAGAGACCAGGTGGCATTATCAGAACTGCCCGTACCTGCCTTCAAGATTCCCGATGCATCCGCATAAACGGGTCTGTTTCCCGCCCCCGACAAGCCATTGATTCTTACAGCCCCTTCGTCCGTGATTCTTACCCTTTCAGTGAGGGTATTAGCCTGAGAATTTGTTGACAAAGCCAAGTAACCTCCGTTTCCGACACCTGAGAATGCGCCTTTAATCATGGCTCTGGTGGCCGCCGCATTGTCGCCAATCAAAATGGAACCTCCCTTATCCGCTATTCCGGCCTCGTCGGTCTGAAGTTGCAAAGTAACGCCGGATGTTGTTGAACCCGCTCCGTCAACACCCCGTATAGATAGCCGGTGCAATGGGGAAGCTGTTCCTATACCCACATTCCCACCACTGGTAACAGCCAATCGGTTGGATGTGTAAGCCCCATTGTTAATACTGCTGGATAAACGCCAGACCGCGGAGGGCGCCACGGTTCCCTGAACGGGCTCTACATCTGCAGTAAATTCAACGGCTTGGGAGTTGGCACCGATGGCAGCCCATCCGTTACCCGACCACTTCAGTGCAGGGGATAGTTGGTGGGATGAGGCTGTAGCAGCGGAGGGATTAACAAGACTTAAACCGGAAGCGTCGTTTAATGTGGTACCCAAAGACCCCGATTTAACCTCCATTTTGGCACCGACCAACGAAGAAGAATAATCGCCTATCCCTACATTTCCGATTACATATTGATTATTTGCATTTACAGCCGAGGTGGATGCCGAATTTTCCAACAACCAATTTTTTTCACTGCTTCCATTCCCGATTAATTTAATCCAGAGCGTGCCATCATAAAAGTAAAAACCGTTTGCTACATCTGTCTGATAAACCAGGAGTCCGGTTGCCGGTGCGCTGATGGCAAGCCTTTCCGACTGCAACATCCTGGGAATCAAAACACCCCTGTCGGATGCACTTAAATCTAAAATGGAAGAGGCATCCGCGGGTGCTCCTGTGGTATTTATGCCCAAAGACTGGCTGTACGTAACATTGATTGAAAGTAGAACAGACAGCATACCGAATGATAAAATACATTTTTTCATAGTTAACAATTCAGTTGATTTTATAAATTAAAAAATAATAGGAAATAAGCCATTGCCTGCGAGCGGGTTAATTCTCACATCATCAATGCTTAATCGTAAAAAATAAAAATACACAGGTTTGCAACATCAAAATATAACATTGCCATTTCGGTTATAAAACCGCCAAACCTATTAAAACGAAGTTACGGGCCGATTCTGGTTAAATGCATATCACAAAAGGGTTAAATGGGTTGGTTAAATTATCGAACTACTGCGCAATTTACACAAAAAATAAAGTAAAGTCAATCTTTTTTTTATTTTTCTAATGGATATTTGCCAGCAGGAGCAGGTAATCCATTTATAACAAATTAATTACGTTTAGTAAAAAAATGAATACAAAAGGAAATCTGCCCTTAATTTTGATATTGCACTAAAAAAAATACGCCTGTTTGACGATTATTCCGTACTCCCGACAAGCCCTGAACTACCAATTCCATTTTATTCCCCGTGCCTCTTACAGGAAAAGAGTTTACGTACTTAATGATCTATCAGGACTTTGGGCATCTAAAAGAAAAGGTAGCTAATTTAACTACTAAGCTCCTATTAATTCGAAAAATAAATACAGAAGGTTGCTTGACTGCTAAACCGTCATGATTTCCTTTTCTTTGGCAGCGAGTGTCTCCTCTACCTTGCCTATGCTTTTATCGGTAATCACCTGCACCTTGGACTCCCCATCCTTGGAAAGGTCTTCGGCGAGGCCGTCTTTTACCATTTTTTTGATACGCTCGTTGGCATCCCGGCGTGCATTTCGGATACTTACTTTAGCCTCTTCGGCCATCTGCTTTGCCAACTTCACCAAATCTTTACGGCGCTCCTCGGTTAGGGGTGGTAATGCTATACGGATGAGATCACCGTCATTACCGGGATTGAGACCCAAATGAGAATTTATGATGGCGGTCTCAATGGCCCTCAGTGTAGTTTTATCCCATGGTTGAATAACCAATGTTCTGGCATCGGGTGTGGTGATATTGGCCACGGCATTCAATGGCATATTAGAGCCGTAAACTTCCACAAATATTCCTTCCAATAATGCCGGATTGGCTTTTCCCGTGCGTACACGTAAAAGTTCCTGCGCTAAGTGGGCCACCGCTTTATCCATTGATATCCTTGACTCTTCTATTACTCCTGACAACTCTGCACTCATAGTGATTAAAATAAGTCGTGTTAAAAATCCTACCTCAAAAATACGAAAGAAATCAAACGGATTACAAATCCACCAGTGTTCCTATCGGCTCACCGGAAACGATTTTGAGCAGATTGCCGGGTGTATTGATGTCAAATACAATAATGGGGAGCTTATTTTCCTTACACAGGGTAAAGGCCGTCATATCCATTACATTCAGGTTCTTTTCATACACCTCGGAAAAACTGACCGTATCATACTTTACGGCAGTGGCATCCTTGCGTGGATCAGCGGAATAAATACCATCCACCTTAGTCCCCTTTAAAATAACATCCGCTTCGATTTCCACCGCACGCAGACTGGCAGCCGTATCCGTAGTAAAGTATGGATTTCCCGTACCGGCACCGAAAATAACCACCCTGCCTTTTTCCAAATGCCGTTGTGCCCTCCGGCGTATGAAAGGCTCTGCAACCTCTTTCATTTCAATGGCAGATTGAAGACGGGAAGGAACACCCGCAAAATCCAACGCTGACTGCAATGCCATACTGTTGATTACGGTAGCCAACATACCCATGTAATCACCCTGCACACGATCAAAGCCACCTTCAGCAGCCTGAATGCCACGGAAAATATTCCCGCCTCCTATCACAATGGCCACCTGCACTCCCTGCTCGGTAATGGTTTTGATTTCCCGGGCATAGTGATTAAGCACATGGTGATCAATTCCGAATTGCTTCTCACCCATGAGCGCCTCACCACTTAATTTCAAGAGAATTCGTTTGTATTTCACTATTTCGGATTTAAAAAAAGAGGAACAAAAAAAAGAGAGAATTTTCATTCTCTCTTTTCAAATAATCTAAGCAACAGAATACCGCTTAAACTCAGTAACCGAAAGCTCTTTGTCGATACTTTGAAGGTACTGTTTAACGGTCAGTTTTCCGTCTTTGATAAAGTCTTGGTTCATCAGGGTACTTTCGCTGTAAAACTTCTTAAGTTTTCCCTGAGCAATCATTTCTATCTTATCCTCGGGTTTTCCTTCATTACGGAGAACCTCTCTGGCAATATCCAATTCTTTTTCTATTAGGTCTTTGGGTACGGAATTTTCATCCACCGCGATGGGAGACATAGCTGCAATCTGCATGGCCACATCTTTTCCTACTTCTTTTTGTCCGGCAAAACCGGCTTTATTAAAGCCTACCAACGCCACTATTCTATTTCCCGGATGGATGTATCCGTGAACGAAGGGTGCTTCAATTTTGGTATATACACCTACATCAATTTTTTCACCGATTTTACCCACCATTTCCACGATATGATCGCTGATGGCACGCCCGTCGATGGAAAGCGCCAGAAGGGCATCCCGATCGGCAGGAAGAGATGTGAGGGCCACATGGGCAATTTTTTCGGCCATGGAGATAAAATCCGCGTTTTTGGCCACAAAGTCGGTCTCGCAATTCAACGAAGTAACCACGCCTACGGTACCTGCTTCGTTTACGGAAGCCAATGCATACCCTTCGGTAGTTTCACGGTCGCTTCTTTTATCCGCCACCTTTTGACCCTTTTTACGGAGAATTTCAATGGCTTTATCAAAATCACCTTGCGACTCAGTGAGGGCATTCTTACAATCCATCATGCCCGCCCCGGTAACTTGGCGTAATTTATTTACTTCAGATGCACTAATTGCTACTGCTGACATACTCGATTTACTTGGCGTTATTCTTCAATGGCTCCTTCCGGAGATTCTGCTACGTTTACTTCTGTTGTAGCTTCTTCTTCTTTTGTTTCTTCTTTATCCGTTTTACGGTCTTTCAAACCATCCACGATAGCCTGACAAACCACGTCCAAAATCAAGGAAATAGATTTTGTCGCATCGTCGTTGGCCGGAATCGGGAAGTCCACCTCATTGGGATTACTGTTGGTATCCACGATGGCAAAGGTGGGTATATTTAACCGACGGGCCTCGGCTACGGCGATGTGTTCCTTTTTAATGTCTACGATAAACACGGCTGCAGGAAGTCGATTCATGTCGGCGATGCTGCCGAAATCTTTTTCCAACTTAGCTTTGGTACGGGTCATCGTAAGACGCTCTTTTTTATTGAGCGTTTCGATGGTACCGTCGTTCATCATTTCATCGATGTTGGTCATTTTCTTTACCGCCTTGCGGATGGTAACAAAATTGGTCAACATGCCGCCGGGCCAACGCTCAACCACGAAAGGCTGATTAATTTTGGACACCTTTTCGGCGATGATTTCGCGGGCCTGTTTTTTGGTTCCCACAAACAATACTTTCTTACCTGATTTGGCAATTTGGCCGAGCGCATTGCAGGCTTCCTCCAACTTTACCAAAGTTTTATTCAGATCAATGATGTGAACTCCGTTCTTCTCCATAAAAATATATGGAGCCATGGCCGGATTCCACTTTCTCTTGAGGTGACCGAAATGAACACCTGCGTCGAGTAACTCTTCTACCGAAGTTCTTGGCATAACTTTTTGCGGATATAAACTGTTAACGTTTGCTGAATTGGAATCTCTTACGGGCCTTGGCACGACCGAATTTCTTGCGTTCCACCATGCGGGGATCGCGGGTAACCAGACCTTGCTGACGCAGACCGGGCTTATACTCGGCATTAATTTCAACCAAAGCTTTGGAAATGGCCAGACGCACTGCCTCGGCCTGACCGGTAACACCGCCGCCGTCTACATTTACTTTTACGTCATATTTGGCCTTATCCTCTCCGGTGATCAAAAAAGGCTGATCCACCTTGTACTGAAGTACCAAGGTGGGGAAATATTGACGGTAATCTTTACCGTTCACTTCTATGTTACCGGAGCCTTTGCCCAAATAAATGCGGGCTACTGAGGTTTTTCTTCTGCCGGATTGTACGATCCTTTCCATTCGAATTATTTAATGTCTTTGATATTTATTTTTCGGGGACTCTGTGCCTGATGCTTGTGCTCAGTTCCTGCATATACGTAAAGATTATCTGCATGAACGGCGCGGCCGAGTCTGTTTTTGGGAAGCATCCCGCGGATGGCCTTTTCCAATACGCGCTCGGGATGACGCTCCAACATGGACTGAACCGGAGTGAAGCGCTGCCCGCCGGGATGCCCCGTGTGACGAACATACTCCTTAGACTCTATTTTGTTGCCGGTAAGTCTGATTTTCTCTGCATTGATGATAATAATCTTATCTCCCGTATCGGCATTGGGAGTAAACGTGGGCTTATGCTTTCCGCGCAGCATTTTGGCTACTTCGGAGGCTAAACGGCCCAAAACCAGATTCTCGGCATCAATCAGAAGCCACTCTTTTTCCACACCGGCTTTATTGGCCGACTTCGTTTTGTAACTTAACGTATTCACTGCAAACCTTATTTATCAGTTAACTGATTCCCATTTTTAAGGGGCTGCAAAGTTAATGACTTTTTCTATTTCACAAAATATTCTTGAGGAATGTTTCCAAACAATCTTATTTTTTTCACTGATTATCGGAATTAGTGGGAGTAAAAGTAGCCTTTTTTCAGGGATGATTTGACCGAATTTCACACATCACTGCCATCCTTATTATATATTAGTGGCATGAAACTTAAAAAAATCATATCCGCATTGGAAGCATGGGCTCCCCCGGCCTACCAGGAACCGTATGACAATTCGCGTCTGCTGGCGGGAGATCCGGAAATGACCATATCCGGCGTGCTGGCTTGCCTGGATTGTACGGAAGATGTCATCAAAGAGGCCGTCAAAAAAAAGTGTAACCTGGTGGTGGCCCATCATCCCATTCTCTTTACGGGGCTGAAAAGCCTGACGGGAAAAAATTATGTGGAGCGTACCCTCATTGCCGCCATAAAAAAAGGAATTGCGATATATGCCCTGCACACCAACTTGGACAATATCAACACGGGAGTAAACGCCAAGTTGGCTAACCTGCTCGATTTGAAAGATGTACGTATTTTACGCCCCATGGCGGGCCGGCTGATCAAACTGGAAGTGGCCTGCCCCGAAGAGGCCATAGAACCCATTAAACAAGCCGTTTTCGAAGCGGGAGCGGGCAACATCGGCAACTACTCCGAAGGCTGGTTCGGGGTAAAGGGAACGGCCGGTTTCCGACCCAAAGCGGGAGCCACCCCCACCATCGGAAATTTAAAGGAATACATGAGCAAACCCGAAATGAAATTGGAATTTTCATTTCCCGCACACCTACAACAGGGCATTTTGAAAGCCCTTGAAAAGGTGCATCCCTATGAAGAATTCGACTTCAAACTGATCCGCATGGAAAATGCCAATCAGGAAATCGGCTCCGGAATGATCGGCACATTGGCCCGTCCTACGAAAACACTGGATTTCTTAAAACGGGTGAAAAAAATAGTCAAAACAGGAACGATCAGGCATACTGCCCTTTCCCGATCCACCATTCAAAAAGTGGCCGTATGTGGCGGGTCGGGATTTTTTCTTCTGGAGGATGCCGTGAAACAAGGTGCCGATGTATTCTTAACGGCCGACATTAAATACCATGACTTTTTTGATGCCGACGGAAAAATAATTCTGGCCGACATCGGTCATTATGAAAGCGAACAGTTTACCAAAAACCTCATTGCGGAAAAGCTCGCTGCTCAATTCCCGGGTTTGAATACGGTTGTCTGCGCAACCCGGACTAACCCGGTGAATTACCTGTAAAATAAAATAGGCAATGAATATCCAAAATGGAAGGCGAATTTCGATTCTTGGGCAAACTTCAGATAACCTCTCGCGTCATTTCAATCCGATAAAATTCATTTACCCAAAGAAGTCTGAGCAGAATTGATAGACGCTAATCACTCATTCGTCTAAATATTTAATTATTTTTAGTACTATGTATTGCAAAGTACTAAAATTTGCATAGGTTTGCAGTGCTGTTCCCATCAACCGGAAACAGAAACATTCATGCAGACAGAAAACTCGAAAATACAGATGCGGAAAGGAATTTTGGAATTCCTCATTCTGCTGGTGCTGGATACAGGGGAAGCCTATCCATCCGATATGCTCACTTCGCTGAAGCAAGCCGGGCTGGACATGCCGGAAGGCACACTTTACCCACTGCTCACCCGCCTTAAAAACGAAGGAATACTAAGTTACCGCTGGGAAGAAAGCAGCATGGGTCCGCCCCGCAAGTATTTCGCCCTTACCGCAAAAGGCAGCAATTTTTTGCAGGTATTGCAAACATCCTGGTCTGAAATACACACGGCCGTTGAATTTTTGAAAACCAACAAAAACAAATAACAGAATCAAATTATGAATACTACAAAGAATATCAGCCTGGGCGGTTATGCCTTCATCATCGAGGAAGATGCCTATGAACGCCTGAAAAAATACCTTACGGCGGTGGAGTCGCGACTGGGATCTGAATCCGAAACCAAAGAAATCATGGCGGATGTGGAGTCCAGGATCGCCGAAATTTTTCGGGAAGCTTTGAACGGACGGGAGGTAATTTCCCTGACTGAGGTGGAAACCATGATCAGCCGGATGGGTGAACCGGAAGTTTTCGGCCCCTCCTCTGAGAAAGATGGGGAACAGGAAACAGCCCGTGACACTGCCGAACGGAAACTTTTCCGGGATACGGAAAATAAAATTCTCGGAGGCGTATGCGGAGGATTGGGCGCCTTTACCGGCGTAGATCCCATCTGGTTCAGGCTGGGATTTGCCATTGCCTTTTTCGGCGGCTTCGGCACCGGAATTTTGCTCTACCTCATTTTATGGGTTCTCATGCCCGCGGCAAAAACCCGTGCACAGAAACTGCAAATGCGGGGCAAACGACCCGATCTGAAAAATCTGGAAAAATCCATTATGTCGGAATTGGAGCAAATCGGATCCGGAATTTCACGACCGGAAACCGAAAGAAAAATAAAAGAAGGAGCCGACTCGGTAACACGTACGGTGAGTTCCCTTTTTTCTCAGATTTTTCAAGCCATTGGAAAAATATTTAAGTTTGTATTGAAGGGTTTGGCCTTGCTTCTCTCACTGGGATGCCTTGTATTTTTAGTAGCCCTTACCACCATGCTGCTTACGGAAAGTTCCGGTATCGTGCTGGAAGATGAGCGCCTGTTGGTGGATAATTCGCTCTCCGTCCTTTTTTCCAACCCCTGGACGCTCCGCTTTTTCCAACTATTCGGCTTCCTCTTTTTCGCCATTCCTACCGTGGCCATTCTGGCTCACGCCATCCGGTTTCTTACCAGCCTAAAAACGGCTACCCCAAAGTGGATTACCTTTTTCGGAGTGCTGTTTTGGGTAATTTCCCTGGCGGGACTCATTTATCTGGGCATTGATCTCGGTCTGGATTTCAGCAAACAGGCCGCCGGGAAATCCGACCTGACTCTGAACCTACCTGCCTCTTCCACCCTTCACCTGCAGGTGGCTGATGATGAAAACATCCAACAGGGATTTGAGGTAACCGATGTTTCGTTAGACATAAGGGAATCAACGGACACCCTGTATCACCTGAAGGTTACTAGAGAAGCCTCGGGACGGAGTAAATGGGATGCCGATGCGCGTCAAAAGAATATCAGTTACACACCCGTGATGGAAGATTCGGTTCTTCGATTGCCGGCATCCTTTTTCCTTCCCGATTATGAAATATACCGAAACCAGTCGATAATGCTTGAGTTGCAAATTCCCCGAGGACGGTCGGTTTATCCCGGTCCCGGCATGCAACAGTTACTACGCGGCGTGGATAATGTCCAAAATCTGAATGACGCCGATATGATCGGACTCATCTGGGATATGACGCCTGCAGGACTTTCCTGCCGTGGGTGTGATAAATCCACAAAAGAGACCATTAAATAACCCGACGACACCAACATGGGGTATCTGATCAAGAAAACAAAAAATAAACGGAAGTATGATATTAAAAATTGAAAACCTGAACAAGCAATATGCCAATGGAGTGCATGCCTTAAATAATGTGAGCCTTACCATTGAAAAAGGAATGTTTGGATTGCTGGGTCCAAATGGTGCGGGTAAATCGTCGCTGATGCGAACACTGGCAACGCTTCAGGAAGCGGATAGCGGAAGTGCCTTTTTGGGAGACATAGATATACTTCATCAAAAAGAGGACATTCGTAAAATACTCGGTTACCTTCCGCAGGAGTTTGGCGTGTATCCCCGCACATCGGCTATTGACCTCCTGAATCATTTGGCCTTACTGAAGGGATATTCAACCAATTCCGACCGCAATGACATGGTAAACTATTTACTGAATAAAGTAAATCTATATGAACATCGGAAGAAAGCCGTGAGCAGCTATAGCGGAGGTATGCGCCAGCGTTTCGGCATCGCCCAATGTTTAATAGGTAATCCTAAACTTATTATTGTTGATGAACCAACGGCAGGTTTGGACCCCGGGGAGCGAAATCGATTTTATAATATCCTCAGTGAAATTGGGGAGAATGTGATTGTGATCCTATCCACCCATATTGTACAGGATGTACGCGAGCTTTGCACGTCAATGGCCATTATGAATAAAGGGAATGTTCTTTTCGCAGGGAATACCGATGACGCACTTCTTGAAGTCAAAGGGAAGGTCTGGGAAAAAAGAACAGAAAAAGGAGACCTGAAGGAACTCCAAGAATCCATGAATGTTATCTCTACGAAATTAGTGGGTGGAAAACCACTTGTTCACGTATTTTCTGAAAATAATCCCGGCAACGGATTTGTTTCAACAGAAGAGAATCTGGAGGATGTGTTTTTTGCCAAACTAAACGAATTGATCTAAATAAAACACCATGTGGAAATTTATAAAACAGGAATGGAAATTCTGGCTTAGCTCGCCAATGACCTGGATTTTTTTGGGTATAAACACCCTATTGATACTTGGGGCGGTGTCTTCCGACAGCATCACAGTTGGAGGAGAAGCGGGTAGTGTGAATAAGAATGCCCCCTTTGTCATCCAAAATTATTACGGAATTATGTCGCTGGTTTGTCTGTTGATGACAACCGCTTACATGAATGCAACGGCAAACCGAGATTTTCAATATAATATGCATCAATTTGTTTTCAGTTCTCCCATAAAGAAAAGCCATTATTATTTTGGAAAATTCATGGGTGCCGCCACGGTTTCAATCATTCCCTTTTTAGGGATTTCTTTAGGTGCACTGCTCGGCCCTTCAATGCCATGGGCCGATCCCCTGCGCAGCGGACCCGTATATTGGTCAGGACACCTTAATGGAATATTAGTTTATGCGATACCGAATACCCTGATTGCGGGTGTGTTTCTTTACAGCCTCGCAATACTGTATAGAAGCGCCATCGTATCATTCATAGGGGCCATGGTCATGTTGGTTCTCTACGGGGTTGCAGCCGGTTTTACAAGCGATATTGAAAAAGAATGGTTATCCGTTTTGCTGGATCCCTTTGGATTCCGTCCTGCCGCGATCATCTCAAAATATTTCACCATTGATCAAAAAAACACTTCCGCCATAACCCTGAGTGGCTGGCTGCTGTTTAACCGAATCATCTGGGTTGGTTTTTCTTTTTTAATCTTGTTTATCGTTTATTTCCGTTTTTCTTTTAGTGAAAAAAAACAGGCGAAAAAAGGCAAAAAACAGGTTATTAATACGGTTGAAAATGAGTTTTCCGTTTCGCATACCGAAAAAAATCAGTTCATCACTCCGGTTTATTCTTCATGGAAATCCTATTTCCATACTACCCTATTCGAAACAAAAACCATTTTAAAAAATCCCACTTTCATTATTATTGGCGCCATTGGCATGATAAATCTATTGGCGAGTCTCAGCTTTACCGGAGGATATGGTGAAAATATTTACCCCGTTACTTATCAGATCGTAGATACCATAAGGAGTTCATTTTACTCTTTTCTGATAGCCATTATCGTTTTTTACAGCGGTGTACTGGTGTGGAAAGAAAGAGATTCGGGAATAAACGACATCATAGACGCCACGCCGGCTAAATCCTCATTGTTCTTCGCTTCTAAATTAACGGCTTTAACACTTGCATTAGGTACTGTTTTGTTTTGCGCCATCATTCTCGGAATCATCACTCAGCTGTTGAATGGGTATACACAGATTAAACCTGACGTATACTTTAAAAGCTTGATGCTGATTGACCTTCCCGGATTTGTTTATTTATGCGTTGTGGCCTTGCTGTTTCACTACCTTATCAACAACAGGTATGTGGCTTATTTCGCGTTTGTGGTCTTTTTGATTTTAAATGAATTTGTTTGGGGTGTTTTAGACATTCAAAGCAACATGGTCATATTCGGCGGAATACCCAATGTCACCTATTCCGACATGAATGGCTTTGGGCCTTTCGTAAAATCAGTTTTTTGGTTCACTATTTATTGGATGCTGGCTTCAGGTATCCTCTGTTTTGTCGTATTTGCATTTTACATCAGGGGCAGGGAATTGACATTCAAATTCAGAATTGCTTCCGCACTAAGAAACCTCCGACATAATGGCTTGGCGGTATCTGTTTTGTCTATTCTTTTTTTATGCTGCGCTTCATTCGTTTATTACAACACCAAACAATTGAATCCATACATCACAGGCGATGAATTCGATAAAAAATCGGAGCAATATGAACGAAAATATAAAAAATTCGAGGAATTGGCGCAACCAAAAATAACTCGGGTAAATTACATCATTGACCTAATGCCTTATGAAAGAAATCTTTTTTCCAAAGCTGAAATTTGGTTGAAAAATAAGACAAAAGAAGATATTCAGGAGGTTCATTTTACCATGCCCCTCTCAATAGACAGTGTCACCATTGACATACAAGATGCCGAAGTAAAGCTACGAGATAATGACCTGAATTACAGAATTTATCAACTCAAAAACAGGTTAAAACCGGGCGACTCTATAAAAGTATTGGTGAATGCCACCCTAATCAATAAAGGATTTGAAAATGAAGTGAGCTTTACCTCACTCACTCAAAACGGCACATTCTTTAATCAGGGTGATATTGTGCCCGGAATCGGATATAACAGCGATTTTGAAATCTCGGATAAAAACAAACGCAACAAGTTGGGCTTGCCTGCAAAGAAAAGGAGTACTCCACTTGATGAGCATGATTCAATTGCCCGTATGAAAAACTATGTGGTAAAAGATGCCGACTGGGTTGACGTTGAAACGGTAATCAGCACGGCAGAAGACCAAATCGCCGTAGCTCCGGGAAGTCTCATCCGCACTTGGAAAGAAAAGGGGAAATCCTATTTTCACTACAAACTGGACAAGGCTTCTTTGAACTTTTATTCGTTTGTTTCGGCAAGGTATGAAGTGGCCAGGAAAAATTTCAAAGGCATTTCTCTCGAAGTGTATTATATCAAAGAGCATGCATACAATGTTCCAAATATGCTATCCTCCATGGAAAAATCATTGGATTATTTTACCACCCATTTCGGACCTTATTACCACAAACAGGCTAGAATCATTGAATTTCCCAGATATGCCTCTTTTGCACAGGCTTTTCCGGGAACCATGCCCTACAGCGAAGGGATAGGATTCATACAGGATTTGCGAGATGTAAAAAGCGATGATATCGATATGGTATTTTATATCGTAGCACATGAGATGGGTCATCAATATTGGGCACATCAATTAACCGGTGCTGCCATGCAGGGCAGTGAGTGGATGAGCGAAGGTTTCGCCCAGTATTCGGCTTTGATGGTAATGGAGAAAGAGTACGGAAAAGAAAAAATGAACAAATTCCTTAAATACGAAATGAATGGTTATTTAACGGGAAGAGGTTCGGAACGTGAAGCGGAACGACCGATTTATAAAACCGAAGGTCAGGGTTATATACATTACCAAAAAGGAAGTGTGGTTATGTACTATTTAAAAGAAATGATCGGCGAGAATAATGTAAATAAAGCACTTCAAAAATTGATACGTGAATTTGCCTACAAAGAACCGCCCTATGCAACATCGATGAACGCTATACGCGCCTTTGAGGAAGTAACTCCCGACAGTTTGAAATATCTGATAAATGATTTGTTCATGAATGTAATTTTGTTTTCCAATCGGATTGAGTCGGGTTCTTTCAAAAAAGTAAATGATGAGTATGAAGTAACGATGAATGTAATCTCCGAAAAATTCCTCTCGGATAGCTTAGGTAAAGAAACCTCCATTCCTGTAAATGATTATATTGATATCGTCATTTTTGGTTATAAAAAATCGAAGAGTGAAAGCGAGGAGGTTCTTTTACAAAAACGAATGAGAATTCACGAGAAAGAAACCAAACTTGTTTTCAGAGTGAAAGAGCAGCCTCAAAAGGTAGGAGTGGATCCCTACCATTATTTGATTGACAGAATGCCTGAGGATAATATAAAAACCATTTACAAGAACTAAATCAGTCGAACCTTTTAGCTGCAAGTGTACAAACTGACAATAAATAAAAACAGAAAAATGACTAAAAAGGATTTAATAAAACGGTTGAATAAAACTCACACAATGGAAAGATCGCATGCATTTATTACTTTTCCTGCAATTATGGTTTATCTGCTTTTTACAAATTCCCCACTTGATATTATCTTTCTTCTATACGGACTGATTCTCTGTATTTTCATCCTGCTTCAAGGACAATATTATTTTAAGTTAAAACTGCAAAGTCTGAAAGGAATACCATTTGACCAAAACAAGAATCTACTATTTTTTAGAAAATCAAAAAAATACAACCTTTTTATGATAGGGTTAATTCCGATAGTTTTTGTTATCCAACTTTATTTTTCAAATGGGGAAGTAAAAATAGAGAATTTGATGTTTTGGGCAATCGTAGCAAACGTTTTTGGCATTCTTGAACACATCAATTATTATAATAGACAATTAATGATAGATAATACAACTGATTTAAATTATGTAATTAGAAACCGAAAACTTAAAATGGCAAGTTTGGCTAAGGACTTGTCGGAAAATGAAATTTAAAACACCAAGAGCCAACAGCGTGTAAACTCAACCCTCCGGGTATGCGCCTACACGTAAACCGTTAAATTAAAAAGAATTTTTGCGATTCAAAAAACATCACCCCTCACAACCTAAATACGCATAATAAATGATCCACCTGCTCCTTTTTCTGTTATCCTTGCTTTTCGGATTGCGCTTGTAACAAACCCTGGGACATGAAGGAGAAATCAAGGTTTTGCCGGCTCTTTTTGATTGCGACCTTTTTCAAACTCATTTTCACCCAGCTTCATATTAAACTGCTCCGCAAAGGCTTTCTGGGCTTTATCAAACTGCCCGTACATGATGGCCTCATCCCGCTGTATGGTTGTAAAAATGCTGTTGATCCGTGCAAACGTTTTATCGTTCACCCCCTCCTTCTCCACCAGTTTGATTACCGCGGCATAATCCGATTCCACGATCATTTTATAAAAAACAAATAATTCGAAAGCCGCATTTTTGAAAGCGACATTCCCTTTATAGTCGCCAAGAGCCCCTATTTTAGCTATCGATGCATCCAATTGTCCGATCAACTCGGTATGTATTTTTTTTGCTTCCCTCAATTGCTCTGCAGCCAGGGCCTTATTAAATTCTTCTATTTTGTTTCCCACGATGGCCTGCTCCAACACGATGTAATCATTGTAATCGGCGGGAGCCTTAAATACGGGAGTCTGGGCCTGAAGACTTATTCTCCCTGCGGATAAAAAAATCCAGAATACGAAGAACGCTTTTTGATATGTTTGCATAAAAGTTACCATCACGATGCAAATAACGGGAAACCTGATTAAAATGAAAACCGAATGGCTCACGCCTGTGCAATATTCCCTGCGCTTAGGCGAAAAAACCGTTCCGTTGAACGAATTTTTGGGTAAACGGGTTTCCCTGCAATTTGAAAATCAGATCAACTGCATTGCATGCGGCCGCAAAACGGCCAAATCATTCGGACAGGGATTTTGCTATCCCTGCTTTGTGAACAGCCCCGAAAATGCGGAGTGCATCATCAAACCGGAACTTTGCCGCGGACATCTGGGGGAGGGCCGCGACCCGGAATGGGAACTGCAACACCACGTGCAGCCGCATACCGTATATCTGGCATTAAGCAGTGATGCCAAAGTAGGCGTAACCCGCGATACCCAGATTCCCACACGATGGATTGATCAGGGCGCTTCACAGGCACTGGTACTGGCCCGAACGCCAAACCGCTATCTGGCAGGCAAAATAGAAGTAGAAATGAAACAATTCCTGACCGATAAAACCAACTGGCAACGCATGCTCAAAGGAGAAGTGTCGGGTGCATCGCTGGAAAGCCTGAAGCAAACCTTAAGGGAAAAATTATCCGAGGAAACAGCACCGTATTTTTCGGAAGAGGAAACGCTGCTCAACATCGAATATCCTGTACTCCGCTATCCCGAAAAGGTAAGCTCGTTAAACTTGGAGAAAGTGCCCTTGGTCACGGGCATACTCTCAGGCATTAAAGCCCAATACCTGCTGTTTGACGACGGACGAGTGATGAATATCCGAAATCATTCCGGTTACCTCGTCACTTTTTCTGCCTGAAAAATGAATAAAACATGGAAATAAAACCCGACGAAATTCCCCCGTTCTACCGGGGCTATTTTCAACATGTGGGCAATCAAAATCCGTTGGATTTGTTGCGCGAAAACGCCATTGAATTGCTGAAATTCCTCAAAAATCTGCCCGAAGAAAAATGGGACTTCGCTTACGCCCCCGGAAAATGGACCGTGAAGGAACTGCTGGGGCATATCATCGATTCGGAACGGATTTTTCAGTACAGGCTGCTCCGTTTTTCACGTGGCGATGCAACCGAATTACCCGGATTTGATCAGGATATTTTCGTGGCTGCAGGGAATGCCAGGCGACGCTCTCCCGAATCATTACTTCGTGAATATCATGCGGTTCGCGAAGCCGGTCTGTCGCTTTTGGAAAGCCTTTCCTCATCCGAGTTGGAAAAACGCGGGAAAGCTAACGGGTATGAAATTATGGCCGGCTGGATTCCCTATTTCATGGCAGGGCATGAAATGCATCACATACACATACTGAAAGAGCGGTATTTTCTTACGGAAAATTGAACCATTTCGGTCTTTTTTGGTTTAAAACCTGTTGATAATTCGGCTTTGGGCAACCCGGCTCTATATGCGCCGGTGCAAGCCCAAGTCCTAATTTTGTCATTTAGGAGTTAAAGTTGTTTTACGTTGGAATCACGAAAATTTGACATCGTAGTAGTAGGAGGAGGAATCGTCGGACTGGCAACGGCTTACAAGTTGCAGCTACGTTTTCCGGATAAAAAAATTGCGGTACTCGAAAAAGAAAAAGCGCTGGCAGACCATCAGACGGGAAACAATTCCGGCGTCATTCACAGCGGTATTTACTATAAACCGGGTTCATACAAAGCCAAAAATTGCGTGGAAGGCCGTCGCGAACTGGTGGCTTTTGCCAAAGAACATGGCGTGGCACACGATGTATGCGGTAAGCTCATCGTAGCCGTTACCCCCGATGAAGTGGAACGACTGGACGGAATATTCGAACGCGGCAAGCAGAACGGGATTGAAGACCTGCGCATGTTGAACGCCGATCAGATTAAAGAGTATGAACCTTATTGCGCGGGGATGAAAGCCATTCGCGTAGGTTGCACGGGCATCATCGATTTTAGGGGAGTAACCGAAAAGTTAGGCGAACTCATTCCACTCCTGAACCCGGAAAGCCGTGTATTCACGGAAACTGAGGTGCTGGATATCGTTAAATCAGAAAACGGTTCCCGGCTCAATACGTCCAAAGGGGTTTTCGAGGCCACATGGCTGGTATTTTGCGGAGGATTACATTCCGACCGCCTGGCCAAGAAAGACGGTGTGAAGACAGACACACGCATCTTGGGTTTCAGAGGCGATTATTATCTGCTCACTGAAAAAGGCCATCATAAGGTGAAAAACCTGATATACCCCGTTCCCAATCCTCAATTTCCTTTCTTGGGTGTGCATTTTACACGCATGTACAACGGCGAAATCGAGTGCGGCCCTAATGCCGTTTTTACCTTTAAACGTGAGGGCTACGGAAAAACAGACTTTAACCTGAAAGATACCTGGGAGGCGCTCAGTTTTCAGGGAACCTGGAAACTCTTCTTCAAACATACCAAATTCGGCATTGATGAATACCGCAGAGCTTTCTCCAAGCGACTTTTTCTGAAAACCTTACAACGGCTGGTACCGTCGCTGGAAATGGATGATCTGGTGCCCGGACGTGCCGGAGTGCGCGCCATGGCCTTGGGCCCCGACGGAGAGATGATCGATGATTTCCGTTTTGAATTCAAAGACAATGCCATACATGTGTTAAACGCCCCTTCCCCTGCAGCTACGGCCGCATTGGCAATAGGAAGTGAAGTGTGTTTACAGGCCGAAAAATATTTCAAACTCTGACAAACCCCGACAATCATGCTGTCAAACCTATTCGGAAAGAAAAAAATCAAAAAGGACCGATTAGTCCAAACGTATGTAGACACCATTTTTGATGTGATTGAACGCGGCTTCCCCGAAGTAGCTGAATTCATCAATGAGGAAAAACAATTCACCAAATCACCCCGCATCGGAGAAGACGATTTCGAATGGTTCACCTACATCATCTACGGCGGAAACATGCTCAATCTCTACAACTTTTTTGATACGGATACGGCGGATGATTTAAAGGTGTTGATCATCCGTGAAGTGGCGGAACGCTACACGAAAAAAGATCAGCAGATTGCCGAAGAAATTATTTTGGAATACGAAAAGTTTCTCACCGATACCCATTCCAAATCCAAAAATGTGGTGAAGACCATCTCCACGGCCCTCTTTCATAAATTCGAACTCAACAACTATCAGGACGAACACTATCAGCGGTTAAATGAACCGAATCCTGTTTTTTTCAAAGAATTGAATGATATGATGGAACTCTTCGTGTGGAATTGGGAAGATTTCCTACAGAAATACAAAGTAGTCTGAACCTACTACTTTATTTCAAAATCGAAAAATATCTCCTCACCGATTTTACCACGCAGCCGGTCGCCGATTTTCACCGGACCCACACCTGCAGGAGTTCCCGTGTAAATAAGATCGCCCACTTTGAGGGTAATGAAACGGGAAACATACGCGATCACTTTTGCGGGAGAAAAGAGCATGTCTGCCGTGTTTCCTGTTTGTACGATTTCACCATTCTTTTCAAGCGTAAACAAAAGCGGCAAAGAAAATCGATCTGCGGGAATCCATTTTCCCAATACGGCCGATCCGTCAAACGCTTTGGCTTCCTCCCAGGGTAACCCTTTTTTCTTTTTCTCTTCCTGCACGTCCCTGGCCGTAAAATCAATGCCGAGGGATAGCTGATCTATATACCCGGGAGCAAAAGCCTCATCAATGTGCCGGCCCGCTTTGCAAACACGCAAAACCAACTCACATTCGTAATGCAGGTCATTGGTAAATTCGGGATAATAAAAAGGTGCATTATCTTTCAACAGGGCCGTGTCCGGCTTCATAAACCACACAGGCTTATCAGGAACCGCATTGTTCAACTCCCTGGCATGGTCGCTGTAATTACGGCCTATGCAGATGATTTTCATAACAACGGCTTATTGAGATTTTGGTAAATCTGCGTAATCAGATGCTTGGTGCTGAGCAAAAAATCTTTTTCCATCATCCACCTGTAATAAGCCGGTTCCTCTATAAAGGCCTGCTGAACCGTTTTTCCTTTATGTTTTCCAAACGTAAACACGGGATTACCTTGTTTATCCTGAGCGAGTTTTTGCTCCCAGTCAACAAACTTGCGAATATTGGTGAATTCATGCAGAAAGTCCACACTGTTCATCAGCTCAGGATAACGCTCCAACTGGGCTTGCAAAACTTCTGAGGTAGCACGGGTATCGGCCAGTGCGCTGTGGGCATCGGACAGATCTTTATTGCAGTAGAAACGGTAGGCAGCTTTCAACGTGCGTTCTTCCATACGGTGAAAAATAACCTGAACATCTACAAAACGGCGTTTTTCCATATTGAAGACGATACCGCAACGCATAAACTCTTCCAACAGCAAAGGAATATCAAACCTGAGCGCATTGTATCCTGAAAGATCGCAGCCTTCCAAAAAAGCCGAAAGCTCGGCTGATATATCGCCAAACGTGGGTTTTTCAGAAATATCTTTTTGAAATATTCCGTGCACAGCCGATGCTTCGTAGGGAATTTCCATTTCGGGATTCACAAACGAGTGAAAGGTATCTTCCGTACCGTCGGGATTCAGTTTCTGTACGGCGATCTCTACGATCCTGTCCCGGAAAATATTGGTTCCGGTAGTTTCCAGATCAAAAAAAGCCAGCGGTTGTGTGAGGTGGAGTTTCAATTGAGTATCAATTATTGAGTATCAGGTATAATGACTAAGTAATGAACAGGCTTCTTACTTTTGCTATCGCCTTCTTCCTATTGCCTATTGCCTATTCTACTGCCTTCTTCCTACTGCCTAAATCACCCTATTCATGTCAAACGATTCCAGGATATCGGCTACGCGGCGCACAAAACTGCCTCCCATGGCGCCATCTACCACGCGGTGATCGTAGGAGTGAGAAAGAAACATCAAATGCCGGATGGCTATTACATCTCCGAATT
>CAYYRB010000008.1:1576-23556 GCA_964473995.1 uncultured Candidatus Competibacteraceae bacterium | reverse complement strand
TCGTAGGAGTGAGAAAGAAACATCAAATGCCGGATGGCTATTACATCTCCGAATTCAGTTTCCAGTACGGCAGGCTTTTTGCGGATGGCTCCCACGGCCAAAATAGCCACCTGAGGCTGATTGATGATGGGCGTTCCCATCACGTTTCCGAAGGAACCGACATTAGTGATGGTATAAGTTCCGCCCTGAATCTCGTCGGGCTGCAATTTGTTGTTACGCGCTCTATTAGCCAAGTCGTTTACATTCTTGGTGAGGCCGGCCAGGTTCATCATGTCCGCATTTTTAATCACAGGCACGATGAGATTGCCACTCGGCAGAGCCGTGGCCATACCCAAATTAATGTTTTTACGGAGAATCACTTTATCGCCGTCAACCGATGCATTAACTCCGGGAAACTCGCGGATGGCCTGAGCTACCGCCTCCATTATAACAGGCGTGAAGGTGATCTTTTCACCATACTTTCGCTCAAATTCTCCTTTTACCCGATTTCTCCAATTTACAATGTTGGTCATATCTACCTCCACGAAAGAAGTAACGTGGGGAGATGTTCGTTTACTCATCACCATATGGTCGGCGATGAGCCGGCGCATGCGATCCATTTCTACTATTTCATCACCCCCGCCCACTGAAACGGCCGGTCTGGGCAATTCACGCTCTATGGCAGTTGCGGTGGCTTTCACAGCAGGCTGGGGCTGAGGGGAAGCCGCGGGAGCGGAGGTCGCTTTTCGCCCGCTCTGCAGATAGGCCATCATATCATCCTTGGTTACGCGGCCGTCTTTCCCCGTTCCGTTGAGTGTATCCAACTCGGCCTGGGTAATTCCTTCCTTTTGGGCTATACTTTTCACCAGGGGAGAATAAAAACGCCCCTCTTTCGAAGTTACGGTTTCAGATTTGCCCGTCTCTGCCGTTTGTGTAAATGCGATTACTTCCGCCGGAACTGCGGGAGCAGGTTCCGCCTTTGGCCGTGAAATTTCCTGAGGCTGTATGGTGGCTGAAGCCGCTTCGGTTTCAATGAGGGCAAAAGGCTCTCCTATTTTCACCACATCGCCTTCATTAAACAGGCGTTTTACCAAAATACCTTCTGCTGTAGAGGGCACCTCGGAATCTACCTTATCCGTGGCAATTTCCACGATGGTTTCATCCAGTTCAATTCTGTCGCCTTCTTTTTTTACCCAAGAGGTAATGGTGGCTTCCATTACGCTTTCGCCCATTTTGGGCATGATGATTTCAACCTGAGCCATATTGCCTGAGCCTGTTTAGGGTGCAAAGATAACTTTTTTTGGCTCCGAAAATCGGGCAATCTTAGTAATGGAAGGGCGTTACTTTCCCAAACCGGCAGATACAGAAACCAAGCGAATACGATTTCCAAAATGGCCTAAAACAAAAAAGGTGTTCCACGAGGGAACACCTTTTCAAAAATGAGGAAGGAATTATTTCTTCACGAATTTTTTCACGGCTTTGCCGTTGTTTGTTTCGATAGATACGGTGTACACACCGGCAGCCATATCGGCTACATCCAAAGAAACTGAATTATTTCCGCCTTGAGCCGTAAGATCCATGCTGCGGATGATACGTCCTGAATTATCCATTACACGAACGAAAACATCAGAAGCTCCGTTGATTTGGTAGCCCAGATTGATGAAATCGGTGGTAGGGTTAGGATAAGCTGAGAAAGTAAACGCATTGTTTTCTTCGATAGAAGCGTCATCTACGGCAGTTCCCGTAACCAATACATTATCAACGGTGATCAGGTTGTCATCATCTGTATCATGGTGGAATGCAATATAAATACGCTGACCGGCAAATTGAGACAGGTTTACGGTGTGCTGTCTGAGCAAACCCCAACGACGCTCGCAAGTACTGTTTGGATCTCCGTTGTCAGTGGTGAATGTACCATCTTGACCGTGAACAAAACCGGGACCTGCAGGAGCGAATTGATAACTTGCATAATTACACGAGTCAGCAGCTGTTTGAGCTACAAATTCTTTTGCAGTAAAAATGGTTGTGGAAAATGCGGTAGGATCGTTAGTAGTAGTAGAAACTTTCACTTTATATCCATCCATAAATACCGGCGTCTGACGTGGTGCAGAGAACCATGAAAGAACACCATTCGAAGGACAATAGAAAGACTTGGTAATAAGCCAGTTATCAGCAACCGCAAAAGGAGTGAACCAAGAGCTGGAAGCCATAACGGCATCGAATGTTACTGAGTCTGCGTCAGCAAGTGCCAAAGAACGAAACCATTCTGCAGGACGATCATTGGCATCAGTCAATCCATCCATGTCGATGTTATACCACTTGTCATCTCCTGAAATACCGGGAGACAATTCGAATACAATGGTATTGCCCTCCTGGGTAATCAATTCATTTTCAGTAGCTCCCTGAGTCCAAGTTTCCCCGTTGAAATTGTCCCAGATGAGTGTGTCTAATTGGGCGTTAGCCCCTCCGAAGGTCAAAAGACCCAAGGCAAAAACGTAGATTTTTTTCATTTTACTTTAGTGTTTGTTTTAAACTTAAAGACAAAGTTACTATTTTTTTAAACTTTTACTCTTTTTCTAAAAAAAGTGCCTTTTTTTTGCCCTTTCGTCTTACCCATCAGATTACAAAACCTTTGAATATGCACAACACATTAACGGAATGGACCGGATATATGGCTGCAGTACTTACTACGGTTTCTTTTGTTCCACAAGTGATTAAGATTTACAAAACCCGGGAAACAGCGGGGATTTCGCTGGTCATGTATTTAGTTTTTGTATCAGGAATCGTGATGTGGCTGTTGTATGGATTTTTCCTGGGCGAATTACCCATCATCCTGGCCAATTCAGTCACACTGCTGCTTTCGGGCTACATTTTGTGGATGAAGGTAGTCAACGAGATCAATGGGGAAAGCCGGAGCGAAAAGTGAACACTACAGTGCACTAGGTAGCGAGTATCAGGATAAAAATCGATTCTGGTCAGGAAAACCCACCAAAAACAATTTGGTAAAAATAGAAAAAGGCCGGAGCATGGGGTGCCCGGCCTCTCTCCGTTTGCCTATGAGAGAAAAAACTATTTCGCAGAGGCGGCCTTGGACTTAGCCAATTTAGCCTCTAAATCAGCTACTTTTTTACGGAGGGATTCTAATTCATCTTCCTCATTTTGCTTTTTATTTAAACCGAGTTTTTCCGAAAACTCTTTGTATTTACTGTCAAACTCGGCTTTGCGCTCTTCGGTTTTGGCAAAAAGGTCATCTACCATTTTCTTCCCTTCATCGGCGGAAATTTTCCCTTTTGATACCAATTCCTGCACACTCGCCTGAAATTTTTCGCTGGCTGCTGCCGCTAAATCTACCCCCGCATAGAGGAATTTTTTAATCTCTTTTTCCATAACGTTCAATTTTTAATGAAACAACTTATTTGAACATCACAAAGGTACGGCAGTTTTTCATAAAAATAGTATGCATGCATACTAAATAATCTAAAAATTGATTCAACTGTTTGATAATAAGGTGCTTATTCTTCAACTATTTTTCAGACCATGTCCCGTGAGCGGAACCAACATGCGGTTTTTTTCATCCGCCTGCGGTATGGCCGCCAAAGCAGCCGCAGAAGTAAATTCAATGAAATATCCCCGCATCGCGGCTTCCTTCCGCGCACCTTTTATGGAATCCTCGGAAACCAGATAGCTATTCCCACCCGTCTGCTTCAAGGCATCTAAAATCTGATGCAGCCGGGCCGGTTTTCTCACGGCAATACCTTCGGCCACCGTAAGGCCAAACTCGGCTTTACCGGATAAGGGAGCGCAATGCTCCGGCTGTGCGGCACTTAAACGGGGAATCCTGTCCACGAAACCCGCCCGGCGCAGTTCCCTGAATCCCTTAAACGTCCCCAAAAGCAACGTTCCGTTCCCCACGGGAAAAATAATTTCATCAGGCAGTTCACCACCACACTGTTCCCACAACTCATACGCAAACAATTTAGTTCCCTCATAAAACCAAGGATTGTACACATGGGAGGCAAACCAGTTTGCATGGGCTCTTTTTAGTGCCTCATCCGCGACCGCCTGCCTGTCACCCGGAATTTTTTCCACCCGTGCTCCATACGATTCCATCTGGTTGATTTTTGCGGGAGAAGCAGACTCGGGTACCAAAATAGTGCAATCCACAGCTGCTTTGGCCGCATAGGCAGCCACCGCACAACCGGCATTTCCGCTGCTGTCTTCAAATACATTTTTAGCATCTGCATAAGCGGCGGCACTGAGCATAACGGCCGCACCCCGGTCTTTGTAGGACCCGGTAGGAAAAAGATATTCATGTTTTACCAGCACCGTTCTCCCGAAAAAAGATGTCTTTTCCAAAGCGGTAAATCCCTCACCGAAGTGAATCAGCCGGGCATCTTCAGGCAAAGGAATAGCTGCGCGATACCTGAGCAACGAATCAAAATGACTCGTATCGGCTCCCCTGAAATCGGTCACATCGGGCAGTAAAGATGGCTGCCCTTCGGCGTTGAGCCAAAGTCCCGGCGATGTATCAAAAAAATCTTGCATCAGGATGGGATATTCAGTATGTCGCGGATAATCGGCTTCAGTCCTGCAAAGAAAAGTTCCACGGCGACCACCATCACAATCAGACCCATGATCCGCATCATCACTTTGTTCCCGGTTTCCCCGATGAATTTCACGATGCGCGGACTGAAAAAAAGCACGATCAAGGTAAGTATACACACGGCCAACATGGAAGCGAACAACATACCCTTCATTGCGGGGTTTTTTGCATCACCCATCAGAATAATGGAATTGGTGATGGCTCCAGGACCGCAAATCATCGGTATTCCCAAGGGGGTAACCGAAATATCGCTGACATATTCTTTCACGTCTTTTTTCTCGATGCGTATCCGCGGCAACCTGGCCTGAAGCATATCCATGCCGATTAACAAAAAAATGATTCCCCCCGCCACCCGAAGCCCGTTCGTGGTAATCTGAAAAAAATCAAATATAGCCTGACCGGCAAAGGCAAACGTAACCATGGTGATAAAAGCCGTTATCACGGCTTTAAGTGCCGTAATCCGCTTATCTTCCGCAGAAAGTTCGGAGGTCATGGTAAGGTAAACCGGCATCAGGCTGAGCGGATTGATGATCGTAAGAAACGTGGTAAAGCAAAAAATTCCGAAGGTGAGATAATGGTTCATGATGCCTGTTTAGTACATTTATGCCAGATAAAAACGTGGCAAAGTTGACAAAAAATAACGGGCTGAGTGTAGTCATCATCACCTACAACGAAGAGAAGAATATTGGCCGTTGTCTTGAATCGGTAAAAGAACTGGCTGATGAAATTTTGGTGGTGGACAGCTTCTCCACGGATACCACCGAGGAAATCTGCAGGCATTACGGGGTGAAATTTGTCAAACACGCTTTTGCCGGCCATATAGAACAAAAGAATTATGCCGCCGGGCTGGCCTCAACCGACTGGGTTCTGTCCTTGGATGCTGATGAGGCGCTCACCCCCGAGTTGAAGGAATCGATAGGTAAGGTATTGGAAAATCCGCATTTCAAAGCGTACAAGATGAACCGGCTTACCTGCTATTGCGGAAAATGGATTCGTCATTGCGGCTGGTATCCGGATACTAAAGCCCGTTTGTGGAACCGGCACGCCGGCTCATGGGGAGGCACCAATCCGCATGATCGCTGGGAACTTCATGGCCGGGGTAAACACTACGGTAAATTAAAAGGAGATTTGCTTCATTACAGCTATTACTCCGTGAGTGACCATCTTAAACAGATTGAATATTTTACCGAAATTGCAGCAAAAGCGGAATCCGCAGCCGGAAAAAACCCCTCTATTCCAAAGATTATTCTGGGCCCTGCCGTGAAATTCATCAAAAGTTATTTTTTTCAACTCGGCTTTTTGGACGGGTATTACGGTTTTGTCATTTGCCGACTCAGTGCCATGGCATCCTTTGCCAAATATGTAAAAACCAGGATGTATGCCCGGGAATCTCGTAAGGAATAATCTGATAAGGATCGGGTTTGATGCCGAACGGTTGAAAAATCCCAAAAACAGATTGGGCAAATTCGCTGAATATTTGGGCAATGCTCTGATTCAGCGTCGTGAATTTGAAATTCAATTTTTTCAGAAAAAGAAAACCGAACGGCATTTTCCCAAGCCTGCTTCTTACGGATATCTCTACGATCATCATAAAACAATGGGTGTTCCCGCTGATGCAGCTGTTTGGCATGCTACCCACCAACTCGCCAAATACCTGCCCACAGACCGAAAAGTTCCCGTTATCACTACGGTACACGATTTACATTTTCTGCGTGACGGCGCAACGAAATCAAAGATCCAAAAGAAGCTGGAACGAGTGCAGCGCCTGTTAGATCGCAGTGCCATCCTGGTTTATATTTCGGAATTTACCCGGGCTGAGGTTGAAAGCCATTTAGATGTAAAAGGGTTGCCCTCCCGGGTGATTTATAACGGACCGGCGTTCCCTTTGCCACTTTCCCCGGATAGGCCGCCGGTTCGCAAAAAACCTTTCTTTTTTTCGGTCGGTTTGCTTTCGGCAAAGAAAAATTTTCATGTGTTATTGCCTCTGCTGAACGCCTTTCCCGACCATGAATGGATAATTGCCGGCGACAGAAGCGATGCCTATGCGGGCTACTTGGTTTCGGAAGCACGCAAAAAAGGAGTGGGCGATCGACTGGTCATGACAGGCGTAGTGACCGACCAGGAAAAAGTGGAATATTTCCGGCAATGCGAAGCCTTTCTTTTTCCTTCGCTCTCGGAAAAGTTCAGCATGTCTGCACTCGAAGCCTTACACTTCGAAAAGCCCGTATTTCTGTATTCACTGCCTGCTCTGAAAGAGATAGGGGGTAAATCAGCCTTTTATTTTTCTGACTTTTCAGAAGATACCGTGGTGGATACCGTCCGTTCGGGATTGGCTGATTTTTCTGCCGATTCGTCCCGAAAACAACTTATGTCAGAGAGGGCTGCTTTATTCAGCTGGGATCGTGCGGCCGCTTCCTACGCGGAGGTCTATTTATCACTAAGTTAATTCAGCAGAATCTTACCTCACGAAAAGCCGGCTGTCAAACGCGAAAGGCTTCACTTCGGCAATGCTGACCGATTTAGCCTTTGGATGCCGTGGATTGATCAAAAAGTTAAATTCTCCCTCCACGGTGGCGGAGGGAACTTTGAGTACGGCTAATTTCATTTCGGCCACAAATTGTTCGCCTAATTGTTGAGTTTCTTCCCCATGTGGGATGCTGTACCAGTTTTTGGGCAGTTTTCGCACATCCGCCTCGCCTACCGAAACGGAATCAGGCACTTCGTAGGTGATCATGGTATAATCCGCGGGAAGTATGCCCAGCGGGAGATGCACGGCCATTTCCGCCACGCATAGCGCACGACTCGATGAGGCATAGATGACCGGTGTACCTCGTTTATTCCACCGTCCGCCCGTTTTCTCGGCACCGGCACCGCTCATATCCCGGGCATATTTTGTTCTGCAAAGCCGATAAAGCCTCATGCAGGAATTCCTTGTTCAATGCGGGAAAGCTCGTCTTTTAATATGGAAATACCGAAGGAGCTGTCCAATAGGGTTTTAGGCTTGATTTTCCCTAAGGAAAGAATATCGGTTTGGAGCCATGTATCAAAGGCATCCCGGCTTCCGAAAACATCCGTACCGTATTTATACAACATGGCCACCTGAAGAATTTTTTCGGAGCGCGGCGCATCAAAGGGATGGTTCTCCTTTTGGTACCTATGCAGCGTACGCTCAGAAATATGGAGAAATGAGGCCCATTCCGTCATGGAAAAGGGGGTGGATTTCACCAACTCGGTGAAGGATTGAAAAGAAACACCCTGCCGTATCATACGTATGAGCGAATAAATGCCGTTATCGTCAGTGTGGCCGTATGCTACGGCCGGCTCTTGAAGAATATTTCGGGTATTGCTCATAGTTGATTTCTTTCCACAAATATAGCAATTTGTCTTTTTTATTTTGTCAAATTTCCAAAAAAACTCACAAATTTCCAAACCGGCAATAAACACCCAGCGGAAGCCTTACGCCGCTCTTTGCGGGCAGATAAATCTCTCCCGCATCCGGTTTTATGGAAAAATCCATGTCAGCACTTATTCGCGTCATCAAATTTTCGAGAATGATGGAAGAGAAACCAAGTGAGTAGGTATTTATGATTAGAAAATGCTCATCCCGGTCAAGCAGTTGAAGCACCTCCTTCAACAAATCATTGATCTGCTTTTCCAAAACCCAGCTTTCCCCGTCAGGACCATGTCCGAAAGCGGGAGGATCCAAAATGATACCTTGGTATTTTTTACCCCGTTTTACCTCACGCCGTACAAACTTCACGGCATCTTCCACCACCCAGCGGATGTTATCCAATCCGGAAAGTTCCATATTTCTCCTTGCCCAGCTTACCACCTGTTTTATGGAATCCACGTGAGTTACGTCGGCACCGGCAGCTTTAGCGGCCAAAGAAGCCCCTCCCGTGTACGCAAACAGATTGAGAAATTTAGGATCTGTTGCGCGGCAATTTTTCAAATTGCGATAAATAAACTCCCAATTGGCGGCCTGTTCAGGGAAAACTCCCACATGTTTGAAGCCCGTCAATGCCAAAGAAAACCTCAGATTTAGCCGTTCGCTCCGGTAATGCATTTCCCAGTTATCCGGCATGGGTTTGTTTTTTATCCACTTTCCGCTGCGGCTTCCCGTAGGTTGAAATTTCACATGGGCTTTATTTTTCCATTCCGCCTCAGACCATGCTTTGTCCCAAACGGCCTGAGGTTCTGGACGTATCGTGATATATTCGCCGAAACGTTCCAGTTTTTCGCCATTGCCGCAATCCAGCAATTCATAATGATTTCCCTCAGGGGCGGTAAGCAGAGGAATCGTTTCCATAGGCAATGCTAAATTCTGGTGTTTGCAATCATTCCGGTACAAAATAAAAAACCCTGCCGTAATCGGGCAGGGTTTTCAAGGAATTAATCCGATTATTCAGCCACCACTTCAAATTCCACTTCGGTGGATACTTCTTTGTGCAGCTTCACTTTGGCTTTGTAAACACCTACATTTTTGATGTTTTCCGCATCCAAAAGCGTGATTTGTTTTCTGTCAACTGCGAAACCTGCCTTTTGGAAAGCCTCGGCAATTTGCAAGGTATTTACAGATCCGAAGATTTTCCCGCTCTCTCCCGCTTTAGCACCCACTTTCACTGTGAGACCGGCGATACCTTCCGCCATTTTCTTGGCCTCTTCCAGGATTTTAGCCTCTTTGTGAGCGCGTTGTTTAAGGTTTTCGGCCAAAATTTTCTTGTTCGACTCGGTAGCCGGAATGGCTATACCTTGAGGAATAAGGAAGTTACGGGCATACCCCGGTTTCACTTTTACGATTTCATCTTTAGAACCTAAGTTCTCTACTTCTTGTTTCAGTATGATTTCCATGTGCGTGCCCTCCTTTATTTTAACATGTCAGAAACATAGGGCAAAAGGGCCAACTGACGGGCTCTTTTTACCGCGGTGGATACTTTACGCTGATACTTCAAAGAGGTACCCGTAAGACGGCGGGGAAGAAGACGTCCCTGCTCGTTCACGAATTTCAAAAGAAAATCGGGGTCTTTGTAATCAATGTATTTAATACCGGCTTTTTTAAAGCGGCAATATTTTTGTTTTTTAACCTCCACCGGAATCGGGGTAAGGTAGCGTATTTCGGATTGATTTCCTGCGTTTTGCTCAATCATGATTGCTCGTGTTTAAAGGTGAATGGTTCGGGATTATCTGGCACCGGCCTTCTCGGCCAGTTTCTGCCTGCGTTTTGCGTTGTACTCAATGCCATATTTCTCGAGTTTTACCGTCAAATTACGCATGATGCGTTCATCGCGCTTGAAGGTAATTTCGAGCTTGGCAATCAGTTCACCCGGCGCCTTAAACTCAAATAAGTGATAAAAACCGGTGGACTTTTTGTTGATCGGGTAAGCCAGCTTTTTCAAGCCCCAGCTCTCCTCATTCACAATCTCGGCACCGTTTTCCTGTAATAACTCCTTGTACTTGGACGTGACCTCATTCAATTGATCTTGAGAGAGCACGGGAGTTACGATAAAAACCGTTTCGTACTGGTTCATTTTGAATTGTTTATAAATTTTCGTTCCTAAAAATGGGCTGCAAATATAGGGTTTTTTCGTTAATTTACAATTCCTGAACCATTTTTATTTCTCATCTTCCATCATCAACCTCAACATATTGAAACCGGTTAGCATCGTCATCTGGATATTGCGCACCCGATTCCCCATGAAACGGAACTTTTTGGCCACGGAACCCGAAGGACCCGAAACCGCTATCCATACGGTGCCCACCGGTTTTTCCGCAGTACCCCCGTCAGGACCTGCAATGCCCGAGGTTGAAATGGAATAGGCCGTTCCGAACATTTTTTTTACGCCTTCGGCCATTTGAACCACGACAGGCTCACTCACGGCGCCTTCCCTATTCAGCAAGTCGGCTGAAACACCCAATAATTCGCTTTTGGCATCATACCCGTAGGTAACCACGCTTCCGTCGTACACCCTGCTGCTTCCGGGTAAAGACGTAAGTCTGTGAGCCAGGTATCCTCCCGTGCAGCTTTCGGCAAAAGCCACTTTCGCGTGGCGCTCAGCCAGCATGCCCATGAGCACGCCTTCCATGGTATCGGTATCGTACCCGAATATGCGCCCGGGAAGCATGGGAGTCAATTCAGCCGTTTTGCGCAGAATATAATCATCAGCTCCTTCAAAATGGACCACTGCCGTGAGACGCAATCGCACCATTCCCGGCGAGGGCAGATACGCCAATTTGATACGCGGATCCAAGGAGTCCTCCCAAGGCCTGATCATTTCCATGAGCCTACTTTCGGGAATGCCTTGCGTTAAAATGGTTTTGTGTAAAACGGGCGGTAAGCCGAACTCACCGCTCAGGTAAGGAATCACCTCTCCATCCATCATCGCTTCCATTTCGTAGGGCACACCAGGCATGGAGATTACCCTGGTTCCGTTTTTTTCAAACAACATGCCCGGTGCCGTACCATTCTGATTCAGAAAAACCCGGCACGTTTCGGGCACATCGGCCTGTGCCTGGTTGGCCGCACTGAACTCCCGACCCGCGCGCTCAAAATAAGCGCGCATCATCTCGTAAACGGTCTGGTTACGCACGAGGCCACCCCCGAAATATTCACGCAGGGTTTCCTTGGTGATGTCGTCGCGTGTTGGGCCCAAACCGCCCGTAAACACAATCAGCGAAACATTTCCTATACCTTCATCAAGAACGGCACGAATAGCCTCCCGGCTGTCGCCCACGGAATATTTTTTTCGGATGCGGAGTCCGATTTCATTCAGTTTTCGGGCAAGAAAAGCCGAGTTTGAATCCACGATCTGGCCGATGAGGATTTCATCCCCTATGGTTACGATATCCGCGTTATGAGCACTCATGATCATTCATCTTGTTTTATTGTCAACAAAGGGCTAATTCATCCGGAGTACATTAATGACCCCGGGTACTTCTTTCAGCTTATGCATCAATTCGTCCAGGTGGTGAGTATCCTGCACGTACACCATGATGGTGCCTTCAAAGAGACCGTCGCTCGTATCAAACGAAATGCTGCGCATATTTACCTTAAGCTGATTGGAAATGATTTTGGTAATCCGGTTCACGATACCCACCTCATCAAATCCGTTCACCTTAATACCCGCCAAAAAAGCGATGGATTCCCGGGTCGTCCACCTGGCCTTTACAATCCGGTAGGCGTAATTGCTCATCAGCTGAATGGCATTGGGACAAGTGGTTTTATGAATTTTAATCCCGTCGTTTACCGTGATGAAACCGAACACCTCATCGCCCGGAATCGGATTGCAGCAGGAGGAAAGCTTATAATCCAGCTTGATGTCCTCCTCCCCGATCACAAGGGTATCCCCGTCGCGTTTGGTTTCTTTGATCAGGTCTTCCAGTGAGGTTTTTTCTTCCTTCTTGTCCGGACTTTTTCTTCGCAGTTTGGTGGTGAGGTAGGAATACCAGCTTTTGGATGATTCATCCTTGTAAAACTGCTTGATTTCCTGGTTGGAAATACCTCCCGTGGCTACTTTGTAGTAAAAATCCTGGGAAGAATTCACGCGGAAATATTTCAAAATCTTGGCTACATCTTCCTCATTGTACGAGTATCCCAGATGGCGAAGTTTGCGCTCAAAAATCTCTTTGCCGTCTTCGGCTACGCGCCTTTTCTCTTCCTTAAGTGAACCTTTTATTTTCTCTCTGGCCTTGGATGTTTTCACCATTTTCAGCCAATCTTCTTTAGGCGTTTGTTTCGACGAGGTGATCACCTCCACCTGATCGCCGCTTTTGAGGGTATAGCTGATGGGAACCAACTTGTTATTCACTTTGGCGCCGATACAGGTGTCGCCCAATTTGGAATGTATATCATAGGCAAAATCGAGCGCCGTACAGCCGTTGGGCATGGTCTTGATTTCTCCCTTGGGCGTAAACACAAAAATCTCTTCCGTATTCAAATCCAGCTTGAAACTCTCCACCAGATCCACGGCGTTTTGATCCTGATTTTCCAAAATTTCCCGCACCCTTCTGATCCAATCATCCACGTTGGATTCCACTCCCTTTTCTTTGTATTTCCAATGGGCGGCATATCCTTTTTCGGCAATTTCGTCCATGCGGCGGGTACGTATCTGCACCTCCACCCATTTACCCGTAGGGCTCATGACGGTGGTATGAAGCGACTCGTACCCGTTGCTCCGCGGAAAGGAAATCCAGTCGCGCATACGGTCGGGTTTGGGCTTATACAAATCAGTCACTACGGAATATACCCGCCAACAGTCTGACTTTTCATCCTCCGGTTCAGATTCTATGATGATGCGGATGGCGAAGATGTCGTAAATCTCCTCAAAGGGAATCCCCTTATTTACCATCTTGTTATAAATGGAATAAAGCGACTTGGTACGTCCTTTAATTTCGAATTCCATACCAAGCTCGTTGAGCTTTTTCTTGATGGGATTATTGAAACTGCTGATGAAACGTTTGCGCACATCCTCGGTTTTCCGAAGCCGGTTTACGATATCTTCATACAACTCCTGATGGGTATATTTCAGCGCCAGGTCTTCCAGTTCGGTTTTTATTCGGTACAATCCCAGCCTGTGGGCCAGCGGGGCATACAGAAAGAGGGTTTCGTTGGCGATTTTAAGCTGCTTGTCGCGCTTCATGTGATCCAGCGTGCGCATGTTGTGCAGCCGGTCCGCCAACTTGATCAGAATTACCCGGATATCATCGGAAAGGGTGAGGATAATCTTGCGGAAATTCTCGGCCTGTATGGATGTGGTCTGATCCATCACGCCGGAAATTTTGGTGAGCCCGTCAATAATTTTGGCCACATCCTTACCGAAGAGTGATTCTATATCCTCCAGGGTGAGCTGCGTGTCTTCTACCGTATCGTGAAGCAATCCGCAGATGGCCGAAGTAACGCCCAATCCTATTTCTTCGGCGCAAATCTGGGCTACGGCAATGGGATGATAAATATAAGGCTCTCCCGACTTCCGGCGCATTTCCCGGTGGGCATCCACCGCCACCTCATAGGCCTTGTGAATCCGCTGCTGATCTTCCTTCCCCTTCATGGAATGACTCAGGGCTTTCACCAACTTTTTATAACGGACTAAAAGTTCCCGTTTTTCCTGCTCGTGGTCTATGACGATTTCTCCGTTATTCATGGCCTATGCACTCCGTAAAGTTAGGGATAAAGCACATACGGATTTTCTCATTTCTTTATTTTGAGTTTGGCAAACTTGAGCAGAATTTTTTTTCTGCCTATGCCCTCAAAATCAATCTCAGCCAAGCGATCCGCCCCTTTTCCCTCAATAAGCGTCACAATTCCGTTTCCGAAACGGGCGTGCTCTACCTCCATGCCCGTGTCTATTTTATCCGGGCTGTCACCGCGGAAATCGGAATCCGTTTGCAGAGCGGCAGATTCCTTCGGTTTAAATCCGGGAGGCGGGGAATAATTGTACGTCGGCGACTGAAATCGACTACGCTCCTCCTCAAGCGAAGTTCCCGCAGAGTTGGCATTACGATTCATAAAGCGGATATCCAAAGCCTCCTGATCCAATTCTCCCAGAAAACGGCTTGGCTCACATTGATGTAGCTGCCCGTAGCGGTAACGCGTTTGCGCAAAACTCAGGCTTACCTTATTCATAGCCCGGGTGAGGGCTACATAAAACAGGCGTCGTTCTTCTTCCAGCTCTGTGCGCGAAGTGACCGAAAGCTGCGAAGGGAAAAGATTTTCCTCCAGCCCCACAATGTACACATACGGAAATTCGAGCCCTTTGGAGGCGTGGATGGTCATCAGGCTCACCCGGTCATCCTCTCCCCCGTCGTTATCGGCATCGGTGTACAGCGCCACCTCCGCCATGAACGAATCCAGCCTCGCGGGCTGCCCCTCTTCACCCGCTCCGGGTTCGGAAAATTCCTTAATTCCGTTCAGCAATTCCTGTATGTTTTCGTAGCGGCTGATGCCTTCGGGAGTGCGGTCGGTGTACAACTCTTTCAATATGCCCGACTCGGCGGCTATGCGGTGGGCGGCGTCGTAGGCGGGTGCGGTTTTTGCCAACACGCCGAAACTCTGGATCATGACCGCAAACTCCGTTATTTTCTTGCGGGCTCCCGCATGCATGTCGCTTTCCACCTTGTTCAGATTCTCCACCAAAGTCCACAGATCGGTGTTATGCTTATCCGCCAAAACCACCAATTTTTCCACGCTGGTGTTTCCAATTCCGCGGGTGGGGTAATTGATAACCCGTTTCAAGGCTTCCTCGTCCCGGGGGTTAAGCGCCAGCCGGAAATAGGCCAGCAGATCCTTGATTTCTTTCCGCTGATAAAAGGACACCCCGCCGTAAATCCGGTAAGGAATACCCAATTTGCGCAGGGCTTCCTCCATGGCCCTGGACTGGGAATTGGTGCGGTACAATATGGCAAAATCGCGGTGCGGAAGGCGACTGTTCATCTTCTCTTCAAAAATAGCCTGCGCAATCGCGCGCCCTTCTTCATTATCGGTCAGTGATTTATACACCGAAATTTTCTCTCCCTGCCCGTTGTCTGTATAAACAGTTTTTTTGAGTTGGTTTTTGTTTTTGGCAATCACCGAATTGGCGCTTTCCACAATGGTTTTAGTGCTCCGGTAATTCTGTTCCAGCTTAAAGGTTTTCAGGTCGGGATAATCCTTCTCAAAATTCAGGATGTTTTGAATATCGGCTCCGCGGAAAGCGTAAATACTCTGGGCATCATCACCCACCACGCAGAGGTTTTCGCGCAGCGAGGCCAATTTTTTCACGATCAGGTATTGGGCAAAGTTGGTATCCTGGTACTCATCCACCATGATGTAATGGAAGCGGATCTGGTACTTGTAGAGCACATCCGGAAATCGCTCAAAGAGTTCGTAGGTTTTAAAGAGCAGATCATCGAAATCCATGGCGCCTGATTTGAACAGGCGTTTTTGATACTGCAGATATATTTCCGCCAATTTGGGTCTGCCCGCCGCGGCATCATCCGTAGTGTAGTCCGTATTCTGGGCGTATCCCACCGCCGAAATCAGGTTATTCTTGGCTGATGAGATGCGGTTATGCACGATGTTGGGCTTGTAGATTTTATCGTCCAGCCCCATTTCCTTGATGATGGTTTTCAGCAGGCTTCGGCTGTCGTCCGTATCATACACGGAAAATTGGGAAGGATAGTTCAGTTTATCCGCCTCCACCCGAAGTATGCGCGAAAAGATGGAATGGAACGTGCCGGTCCACAGGTTTCTGGCCTCGTGTTCACCGGTAATTTTGGCAATCCGTTCCTTCATTTCGCGGGCCGCCTTGTTGGTAAAGGTAAGGGTGAGAATATGGAAAGCATCCACGCCTTTCTGGAGCAGATGGGCGATGCGGTAGGTAATGACGCGGGTTTTGCCCGAACCGGCGCCGGCAATAATCATCACGGGGCCATCTGTAGTTTCCACGGCAGCCCGTTGGGAGGGATTTAATTCATCGAGGTAGTTATTCATCACGGATACAAAAGTGGTGTTTTATGGCCAAAAAAAGAGCCCCTGCCGGCATGTTGTTGAAAACGGATCCCAAGCCTTTTTGTTTACATCGTTCAAAAAAGAGAAACTGTCATTCTAAAACCCTATGGTTGTTTCGTTTGAGAAAATGCTCAAGCACGCTTACCCTTTTTTAAAATCAAAAAGCCGATCGCTTCCGCAATCGGCTTTTATCAGTCGGGATGACAGGATTTGAACCTGCGACCCCACGCCCCCCAGACGTGTGCGCTACCGGGCTGCGCTACATCCCGAACTTCCCCGAACCTTTCGGATCGGGCGGCAAAAGTAATCATTCTTTCCGTTTGCCCAAATCACACTACAAAAAATCCCCGACCCCATCCAGTACATCCCAGCCCTAATTATTAAGGACAATGCCCCTAAATTACACCAAAAGGTAAACAAAACCACCGCCTAAATCCTTACTTTTGCACAAAATTTGTCACACCGTACATGCCCCGCACCATCTATCTGTTCGCCGTTTTCCTTCTCTCTTCAATATCAGCGTGGGCCCAAAACAAATATACCGTGAGCGGATACGTGCGCGATGCATCCAACGGAGAAGCTCTCCTGGGAGCCAACGTGTACATCAAAGAAAACCTGATCGGCATCACCACCAATACGTACGGTTTTTACTCCATCACCGTACCCGAAGGAAAATACACGCTGGTATGCTCCTACCTGAGCTTCAAAACCATCAACCAATCCATTGACCTCTCCAAAAACCTTACGGTAAACCTGGAACTGGAAAAAGCAGACCGAGAAATACGCGAAATTGAAATTACCGACGACCGCGCCAAGGAAAACATCGAAAGCTCCCAAATGAGCAGCATCACCCTCACCATTGAGGAAATTAAAAAACTGCCCGCCTTCATGGGCGAAGTGGACATCCTGAAAACCATCACCCTGCTGCCCGGAGTAAAAAGCGGCGGCGAAGGAAACTCGGGCATCTATGTGCGCGGGGGAGGGCCGGACCAAACCCTCATCCTGCTGGACGGAGCTCCCGTGTATAACGCGTCGCACCTGTTCGGATTCTTCTCCGTTTTCAACGGCGACGCAATAAAAAGCGTAGAACTCATCAAAGGCGGCATGCCCGCCCAATATGGCGGAAGGCTCTCCTCCGTGCTGGACATCACCATGAAAGAAGGTAACAACAAACGCTACGAGGTGGACGGCGGTATCGGCCTGATTGCTTCGCGCCTTACCGTGCAGGGTCCAATTGCCAAAAATAAAGCTTCCTTCATTGTTTCGGGCAGGCGCACCTACGCCGATTTATTGGTGCGTCCCTTCGCAAAAAAAGGCAGCGCCCTTCGCAATTCGGGTTACTACTTTTACGACCTGAATGCCAAAATCAACTGGATCATCGGCCCCAAAGACCGTATTTTCCTCAGCGGATATTTCGGCCGGGATAAATTTTCATTCCAAAACCAATCCGGTTCGTTCCGGGCCGGCATCAACTGGGGAAATGCCACGGCCACCCTCCGCTGGAATCACTTGTTCAGCTCCAAATTATTTTCCAACATCACGCTCCTTTTCACCGATTACCAATTTGCCTTTGACGGCTCGGCATCCGATTTCAGATTCAAACTGTCCAACGGCATCCGCGACTACGGACTGAAAGCCGACTTCAACTACTACCCTACACCGAAACATCATGTACGCTTCGGGGCTGAATATACCAACCACCGCTACACGCCCAGCAACATTACCTTTGCCGGAACCATCGGGGACATACTCCCTCCCACCCCGATAAGAATGCATACCAATGAAGCCGCCATTTATCTGGGTGATGATTGGGAAATAAATAAATTGTTTAAAGTGAATGTGGGCGTAAGAGCTTCCTACTACGCCTTCAACGGTCCGTTTACGCGCTACGTCAAAAACGAATTCGGACAAACCGTAGATACCCTAACTTACAAACCCTGGCAAAAAATCCAGGATTATTTCCGGGCTGAACCGCGTATCGCCTTCCGCGCCAAGGTGCACGAAAACATTGCCCTGAAAGCATCCTATACGCAAAATTACCAGTACACCCAACTCGTTTCACGGGCTACCGTTTCCCTGCCCGTAGATGTATGGCTTCCTACCACGGAAATCATCAAACCGCAGTTTTCCCAACAGGTGGCTCTGGGGTATTTTCATAATTTCCTGGACGGTATGCTCGAAACTTCGGTAGAAGGTTACTACAAGGACATGCGGAACCTGGTTGAATTTGCCGACGGATCAGACCCCGCACAGGCGTTCAACGACAATGTGGATCACACCCTCGTTCAAGGCCGCGGTGAATCTTACGGAGCCGAATTCTTCATCAAGAAAGCCAAAGGCAAATTCCAGGGATGGATCGGATACACGCTGGCATGGACAAACCGCATCTTTCCCGACCTGAACAACGGCCTGCGGTTTCCATCCCGATATGACCGCCGTCACGACCTGAGTATAGTGGCCACCTACGACCTCAACTATCGCTGGTCGTTCGGAGGAATTTTTGTGTATTCATCAGGTAATACCCTCACCCTACCCTCGCAGCTCTATTTTTACCAAAATCAACTCATCACCCAGTTCGGGCCATGGAACGGTTACCGCTTCCCCTCCTACCACCGGCTCGATTTGTCCGTAACCTACGTTACCTCCAAACCGGAGAAGAAATTCAAATCGAGCATCACCATGAGTATTTACAACGCCTACAGCCGCCAAAATCCTTACTTCATATACTACGATCAAGAGGGTAATTTGGCCGACGGAAGTTTTAAACTCACCGCGAAGCAGGTTTCGCTATTCCCCATTATTCCCGCATTTACATGGAACTTTAAATATTGATAGCCATGAAAAATTTCAGCAAACTATTTTTCTTTCCGCTTATCCTTTTCGGTGCGGGTTTTATGTTGATTTCCTGCGAAAAGGACATCACGGTAGATATTCCGCAGGCCGACAAAAAACCTGTGGTGGAAGGCTCAATTTTTCAAGGACAGTTTGCCACGGTAGGCATCACCTGGTCTTTCCCGTTTTTCAGACCTTTGAATAGTATAGATTTCACCAACCCCGCCAACCTGAGCGAATTTTTGGTTCTGGATGCCACCGTTACCCTATCGGATGGATTTCAAACCGAATACCTAACCCTGACTATCGACACCAGCGCATTTCCGCCTTTGCTGTATAAGGGAGATACGCTCGTGGGAACACCGGGGCGCACCTACACGCTTCAGATTCAATTTCCGGGGTACAATCTTTCGGCCGTCACCACTTTGCCCGAACCCATTGCGTTGGACAGCATCGCTTTCAAACTGGAAGCAGGTGAAGATTCGCTTGGATTTGCCCGCATGTATTTTCAGGATCCGGCTGCCGTGGGAAATATTTACCGCCTGTTTTCCAAAAGACCAAATTATGCACGTTATATGCCCACTTACGCAGTAGGCAATTCCGTAATTGATGATCAGGCCTACAACGGAAAATACATTGAATTTCTCTTCGGCCGACCCGACCCCATAGATTATCTGTTTGTATCCGACGCCGACACGGCCCAAGTTTGGAATGATGAGGAGGGCTATTGGAAACTGGGCGATACCATGATGGTCCGCTTTTGTACCATTGACAGGGCCTCCTACGATTTCATTAAAACCATGGAAAACTCCGCGGGAACCTCGGGAAATCCGTTTTCCAACCCCACCACGGTAAAATCGAACATCACCGGAGGCGATGCACTGGGCGGTTTTGTAGGATACGGCGTATTTGACATTCAGCGTGTAGCCAAATAGCCTACCCCTCATCATTTATTGCCCTTCTGATAATTGAAAACCCTTCATGGTTAATTACCTTTACCCCGAAATTCAGAAAACGACAAACAGAGTATGGAAAAGATAAAATGCCTCATCATCGGTGCGGGTCCTGCAGGATACACCGCCGCGATATACGCCGCACGTGCAGAAATGAAACCCGTGATGTATGTGGGCCCCCAACCGGGAGGGCAGCTGATGATTACCAATGACGTGGAAAATTTCCCCGGCTACCCGGAAGGAGTAATGGGCCCGCAAATGATGGAAGACATTAAAAAACAGGCCGAACGCTTCGGAACCGATGTGCGCTACGGAACTGTTTCTGACATCGATGTAAGCTCACGTCCGTTTATGGTTACCGTGGACGGATCTACCACCGTGGAAGCGGAAACCGTAATTATTGCCACGGGAGCGTCGGCCAAATGGCTGGGGATTGAATCAGAGCAACGCCTCAACGGAAAAGGCGTTTCCGCCTGTGCCGTATGCGACGGATTTTTCTTCCGCGGACAAGAGGTTGCCATTGTGGGTGCCGGCGACACGGCCTGCGAAGAAGCCCACTACCTGAGCAAACTGTGCAAAAAAGTGCACATGCTCGTACGCCGGCATGAATTCCGGGCAAGCAAAATCATGCAGGCCCGGGTGCAACATACACCCAACATCGAAATTCATTACAACACCGAAGTGGATGAAGTTCTGGGAACCGAAGGTGTGGACGGTGTTCGTGTAAAAAACAACCAAACCGGTGAAAAAACCGATATCGCGGTTACGGGCCTTTTCATTGCCATAGGCCACGAACCGAATACCGCATTCCTGAAAGGAAAGGTTAACATGGATGAGCAGGGCTACATCATCACCGTACCCGGAACAGCCACCACCAACGTGCCCGGACTTTTTGCTTCCGGCGACGCCCAGGACAAGGTGTACCGGCAGGCAGTGACGGCTGCGGGAAGCGGGTGTATGGCCGCCTTAGAAGCAGAACGCTTTTTGGCCGCTCAGGAACACGTTCCTGCATAACATCCCTTTCGGCAGCTCCAGAAGGCAAAAACGGCAATTTATTCACGGCTTTTTCGTTTTCGAGGGTACTGCCTTATCTTTAGCGCATGAATTTTCTGTTTCCGGGTTTTCTGTTTGCCTTGGCGGCCCTTGCGGTTCCCGTCATCATTCACCTATTCCGGTTCCGCAGGTTCAAAAAAGTGTATTTCACCAATGTCTCCCTGTTGCAGGAGGTGGACATTACCCGAAAAAACCGACAGAAGTTAAAACATCTCCTGGTGTTGCTGATGCGCCTTTTGGCCATTGCCGCCGTGGTATTCGCCTTTGCCAAGCCATTCCGAAACAACGTGCCCGGTGCGGGTAATTCAGGCACACGGCTCGTTTCGGTGTATGTGGATAACAGTTTCAGTATGGACCGGGAAGGCGAAAGCGGCAACCTCCTGAACCGCGCCAAACAAATGGCGGAAGAAGTGGCAGAAGCCTACTCCCCCACGGATAAATTCCAACTGGTAACCAATGATTTTGAAGGGCGGCATGCCCGTTTTTATTCCCGTGATGAATTTCTGAATCTGCTTACTGAAGTGGACCTGAGCCCCACGGGAAGAAGCATTTCGGAAGTGGTAAACCGGCAAAAAGATTTACTTAGAAGGGAAAATGCCCAAGGCGGAGGACGGATATACTTCATCAGCGATTTTCCGCAGCAGGCCGTTAACCTCCCCGAAATACAGCCCGACTCCTCCTACAGCCTTTTTCTGCTGCCTCTCCGCGCAGCCCAATCGGCCAATCTATATCTGGACAGTGTATGGCTGGCTACGCCAAATACGGGCGTGAACATTCCGCTTACGCTCAAATACCGAATCCGCAATACCGGCAAGGCCGATGCCGAAAACGTATCAGTGAAACTGTTTTTAAACGGAGAACAAAAAACTCCGTCTCAGATAACCGTTCCGGCGGGCGGGATGGCCGAAGGTGAATTATTTTTCACGGTACTGAAAACAGGGCCTCAGGCGGGAAAAGTGTCCATTGAAGATAACTCATCCGCCTTTGACAACGATTTTTATTTTTCCTTTCAGGTAGCGGAATACCTGAACCTGATGGTGATTAATGAAAACGGGGCCGACCCCGCTCCGGAAAAGGT
>CAYYRB010000008.1:0-1476 GCA_964473995.1 uncultured Candidatus Competibacteraceae bacterium | reverse complement strand
TGTGTTTGTTTGCACGGTTCCGGCGGAAGATGCCTCGGGCAATTTCCACCGACATGCCTTGTTCGTACCCATTTTACTGAAAACCGCGTTTTTATCCGCCCAAAAATCACCCCTGTTCTATTTTGCCGGCGGCTATGAACCGGCGGAGATACCCCAACCGCCGAAAACAGGCCGCGATGACGTTTTACGATGGATACATGCCGAAAGCGGAGTGGAGTTTATTCCCGAACAGCGGCAGGTAGGCGGAAAAATCCTGTTTTATCCGGGTGAATACCTGCGCGAAGCAGGAAACTACCGAATTGAAAGCGGCACACCGCTGAACCGGGTGTTGGCCTACAATTATGCGCGCACCGAATCCGATTCGGAAAGCATGAGCGACGAAAACCTGAAAGCCGAAATTCGTAAGGCGGGGCTGCCCTATGCCGAGGTACTGAACTCGGCAGAAGACACACTCAGGCAGACCATCCGGCAAAAAGAACAGGCAGAGGCTTTGTGGAAATGGTTTTTGGCGGCTGCCCTGCTTTTTCTGGCTGCGGAAATCTTGCTGCTCCGTTTTTGGCCTTAAGGCCGATCCAGTTCTTCTAAATTACCGTTGCAACGGTCAGCTTTGTGTAATACTAAATGACAAACCGAATAAGATTTCCTTTTAAACAATGCACGATAATTTAATTTTTGCAAATACTCTGAACAATATCAACTGTACGGTAGATGTTTAAAGTGTTGTCTGCCAAAACTCATCTGTTAAATAAAAAACAGTGTCAATGAAATAAAGAATATTATTTCTGCTTAACACATTTTCATCGTGTAGGTCTTCTAAAATTATTCCCAAGTCAGGATTGTAGAAATCATTATTTCTGATGTTGATGAATCCATTGGAAGTGAGAAATATCTTTACCTGATTGAGTTCTGTACATTCTGTCATTGAAACGTAAGATTGCTGAACCACCGCATAAAGAGTTTCATTCTCTTTTGTAAATCCCTGCAATTCGTATGCGGTATCGGGGAAAAAAAAATTGTGAATTAAAAGGTTATAAAAGTAATCCTCCCATAATTCGTAATATATGGCATCATTCAGTTTAATAACATGAACGGAATCTTTCAAATAAACCCTTTGTTCGGCGCCTTCGCTTACAAACCGGGTGAAGTCAATGTAATTTATCCAGAGGCATTTTTTAGAAATAAGAACTTCTAACCTCTTTCTTTCTTGCCTTTTGATTTGCTTATGGCTTTAAGTTTTTGAACCTGCAGCCGAGCCTTCGCTAAGGTAACGGGCGATTGTTTGGATAGTTGCTCCAAACCTAACTTGGCTCTTTCCTGAAATGACATTTTATAATTCATGCTTCAGCTGTTTTTGCATTCGTATAAAAGTAGGCAAAGTCTACTCATTTTCAAAGAGCATAAAACCTTCCTCTCTTACGGATTACTGCTTGCACCTATGCGGTTTGCATAAACCGAAAGCCCTTACAGGCGGATTTT
>CAYYRB010000007.1:5604-60449 GCA_964473995.1 uncultured Candidatus Competibacteraceae bacterium | reverse complement strand
TGTTGTCTGAGGCATTCCCCGGCTATAAGGCGCCTATTGATCCTGAAGAAATGGCCGTTTTTGTAGCCGATTTTGCTCTCAACGGATATCAATTTTTCAGTGGCAAAGTATTGCCGGTTTCGATTTCGGTACCATAGGATCGGCCGATTTGGTATTTTAGGCAGAAGGCAATAGGCAGAAGGCAATAGGCAAAAGGCAATAGGGAAAAGGCAGAAGGGAGGTGATTGTTCAATTGTTTGATTGTTCAATTGTTTATTGTTATCGGTTTTCAGGTAATAGGCCTTTTACTCTTGCATCTTGGTTCTTGCCCTTCGAGTCCCGACATTTATCCTCGGGACAGGGCAGCGAAATTGTCTTGGCTCTTGATTCTTGGCTCTTTTATTAGGCAATAGGCAGAAGGTAGTGAGTATTTGGTATTGGGTAGTTAGACCTTGTCAAGATATCAAAAAAGGGTAGCAGGTATCAAGTATCAGGAGTGGATTCTGTTACAACAAATGAACATTCAAGCATAAAAACAATCGAAAAATCTTGAGGCGCGCAGCGCTGAAATCTCAGTAGCTCGGATTGGCCGGTAGTGTAAAAAGGGGCGTAGCCCTGAAAACTTTATTTTCAGACAAAGGACAAAAGAACAAGGATAAAGGACGCAAAAAGAGCCAAGATCCAAAAGCTGGAATCAGAGTGATAATGAGAATGAGAGCGGAGAAAAAAATAATCCTGTTTTATAATGCCGGGGCCCAGGTGCGGCGGCGGTTTAACTTTAAATCCTGCAACAGGCTGGATTTGGCTCGGATGGTGAATACATACTGGGCAATGGTGCCGAAGGGAACCCAATTGAAATCCATCTGCCAGCAATGTAAATTTCGGCTGATTCCGATATTGGTTAATGTGGGCTTCAGGTTGATGAAGTCAAATCCCGAAGAGAAGTCGATTTTCCAATTGCGTGTGATGGAAATATCGCCGCGTACCTGAATGTTATTAATGATGTTTCGTTCATTCAACGGGTTGATGTACGAGAAATTGTAGGAGAGTGAAAGGTTGTAGGGGATGTTAAAATCAAGGAAATCCCCCGGATTCATTTGTACCATTTGCTGCTCTTCGGGTGTGGTGAGGTTTTGATTTACTGATCTTTTATCGCGCGGTTTTCCTACCAGGTTACAGGTGACGTTCAAATTCAACTCAGTAAGCCGAAGCGGTTTTCCGTTTTCCTTCAGCAGGAATTTATTGATGCGTGTACCGCGCCCGAGGGAATCTAACCGGAGCGCATAAGGGTCAAGTCGAGAACTGAATACGATGCTGATGCGGTTATCCCAAAAGGAGTTTCGAAATTGCAGAGAAAAAGGCTGCAGATTCAAGGAATCGGCGATCAGGTTGTACGCACCCGAAATGTTGAAGAAGTCGAAAATCTTTACTTTCTTTTCCCCAGTGAGTGTATCCTTTGCCGATGCCACTTTCATTTCAAGGTTGTTGTTCAGCGAGAATCCGATCAGTCCCGCGGGTCCGCGCGAAGGACCTCCGTAGAGGGAAATATCCGCAGGACGGTAGCTTCCCAGTGAACCGTTTGCCTGAAAGTAGCCGAATACGCGGCGGTCAAAATCGGGATTGTAATTAAAGAAAATACTCGGTGTGAACACATGCCGGATGGCTTTAATTTTTCCTTTTTTGAACGTGAAGAATCCGAAAATGTTGGTACTCAAATCGGCCCGTACATCCCATTCCCGATCGGTAAAAAATCCCCGCAGGGTGTCGGTAACGGTCTGCTGTGTGGTGTTATCCCAGCGTTTATCCAGGCTGTTGAATCGCCAGTATTCCACGTAGTTTAGGGCAGGGTTGAAGTTGATGTATTTAAACAATTTGAAGCTGTTGTTTGCCTGAAAGGAATGTTTCATTCCGTTGGTAATCCTGCCCCGGAATAGGTTGTTTATGTCCTTTCCGAAGGTGGTGTCGGTGGTGATGATGCGGTTTCCGAAATCGGTGCGGTGTGTGATGCCTATGCCTTCCCAGATCTGTTGCCACCATTTGGACGGTGTGGTGCGTTTCCGATTTTTGAAGGGAAAAAAACGGTTGGTGGTCCAGATGATTTCGGGCAGCGTAAGATTTACCCGGTGCGTAACCGTATTTTGCTCGTGACGTAGGTTTACCGAGATATTAAAGGGAGTTTTCGGTATGGAATAAGCAACGGAAATGTTGGATTGAAAAGTGTTTTGTACGAATTGGGTGATATCGGCTTGGTTGAATTTATTGAAACCGTTGGTCACAATATTTACATCCGATTTGAAACTGAGTCCCGGAAGCCATTTTGGATCCTGCTGATGCTGCCAGTTTATGCGCCATTCGTTCTGTCGGCGGTAATCGGGAAGTTTAGGATCGGTTCCGAAAACAGAATTGGCATAGTTGATGGCGATTCCACCGGACACTTTATAACGAACTTTGTAATTTGTTCGTAGGCCTACCCCGAAACTGCCGTTGGTGAAAACACTTCCCGTCAGTGCGAGATCAACTTTGGGAGAGGCCGCCCAATAAAAACCGCCTTCGCGCAAAAAGAATCCGAAAGCGGGTTGAAAACCATACTGAGGAAACAAAATGCCTGATTTTTTTTGCGTATTGGTGGGAAAATAACCGAATGGCAGAAACAACGGAGTGGGTACTTTTTCCACTACCAGATTGGCGGGTCCCGTTACGATTTTATCATTTGGAATGACCTTGATTTTTCGGGCGCTGATGTGGAAATGCGGATCTTCCAGATTACAGGTGGTGTATTTTCCGCCTTTCACATAAATCACCTGCACGGTATCTCTTTTGAGAAACTGATTGGTATATTTTACCCGTTCACCATGCAGATATCCTTCTCCTTCCTGGGTAATCACTGCTTTTACCAGTCCTTTTTTGGTCACGAAATTGTAACTGAGCTCCTCGGAGGTGAACGTTTTGTCTTTATCGGTAAAAACCGGCCTTCCTGTCCATGCGGCATCCAGCGAATCATAGAGCCCTTTGGCGGTGAGAGTTTTCTTATCCAGATCTATTTCTATGTAATAGGCCTTCAGGTTAATGGTGGAGTAGGTAATCTCGGCCTGCCCGAACAGATAAATTTTCTTTTTTGCCGCCGAAAGAATGATGGAGTCTTTTGCCGAATACGTGACTAGGCTTTCGAGGAATTTCTTCTTTCGCGGTGTGATTCCTGCCTTTTCCAGCGAGTCGGACGGCAGGATAAGCGACTTTTCGGAAGTACTGTCGGGAGTCAGCTTCTGTGGATTTACCTGGGCACAGACCGTCTGCAAATTCAGAGTTATCAAAAATAACATGCTGAAAAATGCGTTATACCGATTCATCGCGACCTTTAGGTTTACCACTACTTTTGAAGTATGAACGAGCGCGTCAAAACTACACATAAACCATGGAACAGTTCTTCTGTTTTGGGCAGATGGATTCTTGTTCTGTTTTTCATTTTCTCGGTAAAGCTCAATGCAAGCGCCTACCTAAACGGCTTAGCTCGTGCTTTATTGCCGCTGAAAGACAAAGTAAAAACGGTGTGTATCGACCCCGGTCACGGGGGGCATGATTCGGGTTGTCAGGGAGCGTCGGTCTATGAAAAGAACATCGCTCTGGCTATTTCCTTGAAATTAGGTGATTTTATCGAAACGCATCTGCCCGACGTAAAAGTGGTTTACACGCGGAAAACCGATGTGTTTGTGGAGCTTCACCGCAGGGCCGAAATAGCCAATCAGGCCAATGCCGATTTATTTATTTGCATTCATTGCAATGCCGGACCGCAAGAGGCCAACGGATCGGAAACTTTCGTTCTGGGTCTTCACAAATCAGAAGCCAACCTGGCCGTAGCCAAACGGGAAAACGAGGCCGTGCTGTTGGAGCCTGATTATAAACAGCACTACGAAGGTTTTGACATAAACTCTCCTGAAGGAAACATTATCTTTTCTCTTTATCAAAATACCTATCTCAACCGCAGTCTTTCTTTTGCAGCCAAGGTGCAGCGTTATTTTCGGAGTGAAGCCGGGCGCTATGACAGAGGAGTGAAACAGGCAGGTTTTTTGGTTTTGTGGAAAACGGCTATGCCCGCCGTTCTTATTGAAACGGGCTTTCTCACCAACCGGCAGGAGGAAAAATACCTGATGACGGCTGAAAGTCAGCGACAGATGGCCATGTCTATTTTTAAGGCATTTGTTGATTATAAAAATGAGGTGGAGGGTACGGCTTATTATCCGCTGATTTCGGATGGAGAGAAAAAGCAAGAAGATGGGGGGAATCCCAATCAGTCTGATGGCCATGAACATTCGGGAACTCAGGCTTTGGAATCGGAAAAAAAGGGGGAGGTTGTGTTCCGTGTCCAGATCTACTCAGGTCCTCAGGTAAGCCGGCCCTCTGAAAAATTCAGGAATGTAGAATCGTTGTGGTGGTATAAAACAGCCAACGGATATGCATACACCTGCGGGGAAAGCAAGTCGCTTGAAGCAATGAAAAATTTACAGGACAGGATGCGGAAAATCGGCTACCCGGATGCTTTTGTGGTGGCCTTTTATCAGGGGGGCAGAGTGTCGGTAAAAGAAGCAGTAGGTATTTTGGATAAAAAAGAGTAATATTGTCCCACTTTACGCTCAGACACCTTGAAATTAAGTAGAGAAACGAAAATCGGAATCGTGGTTTTGTTGGCCTTGGCCGGTGCGGTCTGGGGCTTTAATGTGCTTAAGGGTTCCAATCTTTTTTCGAGAAGCAAAACATTCTACGCAAAATATCAAACGGTCAGCGGGCTTACTGTCTCCAGTCCGGTGAAAGTGAACGGGTTTAAAATCGGTCAGGTGACTGAAATCGGCTTTTTGCCGGAAAGCACCAAAGGTGAATTGTTGGTACAGTTTCGCATTGACAATAAAGAGTACAAGTTTCCCAAGGATTCCAGGGCCCGTATCGTGAGTTCCGGTATTCTGGGTGGCAATGAAATCATCATCGTGCCCGGCAGAAGTTCGGCCCTGGCCGAATCCGGCGATACACTCCGTTCCGAAATTGAAGCAGGTTTACAGGAGCAGGTGAATGAAATGATTGCTCCGCTTAAAGCCAAAGTGGAGAACCTGATCGGATCGGTAGATACCGTGGTTACGGCATTCAAAAGTGTTTTTGATGACGAAGGGATGGGTAATATCAGTTCGGGTATTACCAGTCTGCGTAAGTCGATTCAGGGAATTGAGTTGGCCATCAGTCAGGTAAACAGCCTGATATCTTCTGAGAAACCAAAGATATCCAATATTATCACGAATGTTGATTCTATCTCAGGCACTGTGCGTAAAAGCAACAAAGACATCCGTAACATCATACGCAACTTCAGTGCGGTTTCCGATTCTCTGAAACAGGCCAACATCGCCTCCACGGTAAATTCCTTCAACCGCGTGATGACGGAGGTGGATACGTTGCTTACCCGCGTAAACAGGGGAGAGGGTACGCTGGGAGAGTTGCTTGGAAGTAAGGAACTTCTTCACCGGGCCGACTCGGTTCTCGTAAAAATGAATGTGCTTGTTCAGGACATCACCGATCATCCTGATGATTACATTACGGTGAACCTGATTAAGGTGGGTAGCAGCCGCGAACGTAAGGAGCGGGAATTGGAAAAAGAAAAGAAAAAACAGGAAAGGCTCAACCGAAAGAGCCAATAGGTTGTTTTATTTAACGAGTTTGAATACAATGGAGATACTTTCTGTGCTGGCATTCGCCGCGATTTTTCTGGGAGGCCTCGGATTCTTCGGGTTCAAGGTGTCCAAAATATACAGAAACATACACCTGGGTCGTAAAGAAGACCGTTCCGGAAATGTGTCGGAGCGGCTAAAAATTATGGGATTGGTCGCATTGGGACAATCCAAAATGGTGGTGCGGCCCATCGCGGGTATTTTGCACGTATTCATATACCTGGCCTTTTTGGTTACGCAGATAGAACTGCTGGAAGTTATAATTGACGGTTTTACGGGCAGCCACCGGGCGGTTTGGCATGTAATAGAGAATAGCGCATTTGCACCTTTGTATAGTTTAGTAATAAACAGTATCGAGTTTCTTTCTTTGCTGGCCCTTGTTGCCACCGTTATCTTTCTATATCGGCGTAATATCATCCGACTGGCCCGCTTCCAAAAGCCTGAAATGCAGGGCTGGCCTTCCCGGGATGCCAACATCATCCTCTTCGGGGAAATATTTCTTGTGATGAATATTTTCCTGATGAATACCGCGGATGTCGCTTTGAAAACTTCAGGAACCGAATCGTTTGTATTGTCGGGGGCTTTGGCTCCGTTATTCGACGGGGTTTCATTTGATACTCTGAAAATAGTGGAAAGAATAGGTTGGTGGGGCCACCTGATCGGCATCGTTGGGTTCATGGCCTATCTTCCGTTCAGTAAGCATTTTCATATTTTCCTGGCATTCCCCAACGTGTATTTCAGCAATCTGACCCCCAAGGGAAAATTCAGCAACCTGGATAGCGTTACCCGCGAAGTAAAACTTATGTTAGACCCCACCGCGGATCCCTATGCGGCGGCGCCAGCAGATGCCGAACCTGTCAGTTTCGGTGCCAAAGATGCGACGGATTTATCCTGGAAACAGTTGATGGATGCCTATTCTTGTACGGAATGTGGTCGATGTACTTCGGAATGTCCGGCAAATCAGACGGGCAAATTACTTTCTCCGCGTGCCATCATGATGAAAACGCGCGACCGCATTGAAGAAATCGGTAAGGGGATTGACGCAAACGGAAGCGATTTTAAGGACGGAAAAAATTTGTTGCATGATTATATCACGCCCGAAGAACTATGGGCCTGTACAACTTGCAACGCCTGTGTACAGGCATGTCCGGTTAACATTGATCCGCTTTCCATCATCGTAGACTTGCGCAGAAGCCTTGTTATGGAGGAATCTGCTGCTCCGGGATCACTGAACGTGATGTTTACCAACGTGGAGAATAACAGCGCCCCCTGGCAGTTTTCTCCTGCTGACAGATTAAATTGGGCAACCGAAGAATAATCAATAAAGGAACAATCGGAATATGAGCGAATACCTTAAAGTACCTACCATGGCCGAAATGGCCGCATCGGGTGAGTCTCCGGATATTTTGTTTTGGGTGGGCTGCGCGGGAAGTTTTGATGATAAAGCCAAGCGCGTAACCAAAGCCTTTGTGAAAATTCTGAACAAGGCAGGTGTTAAATTCGCCGTTTTGGGCACGGAGGAAGGCTGCACGGGAGATCCGGCAAAACGGGCCGGGAATGAGTTTCTCTTTCAGATGCAGGCCATGCAGAACATACAGGTGATGAATGCCTATGAGGTTAAAAAAATCGTCGCCTCATGTCCACATTGCTTCAATACGTTGAAAAACGAATATCCCGAACTTGGCGGGCATTACGAAGTGCTCCATCACACGGAACTGCTTCAGTCGTTGCTGAATGAAGGGAAAATAACACTCTCCGGTGGTACATTCCAAGGTAAACGGATAACCTATCACGATCCCTGTTATCTGGGTAGGGCTAACGGTGTATATGAGCCGCCCAGAGAAATCTTGGAAAAATTAGATGCGGCACTCGCGGAAATGCCCCGAAACCGCGAACGCGGATTTTGCTGCGGTGCCGGAGGTGCTCAAATGTTCAAGGAAGCGGAACCGGGCGAGCGTGAAGTGAACGTTGCCAGATCAGAAGAAGCACTGGCTGAAAATCCCGATGTCATTGCCGTGGGGTGCCCCTTCTGCAAGACCATGATGGCTGATGGGGTAAAGCATTTTGAAAAGGAAGAAAAAGTTACCGTAATGGATGTGGCGGAGTTAATCGCCCAATCCGCTGATTTATGATCATTACCGAGACACCGTTTTACAACAGGGGAATTGAGCAAATAACCCTTCCTGATCATGCCCGTGTTTGGGTTTTTCAGGCGGATTCTTTTTTGACTGATGCGGATGCGGAACTCCTTCAGCGTGAAGGAAGTGCATTTGCTGCGGCATGGAAGGCCCATGGAAAGGAGTTGGGCGCCCGGTTTGCCGTAATCTGCAATTTGTTCGCCGTCATGGCGGTGGATGAAAGCCGTGACGGAGCTACGGGATGTTCCATCGATGCATTTATGCGTTTCATGTTGCAAAAACAGGATGAATTTGGGGTGAGCTTTACAAACAGAATGTGTATCGCTTATCTGCAGAATGACGAGATCAGACTTTGCAAAAGCGGCGATCTGGTAGAGCTCAAAATAAATGAAAAAATCACCCCTGAAACGCTTGTTTTTGACAATCTGGTAACTACTCTGGGTGAATTTAAACAGACCCGTTTAAAGCCGGCCGCTCAAACCTGGATAGGTTCTTTTTTGTGTTCGGTTGTCTCCTGAATATTCTCTGCCTATTGTTGTCCTGTAACTGTGGTTCAATAGGTGGTCGGAAATCCGTCAAACAGGTCAGAGAAAGATAAGTATGCACTTGTTATCGTGCATTCAAATACCGTTTTTTCACGCACTTTTTCTTCTGCCGTTTTTTCTCCCGTTGCCGTTATTATTTTTCGTTTGATAAGCAGATCGGCATGGCAGGCAATTTGCACCTGTTCAGCCGACTTCGTTTTGTAAATCCAATAACCTTCGGCTGTCCGTTCCGTTATCGTGATTTGTTTTACTCCCCGCTGGTCTGTTTTGGTTTCCCGTATTGTTTCTTCGACAAGGAAGGTGGCGTTGGATGAAATACGGAATACCACGTTTCTTTCTTCCGTTATATGGTTAACAGTGTCTTTTTTAACTCCCTTTTTTCTGAAAATCTCCTCCAACGGTTTCGGGAATATTTCCCAGGTGCGTGAATAGCTTACACGTCCGTCGAGGTGGTTTTCTAAAGGAGTTCCCCTGGCCGAATCCACCCGAAGGTTTCTGTAAAACTCCAAAGAGTCTGAAAATATGCCGAAATAACGGGAACCATCGTGGAAAAGGAGTTCAGGAATAAAAGGATTCGCCCCCGGATTCGTCTTGAGAATAATCAGCTCAAAGTTTTTGCCCTTCAGCGTATTTTTTAATTGAATGAACAGACCTTGATCGCCTTTGGGCTTCACCTCATATTCCGGCAGCGGCCTTTTCCTCAGCCTGAATCCGATGCGTCGTATATTTAAATCTTGCGTGTACGGAAAATAGATACCGTTGATGATTTGCTCTTCTTCGAAGGAGAATAGAAGGATTTTTTCCTTGGCCTCTCCGGGGCCGATCCATCCGAATTGGGGTTTACCGTCAAAAAGGAGTCGCTGATTGTGTAATTCGGAGGGTGGAATTACCCCGTAAAAATTCATTTTTGCTTTTTTTTCCGGTATGGACCGGATCGGATATTTTTTTCCGCCCGCTCCAAAAAATTCAATTTCGGAAACTGCCACGGATTTTGAAGTGTATACCGATTCGAAGGATTCATGGATGAGCAGCAGGTTTCGGGAACTGTCTTGAATGATTGGAAAATCAACCTTGTTTATTCCATCTGTTTCGCCCAGTTCTACCCGTAGGGTGTTTACTTTTCGGTTTATCGGAAGCCTGGTTTCCGTGGGAAAGGTGCCTAAGAGGTTATTGTCTGCGAATACACGAAGATTTTTCACCTTTCCGAATCGAAGGTCTTTCGTGATGTGCACGTAAACCGATTCCAGATAGATGGAGTCAAAATCAAACTCTACGTATTCGCCCGTGATTAATCCAGGCAATGTTTTCCAAACGGTAGAATAGTCATCATCCACCACATTTACATCACCGAATACATTTTCGGGAAACATGAACGAAGAGGAGCGGATACTTTTGGGATAGATGCAAGTGTCTTTTTCAAAAGGCGGAAGTGAATCATACACGGTACCCTCTCCTTCAGTATCCGAATCGGTTGAATTTCCGCAGGAAAGAAAAAGCAGCAGTAGGCTCGATAAAACCGCGCGAGAAACAAAACGTATCCGAAAAACCATGCTTTATTCGTACTTTAGGGCGCGAAAATACGCCAATTGAGAGGTTTAAACGAATGAATGCCATTGAAATTGCACTGATATCCGCGCTTGTGTTTTTATCCGTTAAGTGCAGGGAGGTTTCTTTATCATCGGGCTTGCCGCAAGAGAATGGGCATATTGAAACTCCAAAAGACTCACTTCCCGTGAGGGATTTGTCTCAACTTTTTGCCGATAATGCCTACCTTACGGGGAAAATCCGCTACTCCGATTACCCAGATTTCAAGGTCATCGCTCCCGAACACACCACTAAAACCAATGAATACCTTCGCGGTGATGTGTACGAAGCTTTTCTTAAGATGCGGGCCGAAGCACTGAAGGAGGGAATCAGCCTGACCATTGTTTCAGGAGCCCGGAATTTTGACCGTCAAAAAACGATTTGGGAAGCAAAATGGAATGGGGAGCGCAAGGTGGAAGGGAAAAATCTGGCAGAGGAAGTCAAGGACTCTGTGGAAAGAGCCCGATTAATTTTACTTTACAGTTCCATGCCCGGTACTTCGCGCCATCATTGGGGTACCGATATAGACATAAACAGCTTGGAAGACGATTATTTTCTTTCCGGCAAAGGAAAGGCCGAGTATGACTGGCTTATCCGCCGCGCTTCCGAATTTGGTTTTTGCCAGGTGTATTCACCGAAGGGAAAAGACCGCCCCTTTGGATATGAGGAAGAAAAGTGGCATTGGAGTTATATGCCGGTGGCTTCGGTTTTGCTTCGAAATTACCTGTCGCAGGTTTCCGAGTCCGATATCTCCGGGTTTGCCGGATGTGGCGTTACTTCGCAAATGAAGGTGAAAGACCGCTATGTCGCCGGCATAAATCCTGCCTGCAAATAGGATATCTATCTCATCTGCTTTTCTTCATTTTTAATGCCGAAGTCTTCCAATTCCCGTAAAACAGGAGTGTAAATTTCAGGAATTACCGGAATCAAAACACCGAAACAACCGGGGTGATTTTCCAAAAGCAATTTTGCACCGATGGCTGTAGGAAGCCCCACGGTCTTGGCCATAGCCGTATGCACGGGATCTTCGCCTGAAACAACTAGATAAGACTGCCTTTGATGTGATTGTCCATTTAGGTGGTAATCAAACCGGTGCCACATCACAATCATGTCCTTGTCCTTTGGGCCGGGAGTCCATCTTTTTTCCAAAATCTTGAGCAGCATCTGGGCGGGGGTTGCATTTTCAAGTGCGGGTTTTTCATCGTTCAGGAAAAGGCCTGCCCATTCCAGCTTCATCATTTCGTCTGAATCTAAATCCAGATGAAATTGCTGGGCCACTTTGGTTTCCACGGAATCTGTCGGATGGTAGTACAGAAATGAGTTGATGAAGTCACGGTTGCTCATCTGCTCTGAATTTTCCATTACGTAGGTGTTATCCGTAGCGCCCAATTGAACCAAAATGTTCCAGGCACGAGAAAAACCCGGTCTGCGGAATGTGCCCCTGTATATGGTTTTAGCCTGTTGAAGCCCGTAGACTTCCCTATACTTAAGGGAGTCGCGGTTGGCATATCCTTCAAATTCCCCATGACCCGGAATGAATACCCGCTCGGTTCTGCGAAAAACGCGCTGGTAGGGAATGTATTTAAAACGGCCTTCGTGCAGAAATTTACTTGCTCCCCCCTGGCCGGCGAGTACAACGTTCATCGGATTCCAAAAGAATTTGTAGTGCCATGGATTATCGTCCGATTCGGGAGCGGGGAGACCTCCCGTAAAGGTTTCAAAATGGAAAACATCAGCACCTTCCGCACGAAGCTCGTCCAGTACTTTTACGGCGCTCATATGATCAATGCCGGGGTCTACTCCCATTTCGTTTAACAGGGTTACTCCGGCTTTTTTGGCCTCTTCGTCCAGCGCTTTCATTTCATCTGAAACGTAAGAGGCTGTAATCATATGCCTGCGGAATCGTATGCACTCTTTTGCCACATCTACATGAAGGGCGGGAGGCAACATCGAAATAATCAGGTCGTGCCCGGAAACCAGCCGAGATCGCAACTCCTCGTTGCGTGAGTCGAAGAGAATGACGGAAGCCCGGTCTGATGCCCCTGTTTTACTTTTGGCGGTTTCAGGATTAAGTTCGCCGATGGTAACATACCAATCGTAAAGTGGTGCCTTTTCCAGCAAATAATCGATCAAACAAGTGGCAGATCGCCCGGCACCGATAAGCAGGATTTTTTTCATGAATTAAGCCCTGTTGGCCTTGCAAAGGAACAGATTTTTCGCATGTCTCCGGGTAAGGATAAGGGAAAATGAACGACCTTGTTACCTTTGTCTAAAAGAATCTATGGGAAAGAAATGGATAGCCACAGGGTCTTTTCTGGCTGCAATAGCTGTAATGGCCGGTGCTTTGGGTGCACATTCGCTGAAAGGTCAAATTGCTGACCGTCTGTTTGAATCGTATCAAACGGGAGTTTTTTATCATACCGTGCATGCCTTGGCATTGGTAGCCGTTGGTATCTTATCTGCCTTCTATTCCGGCATTTCTTTCCGACCGGTGTTTTGGTTGTTTTTTCTTGGCATTCTCTTTTTTTCCGGCTCGCTTTATCTGCTTTCCACACGTGAAATCATAGGATGGAATCCTTCCTTTTTGGGCCCGGTTACTCCCGTGGGCGGTTTGCTGTTTATGACCGGTTGGATTGTTCTGGGTGTAAAAATACTCAGGCATCGACCGGGCTAAGTGTTCATTATGTATTTTAGTTCACCAATCCGCATTCCTAAGGTGCGTAGAGTGGTTATTTATTTGTCGTTTCTGCTGTGAGATAAAAAGTGTAGGCTATTTCCCGGCGATTCAAGTACCTTTGCATTATGCTCAAAAAACTCCATCTGTTGGTTCTGAGGAATTATCTGGGTCCTTTCATCCTTACGTTCTTCATCGCGGAGTTTGTGCTAATCATGCAGTTCATATGGAAATATATTGACGACCTTGCCGGGAAGGGTCTTGAAATTCCCGTCATTTTGGAATTTATTCTATATCTGTCGGCCAGTATAGTTCCTATGGCATTACCCCTGGCCATTCTGTTATCTGCCATCATGACTTTCGGCTCTCTTGCGGAGAATCTGGAACTAGTGGCCTGCAAGGCAGCCGGTATTTCCCTTTATCGCATTCTGAGTCCGCTTATCGTGGTTTCCGTCATCATGGCCTTTCTTGCCTTTTATTTCAGTAATAACGTGCTTCCTGTGGCCAATCTGAAATTGCGCTCGCTTCTGGTTGATATCCAGAAACAGCGCCCTGCCATTGACATTAAAGCCGGCGTGTTCTACGAAGGAATCAAGGATCTGGTGATTCGGGTAGAAAGCGTGAGCGCGGATAAAAAAACACTTTCCGGCATTATGATTTATGATCATACCCGCTTTGATAACGGAAATGCCAGGGTGACGATAGCACAAAAAGGCATGCTGGAGGTAACCCCGGATGAGAACTATCTCGTGCTCCGTCTTATGGATGGCGTAACCTACGATGAACTTGGTTTTTTTGGCAAACCTGACCCAAAGCTGCCTTTTGTGAAAAATTATTTTTCTGCCCAGATTATCCCTGTTGATCTGAGTGATTTTAAGTTGGCACGTAACAGTGAAGATATCTACAAGGATCATTACCAGATGATGACGATACGCCAGTTGCAGAAAGCCATCAATGAACTTCGTCTGCAATACGAAAATAGGGCGGGGGATTTCGGACGTTCTGTAAGACAAAATTATTTTTTTGCAAGAAGTACGCCCCGGCCGTTGGGTATGCAGACCCTCCCCGACAACTTTAATCCTTTGGTTCCCGAGCCGGAAAAAATCAGAGGTGCCCGCAACGGTTCTACGGCCGTATCCATGTCTTCAGAATTCATTCCTCCCCGATTATTTTCAGATAGTGAAATTGTCGATAAAAACCATGTTGTTCTTCGTGATACGCTCTCTGCCCTGCGTATCTTGCAGGAAACAGCAAGCATTGCCGAAAATGGAAAAATCAGAGCAGGTGATTTTTTGATTGAAATACGAAGCCGCAGGGAAACCATAGCCCGTTACGCCTCCGAATGGCACAGGAAATTCACGTTATCCGTAGCCTGTATTGCCTTGTTCTTTATAGGAGCTCCGCTCGGAGCCATCATCCGAAGGGGCGGACTGGGTTTGCCTCTGGTTTTCTCCATGGTGATTTTCATCCTGTATTATGTGATCAGCACAATCGGCGAAAAAGCGGCCAAACAACTCACGCTTACCCCCTTTTGGGGAATGTGGGTGAGTACGCTCATCCTTATCCCTTTCGGCGTATTTCTCACCATAAAAGCGGCCAATGATTCTAAGCTGTTTGACCGGGATTGGTATATTCGTATTGTAAACCGGGTTTTTAAACGCAATGCTGCTTGAAAAGTCTTATTCTATTTAATAAGTCGCCCATTCCTGCCACCGATGGGGGAACCATGGCCGCCTATTCGCTTGCAGAAGCGGTCATGGCCTCATGCGAATTTACGGTTTTGGTCCCCTTTTCCACAAGTAAACACAGGGTAGAGGAAGTCTTGATTCCTCCTCATTGGAAAAGCAGGACCATGCTCGAACCCGTGGAAGCGGATACCCGCATTAAACCCGTCCGCCTGCTCAAAAGTATGGCCGATGGCAGCAGTTATCACATGCAACGGGTACGCGATTCGGAAACCCGAAATAAGGTTTTGCACATCATTCAGAAGCATCGTCCGGACATTATCGTTTTGGATGGGCTTTTCGGTCTTGCCTATGCCGAAATAATCAAATCGGCGTATGATATCCCGCTCCTGTATCGTTCGCATAATGTGGAGCATAAAATATGGGAGGAATTGGCTGCACAGGAAAAAAATCCCATCAAGCGGGGAACGTTATCCATTCTTGCGGGACGCTTAAAAAGCGAAGAATGGGATATGCTTCGCTATACCGACGGTGTTTTTTTTATTTCGGACAGGGATGCCGCCTATTTTCAGGAAATGGGCTTCCGGAAACCATTTGAGGTGCTTTTTCCTTCTTTCGGAGATGCCTTTTTTCAACGTAGTTTTTCCGTTCCTCCGTTGGCGGATACGCTTCGTCTGTTTCATTTGGGAGCCATGGATTGGGCACCGAACGTGGAAGCGGTGGACTATTTTGTATCCAAGATTCTTCCGGTATTACGCGCTGAGTTTGGCCATCGTATCCAATTTCATGCAGCAGGCAGGCACATGCCGGCGCATTTGATCAAGTTGAAGGCGGATGGTTTTTCTTGTTCAGGTGCGGTTCCCGATTTTATGGACTTTGCAGCCGGTTTTCATGCCATGGCTGTTCCGCTTCTTTCCGGCAGCGGTATACGCATGAAAATTGCCGAAGCGATGGTGTCAGGCATTCCCGTAATTGCTTCGGAACCCGCTATGCGCGGTATCCCGGCCCGGAATAAAAAAGAATTTTTACTTGCTGATAAACCCAAAGATTGGGTAAAAGTGGTGGGCTCCGTATTGGAAGGTCTGACTGATTTAGCGGAACTGGCTGCACACGCGCGAAAAAAGGCCCACGCCCTTTTTTCGGCTCAAACTGCGGAACAAACCGTCTGTCGCCTGTTTGATCGGGTGAAACATTAAATCATTCCGGTTTTCCAGGGTTGTTACCTTTGTATCGTGAAGGTGTTGGCTATACTTCCCCGTTTTCCCTATCCTATTGATAAGGGTGATAAGCTGAGGGCTTTCCATCAGCTCAGGGAACTGGCCCGGAATCACGAAATCTATTTATTTGCTTTGTGTGAGGAGGATGTATCGCAGGAGGATTTGGATGCCGTTTCCTCATTTTGCAGTCAGATAGAGGTGTTTCGCCTAAGCAAGCCACGTATCCTCTGGCGTTTGTTTCGCTCCATTTTTTCCCAACTTCCTTTTCAGACGGCCTATTATTTTGATCGTCGTGCAGGAAAACGACTCTCTGAATTTTCAGAAAAAAATAAACCGGACGTGGCCTATCTTCAGCTGGTGCGCTGTGCCGAATATGTAAATTGGGTGAGATGTCCCGCGGTGCTTGATTTTCAGGATGCGATGTCGGAAAATATGAAGCTGCGCGCCCGGAAGGAAACCCGCTGGCTACGGCCTGTTTTTCGCGAGGAATTTAAACGGCTGAAGCGATACGAGGTATTATGCAGCCAACGTTTTCAGGGTTTGACCATCATTTCGGAAAAAGATAAAGGTTTACTTCCTCAAAAGGCTGCCGAAAAATGCAGGGTTGTAGGCAATGGGATAGACTTCTCTTTTTACGAATCGGCCCATTCCGATGCCGTTTCTTCCGATATCGTTTTTGTGGGAGCCATGTCCTACCTTCCCAATGTGGATGCCGCAGAATATTTGGTGAATGACATATTGCCCCGGTTAGCCTCGGCTAATCTGTTCCCAAAAGTTTTCATTGTTGGAGCAGATCCATCTCCCCGTGTTCTGAAATTAGCTTCTTCACAGGTAGAAGTAACGGGCAGGGTAGAGGATACCAGGCCGTATTATCGCGGAGCCAAAATGCTCGTGGCCCCAATGTTCATCAGCACCGGTGTGCAAAATAAAATTTTGGAAGCCATGTCCATGGGCATTCCCGTAATTACCACTCCGCAGGCGGCTTTGGCCTTGAACGGCGGTGAGGCCGTCCCTTTGCTTACCGCATCGGATCCGCAGGAATTCGCCGGGCAGATTTCTTTGTTGCTCGAGAGTCCCCAAAAGGCAGAATCACTTGCCGCCGAAGCAAGGGAATTTGTGCGTCGTTTCTTTTCCTGGAAAGCGGCAGGTATCGAGCTGGAAAAGGTGCTGACTAAGGCTGCGGGTATCGATTATTAACCGCTCCCTGTTTACAGATATCTCTTGTTTGTGTAATAACCGGCCATGATCCTGCGTTTTTTTGTTTTGTGAAACGTCTTTGTTTTTTTCTCACCCTTTTGGGTTTCATGCTCTCCGGCATTTCGGGCGGGGGGTTGCTTTTTGCTCAGAATAAAAAGAAAAGCCAGAATAAAAAAAAGACTACCCTATCTGAAAAAGCAAGGCTGGAGAATCGGAAGAAGCAATTGTTGAATGATATTTCTTCAACCGGAAAATTGCTGAAAGAAACCGAAAAAAGTAAAGAAGCTGCCTTGCAACGGGCCTTGTTGCTTAACACAAAAATTCAGCAGCGAAATCAATTGATTGATGCGTATCGGGAAGAAGTTTCTTTTTTGGATGTGCAAATTACCGCCAACCGCAGCGAGCTCTCCAGGTTAGAGGATCGGCTGAATGCCATGAAGGAGAATTACGGCCGCATGGTTTTTATGGCATATAAAAACAGGGAAGATACAGATCAGTTGATTTATCTGCTGGCCTCCGATAATGTAAATAATGCCTACCGAAGAATGAATTATTTCAGGCAGGTGGCTGAGTTTCGGAAAGTAAGCGCCGAAAAAATCATGGCTGTCCGCGAAGAAGTGTCAACGGCCACCCGGCAGCTGGAGGCCGCCAAGCAGGAGAAAAACACGCTGCTTTCCGCAGAAACCAGTCAAAAACAACTGCTGGAAACGGAAAAAGGAGAAGCTGAAATATTGGCGAAAAAATTGAAGGGAAGGGAAAAGGAATTACGCAATAAAATTGAAAAGGCTGAACGTGAGCGCTTAGCCCTTGAGGTTAAAATTAAAAAAATCATTGATGCTGAAATAGAAGCTGAAAGGCGGCGGGCGGAGGAAAAAGCCCGTATGGAAGCTGAAAAGAAAAAAACGGCAGAGGCGAAAAAGTCAACGTCGGGCACGAAACCTGCCGAACCAACGAAACCTGCTGCCCCGGAAAAACCGCTGGTGTTGTCCGTCACGCCTGAAACCAGGGCTCTTTCCAATTCATTTGAGGGGAACAAGGGTTTACTTCCCTGGCCGGTGGAAAGGGGTGTAATCAGTGGCAATTTTGGAACGCATCCGCATCCGGTATTGAAAAACATCAGTGTGAAAAATGACGGAGTTGATATTACAGCTCCTGCGGGAGCCGAGGCGCGTGCTGTTTTCGGAGGGGTTGTTTCCGGGGTGTTTCCCGTGGAAGGTTTTGGCAACGTAGTGATCTTGCGTCACGGGGAATATCTCACGGTTTATTCTAATCTGGGACAGGTTTCGGTGGGCCGTGATCAAAAAGTGAATGCCAAGCAAAAGGTGGGTACCATTCAGCCCGCCGATAACGGCAAGAGCGTGATGAATTTTCAAATCCGCAAGGGAACCGCCATTCTCAATCCTGCCGGTTGGCTGGCCCGGTAATTTTTTCTTTTCTTTGTATTGCATGAAGTTCGGTGCATCTGCCATCGGTTTAGGATTGTTTTGCGTATCCATTCTTGGATGGGGATGCCGTAAATCGCGTTGTGATAATCCCAACGATGATTTTTATGCCGATGAATTTTATTCTGCCTGCGAGCCCGGGGCTACGCTCTATAAATTTCTGGGTTCTTTTTCCGCAAATGAATTTTGTGGCGGCACTCAAAATGCTTACGAGTTGCGCATAGGGTCGCCTGATACGTCCAATTACCGGGTCATCATCGAGAACATTTACGACACAAATGGGTCTTACCCTCTGTCGGCCCAAATTAAGCGGAATGAAATTACCATTCCACAGCAAGAGGTGAACGGGGTTACGTTCAGGGGTTCCGGCAAAATCAACGGTCAGTCGCTTTCACTCAATTACCGCCTGAGCAATTCCCTGTTGACGGATTCCTGTTCTTGCAACGCCCTAAAAACCCAGTGACAAAAACAAAATTGTATTTCATCTGTCGTTTTACTAAAAAATAGTATGAATTTATTCACCATTCTTTTCGCATCCATTATGGGTATCCAAGGCGGTTTCTATGATTTTTCATTTAAAACACTGGAAGGCCGCACGGTAAACATGTCTGAGTTTAAAGGCAAAAAAGTGCTCATATTCAATTCGGCCTCAAAATGCGGGTATACGCCCCAACTCGGGGAATTTGAGCAGCTTTCCAAAAAGTACGGGTCAAAACTGGTGATTATCGGTTTTCCGTCCAACGAATTCATGCAGGAACATAAAGAGTCTGAAAAAATCGGGGAAGTATGTTATGGAAAATACCAGGTTACGTTTATCATGGCCGAGCGGGTTCAGGTAAACGGAAACGATGCGCATCCCTTGTTTCAATGGCTTACCGCTCAGGAAAACAAAGATTTTACGGGAGCCATCAAATGGAATTTTGAAAAATTCTTGGTGGATGAAAAGGGAAATTTAGTTCGCCGCTGGCGCTCTTCGGTTTCCCCGCTCGCAGCAGAAATTACCTCTGCCCTTTGATTTAAAAACAGGAAGCTTTAGAACGATTGTTCTAAAAACAGGGAAAGGTACCGGATTGTTTCTTCCGGGCTTTCGTAAAATCCCATGTGACCGGAGGTCTCACTGATATGAATTTGGGCTCCGAGTACGCGGGCTTCCTCGGTCAGTGTTTCCGCGGGCAGTACATTATCATGTCTGCCAATAAAATAGGAAAGATGACCGGTGTAGGTTTTTAAGAAATCAAAACGATCTTTTCGGTCGCGCAGAGCGAGCAACGTTCCTTTCAACGTATCTTCATGAATATTTTTTGAGTCCTGCAGCAGTTGATCGACTTGAGGAAAAAATTCAGTCAGCCGTTCGGGGTGGAAAAGGTTCTTAAACAATTCACGAAAGAAGAGTTCTCGATTTTGCCGGAATATGTTGACGGATCGTTCCCTGTTTTTTTTCTTCTCATCAGAATCGGCTCTCGCCGTGCTGTGAAACAGACTGAGTGCTTTGATTCGCTCCGGATTCTTTTCGGCCATGGCCAGGCCGGTATATCCGCCCATGCTGTGCCCTACCACAGCGAACGAATTCATTTCTTCCCGATCGGCGAGAGCAAAAAGCGCATCGCTCATTTTTTCCAGCGAAAAATCAGCATCGGGGAATGGGGCAGAGGCCCCGTAACCGGGCAAATCGGGAATAATGACCAGGTGATTTTCAGCTAAAACAGTTCCGTGGTTTACCCATATTTTTCGGTCTTCGCACAGCCCGTGGATCAACATGACCGGCTTTCCCCGGCCCAGAAGCGTGTAGGAAATGTCAACGCCTTGCTCGGCGGCGAAACGCGTTTTTTCCATTTGCAAAAAGTTTTTTCGCTTAAAGCAAACCGGCAATGATATTTTCCAGCGTGTGGCCCTCGGCCTCTGCACGGTAATTGCGCACGATGCGGTGGCGCAGCACGGGTAATGCCACGGCCTTCACATCCTCAATATCAGGTGAAAATTTACCGCGGAGCGCGGCGTGTGTTTTTGCTGCGGAAACTAAGTATTGCGATGCACGCGGACCGGCACCCCAGGAAACGAAATCGTTTACTTCTTTCGTTGCGGCAGCCGTTCCCGGTCTTGTTTTAGATGTGAGCCGCACGCAGTATTCATATACGTTATCCGCTACGGGAATGCGGCGGATCAATTGCTGGAAAAACAGAATATCTTCTCCTCCGAGTATTTTGTTTACGGTCACTTTTCGGTCGGTAGTGGTATTTTTTACCACGTTCAATTCTTCCTCAAATGTGGGATAATCGAGCACCAGATTGAACATAAACCGGTCAAGCTGTGCCTCGGGCAGGGGATAGGTACCTTCCTGCTCAATGGGATTCTGGGTGGCCAATACAAAAAATGGTTCATCCAATTTAAATCGGCGCCCCGAGGCCGTCACTGCTCTTTCCTGCATGGCCTCCAACAGTGCCGATTGGGTTTTGGGCGGTGTCCGGTTTATTTCGTCCGCTAAAATGATGTTGGCAAACAGCGGGCCTTTGATAAATTTAAATTCCCGGTTCTCTCCCAATATTTCAGATCCTGTAATGTCTGATGGCATTAAATCAGGGGTAAATTGAATCCGGTTGAAGGACAGACCCAATACATCGGAAATGGTATTTACCAAAAGGGTTTTGGCCAGTCCGGGAACGCCCACCAACAGGCAATGCCCGTTGGTAAAAATGGAAATTAATGTTCCATCAATCACCTCATGCTGGCCTACGATGATTTTTCCAATTTCACTTTTCAGGTTCCCGTAAACCTGTACGAGACCTTCAATGGCTTCTTTATCTGAGGAATAGGTTGGCATCGGAATACATTATTTAACGTTTGTCCAATTGTGTTCAAAATCACAGGTCATGTATGCGGGATTGATGCGGATATACATCGTTTTTTTCATTCGTTCTATGTACTTGGAGATGGCCGATTTTTCTTTCTGGGCCAAGGCTGCGGACTGTATAATTTGGTAATCGGTTTTTAAATCGGCAATGTGTGGCTGGGTTCGGCTGATTAATTTTAGAATACGGAAAGCCTTGCCTCCCGTGGGCGTATCATACAGGTGTACTTTGGAATGTTGCCCCGGATTCAATCCGCTGATTTCGCGAAACGTAAACAGATCCAATTGATCAATTTTAAATTTCCCGCTGCCGGATTGAAAATTGAACATGCGTCCTCCGTTGAACTTGGTTTCTTCATCATCTGAATGTAATTCAGCCAACTTTTCGAAAGTGAGTGTGTCCGATGTGCCCAATACAGAGTAAAGACTGTCCACGCGTTCCTGGGCTCTCAAAAAAGCATCATCACTTATTTCAGGTTTCAACAGAATATGACGGAAATTCGCCAGTTCACCCCGTTTTTCGACCAACTCGATGATGTGAAATCCAAATTCGGTTTCTACTACCTCTGAAATTTCACCCGGTTTGAGGCGGAATGCCACCGCGGAAAATTCGGGCACCAAATCTTCCCGGGAGAGAAATCCCAGTTCGCCCCCTTGTTCGGCGGATGCACGGTCTTGGGAATTTACCTTTGCCTTGAGTGTAAAACTGCCACCGCGTAAAATATCATTCCGTATTTTATTCAGTTTATCGCGCACTTTTCGTTTTTCATCTGCCGAAATACTTGGTTTGATCAACAGTTGGGCAAATTCCACTTCGGAAGGAATGTAGGGTAAGCTATCTTTGGGAATGCGGTTATAATAGGCTTTCACTTCGCCCGGGGTTACCTTTACGTTACCGCTGACTTTATCCTGCATTTGCTGCACCAGCAATTGTTCCTCAATGGCCTGACGGAATTCTTTCTTTATTTCGGGAATGGTTTTTCCGAGGTATTCTTCCATTTTTTCGGGTGATTCAAATTGTGCCACAAAATACCTTACCCGTCGTTCAAGCTCGCTCTCCACTTGGTCTGAACTTACTTCCACGCTGTCGATGGCCGCGCGGTAAACCAGCATTTTTTGGTAGAGATAATCTTCCAAAACCCGGCAGCGTGTTTTGGCATCATCGGCAGATTCACCCTGCATGACCATCTGCGCCACGCGCTCCTCAATGTCTGACTTCAGCACTATTTTATTTCCCACTACGGCCACCACTTCGTTCACCACGATGGATTGCTGTGTGAATCCCGTTCGTGGCAGGAAAAAAAGAATGGGGAGAAAAAAAATAAATTTATTCATGTTCAATAAGCTGAATTTTTTTGTCTTGCAAAGCGCGGTCGAAAAGATCTTTTCGGTATTTGGCCAGAAATTCATTTTTTCTTCGGTTCAGTAGGATCAGGCGAATCTCATCGCGCACGAACTGAAACGGAGAAAGCGTCTCTTTTATTTTGTAATCACGGATTTTTACCCAATATACAAGGTTGGTATCCTTAATTTCAAACGATTTTCTGTTTCTCAAAAATACTTCCGGGCTCTGAGTTCGATCTATCGGAATAATGCGGGCAAATTCATCAAAGGAAATCCAGGTCGTATCGTTAATCTGGCATCGGTAAGCTCTATCTAAGCATAGGCTTTCAACGGCCTGCCCCGTGGTTTCTTTGCCGAAAAATTCTTTTTTGGCTTTTTCGCTTTTTTTTACGGATGCCGGCAGCACGACAAACTCCGCTTGAAGAATATTGTCTTTCAGTTCAAATGCGGCTCCGTTTTGGGCATAAAATTGTTTCAACTCATCATCAGAAACGGAGGTGTCCATACCCTGCGCTACCACCTGCGAAATATGTGCGTGGTAAATCAGGGATTTCCTGTACTCGTCCACCCGGGCATTAATTTCGTCCAGATCAATGGTTTTATCCGATTCGGCTTCATTTAAAAAAAGCTGTTCTTCGGCCCAATTTTGAACATAACGACGTACGAAAAGCACGCTGTCCTGAGGCAAGAGACCTTTAGGCATGAGCCCTTCCAGTTCATCGGCATATAATTTTTTTTTGCCCGCCGTAGCCAGTATTTTTCTGTCGGATTCCCCGCCTCCGCTACCACAGGATATCAGAAGCGGACATATGTACGCCGCAAGGACTATGTTCCGCAGAAAAACAATCATTATCTAACGAGCTTGTACATCACGTCTTTGAAAACGGTCACCGGGTAGGTACGTTTCAATTCATTAATCCATTGGGTTTCCAGAAAGTTTTGATAATCCGTGATTACGGCTCCTTTGGCACTTTTCAAATCTTTCGGTTCAGGAGCTCTGGTTCCCTGATAGAGATAGAAAAAGTAATTTTCTTTGGATTTGGAAACCGGTCCTATTTTGTTTTCGGCATTTACCGACCCCAAATCGGTAAATTCTGCGGGTTCTTTGATTACCTCTGAAATGGCAATGACGGCCTCTTTCTTGTTGAATTTACTTTTCAGATATTCCAGATTCTTCTTACCCGTGGAAACTTTTACGGCCTCTTTGCGAACCTTTTCCAAAACGGCCGAATCGCCGGCTATAATCCGTTGGGCTACGATGCGTTCTTTCCACATGTATTTGCTTCTGTTTTGCACATGATAGGCCGTAAGACCCGCGGTATCTTCTACGGCTTTGTTCCATACCATGCGGTTCATCATTTCAAAAATCATGATGCCCTCTCTGTATTCCTGAACCAGTGATTTGTAGTCGGCATATTTTTTTTCCAGATTCGCCTCGGCTGCTTCAAGCGCTTTTGCATCAATAAAGGGGTTCAGGTATTTTACTTCCAGGTTACAAAAGTTCACTTGTCCACCCTTGGATATGCGGGCTTTCATGTATTCTGAAAGGCGGGAAATAGTAAAGTTTTGACCTCCCAGCGTAAACAACACGTCGTCCGTGAGAGAATCCAAGGCGCTCATGCGTATGGTTTTGGTTTTCGATGCCGTTTCCAGGGCGCGGATTTTTTCCAGCGTTTTTTTGTTTTCGGTAAAACCGAATTCTTTTTTGGCTTTCGCGGCAAATTGTTCACTCACCAGTTTGTAGCGTGGACTTTTAACCAATTGTTTGCGCAAATCTTCGCGGGATATTTTACTGGGATTCTTATCGATTTTGTTGAGCAGTTTAATGATATGATACCCATATTTCGTAGCCACGGGAGCGGAATAATCGCCGATATTTTGCAAGGCATAGGATGCATCTTCAAATTCCTGAACCATTTTCCCGATTCCGAATACGGGCAATTCACCACCCGCGCTCACCGTGGTTTTGTCCTCCGAATATTTGTTTACCACCTCCATCCAGGGAGTTCCGCCCTGAAGTTGCGCATAGGCTTCATCCGCTTTTGTTTTGGCTTTTGCCATGTCTTCCGGTGATTGACTGGCGGGTGCCACAAAAATATGAGCCACCTTAAGGTCTCCACGCGCCGGCCTTGAATCATTTACCCGAATCAGGTGATAGCCCAGCGCTGTTTTTACCGGCATGGAAACATCCCCTTTTGTCAGGTAGTAAGCGGCAGACTCAAACGGATAAGCCCACATGAGGGCCGTAAACCAACCCAATGCACCTCCGTTTTTATTGGAAAAGTTGTCTTCCGAAACTTCATTGGCCACTTTTTCAAACGACTCACCACCTAACACTCGTTTGCGAATATCGAGCGACTTTTTGTAAAGTTCGGCCGTATCAGCGGGACTCATGCAATCAGACTTTGCCTTGATAAGAATATGGCTTACGTTCAGGTCGGTTTTCAGGCGATCTGCCAATTCAGATAAAAGGCGTTCTTCAGTTTCTTTATCCTTCAGATAGGATTGGGCCAACTGCTTGCGGTATCCGTTAAATTCATTGAGTAACGTTGCGGATGTATCAATACCTGCCTGTTTAGCCGCCAAAACCTTAAGTTTAAAGTTTACAAAAAGATCCAGATACTCATCCAAATCGGCACGGGTAACCGCTTTGTCTTTCGGGTGATTTTTAAGGAAAATGAATTCAAACTCTGAAAGCGGAACAGTTTCAGTACCCACTTTCATAACCACCGCATTTTGGTTTTGGGCATTGGCCCAAAGAGCGCAACAGAACAATACTGTAGAGATGATTCCTTTTTTCATATATCAGAAACTTTAAAACAGACTTAACTTATTTGGTGACTTTACTGTAGTTTGGCGATTCATGGGTGATGAATATGTTGTGCGGATGGCTTTCGGCCACGCCTGCATTGGTAATTCGCACAAAGCGGGCTTTCTTTAACTCGGGGATGTTCGCCGCCCCCGAATAACCCATTCCGGCACGCAGACCGCCGATGATTTGATACAATACCTCAGCCAAAGTTCCTTTGTAGGGTACCCGTCCAACGATTCCTTCGGGTACCAGTTTTTTCACATCGGTTGTTTCGGCCTGGAAATATCGGTCTTTAGATCCTTTTTGCATGGCCTCCAGCGATCCCATTCCGCGGTAGGCTTTGAATTTTCGTCCTTCGAAGTTGATGGACTCACCCGGACTTTCTTCCGTTCCGGCAAACATGCTCCCTGCCATGATGCAATCAGCTCCGGCAACGATGGCTTTTACCACATCTCCGGAAAAACGGATGCCTCCGTCAGCTATAACCGAAATGCCTCTTCCTTCCAAAGCGCGTGCAATGGTGAGCACGGCCGTAAGTTGTGGAACGCCTACGCCCGCCACTACGCGGGTAGTGCAGATGGATCCGGGGCCTATACCCACCTTAACCCCGTCGGCTCCGGCATCGGCCAGAGCAATTGCTGCCTCGGGAGTGGCGATATTTCCTGCCAGAATATCCACGGAGGGGAAAAGCGATTTTAATTTTTTTACCATCTCGATGACGCCTGCACTGTGTCCGTGCGCCGTATCCACCACCAAGGCATCCACGCCGGCTTTCACGAGTGCTTCGGCTCTTGATAAGGTATCTTTGGAAACCCCGATTGCCGCGGCAACCCTAAGCCTTCCGTGAGCGTCTTTACAAGCCAGTGGTTTACTTTTTGCTTTGATGATATCCTTGTAGGTAATCAGGCCGATGAGTTTATTTTCGGCATCTACCACCGGTAATTTTTCTATTTTTTTCTCTTGCAGAATCTCTTCCGCGCGTTGTAACGTGGGAACCTCTCTTGTAGTAATCAGGTTTTCGGAAGTCATTACTTCCTGTATAGGCCTGTGTAAATTTTTCTCGAAACGAAGGTCGCGGTTGGTTACTATACCTACTAAAACGCCATTCGCGTCGGTTACGGGAATACCCCCGATTTTATATTCGCGCATCAGTTCAAGCGCATCTTCCACTTTGCTTTCCCGGGGCAGGGTTACGGGGTCCAGAATCATCCCGCTTTCAGCTCTTTTTACTTTGCGCACCATGAGTGCCTGTTCATCCACCGACATGTTCTTGTGGATTACTCCGATGCCGCCTTCGCGGGCGATGGCAATCGCCATTTCGCTTTCCGTCACGGTGTCCATCGCTGCAGAAACCACGGGAACGTTTACTGAAATGTTTCTGGAAAATTTGGAAGCAATTTCTACCTCGTGGGGCAGTACTTCTGAAAAAGCAGGTACAACGAGCACATCATCAAAAGTAAACCCGTCGGCATAAAATTTTTCAGAAAAATCGGCCATAGTGTTGTTCCTTAAAAATTGGGCGAAGATAGCAAAATGTACTTTGTTACTGGCGCCCTTTCTTTTTTAAAATTGCGTTAAAAGGGGGTTACATTGTAGCCTACAGCCCTGAGCAGGGCAATCACCCCGTCGTCTCCACCCAGGTGGCCCGCTCCTACGGCAAAAAACACGGGCCCTTCCTTCATCATCGTGCACATGGGATCAATCCAGTTTTTGTTTCTGTTTTTCAGAAGTGCGTCTCCATAGTCTTCAAAATCCTGGTTTCCCTTTGAAATACCGTTCAGCATGCCTTCCAAATCCTGAGATACATAAAGAGCGACCATTTTACGGAATGCCCGCTCTCCCGCATGTGGTTTTTTTGCTGTCTTAAATAAGGATTCGGCTTGTTTCTCTAAAGTCATGGCGGAAAGAGCCCGAATCTGATCTTCCACCGTTTCAAGCCCGCCGATGGGAATGGCACTTTTTTCTGCCATTGCCTGAAATTCTTTTTCATACGATTTAAATCCAGCACCTGTCATATTTTTTACCATCAGGGTCTGTTGCAGAAGCACGGGTTTCATCCGGGCAAAGAAATCAATGGATAAACCATAGTTGTTTTCCAGATTTCGGCTCAAGGTTTTGTAGCGGGCGGATGTGTAAAGATTTTCGAGTGTTTTGCCTGAATCCATCATCATCGCAGCCATCACTTTCAGTTGAAGGGTAGGGTCGGACAGGTCCATTTCCAACACCAGTTTTCGGCAGGAAAAAAGGGCCTTTTCGGTTCCTTCGGGAAGAAAAAACCGGTCTGATGGAATCAGGTGTATGGTGCCGAACAGGTAAGAGGTGTCTTTGAGTCCCGGACCGGAAATTTTCCAGAAAATACTTTTTTGAGCATAAAGCAGCGGACCAAATCCTAGGAACAGGAAAACGGCTGCAAAAAGGCTGTTTCGGTGAAAGGTATGCATACGTTTATTCTTCCATAAAATGTAAATCGCGACCAAAAGTATCCTTCAGAGAAAGCGATGATATCAGCGATAAAATAAGGCAAATTCCGCCTACGATTAAGGCACTTCCGAATATTCCGAGACCGGGAATCTCGGCTAATGATTTAAAAGAAAATGTAATGGGAATAACCGCTCCCCGCACAAAATTGGGAACGGTGGTGGTTACGGTGGCCCGTATATTCGTACCGAATTGTTCCGCCGCTATGCTCACAAAAAGAGCCCAGTAGCCGGTGGCTGTACCCAATAGGAAGCAAACAAAATAAAAGTAGGAAGCTCCCATTCCACGGGTGGAAAAAAGGAAAAGAATAACGGTAAATGCACAAAATAACAGGTAGGTAATCACCACTTTTAGGCGGCTTCGCCACCATTGACTCATCAGTCCGGAAAGCAGATCACCGGCGGAAAGTCCGATATAACAAAACATGATGGCTTTTCCTGTTTCTATTTTCTCTCCGATTTGCAGCATAGGCTCGAAATAACTTTCCGACAATGCGATGAGCACGCCTACCACATACCATACCGGTAGCCCCAGAAAAATACAATGCATGTATTTGATCATCCGCCGGGGATGAACAAAGAGGGCAAAGAAATCTCCTTTTTTAACTGAAGATTTTTGCATTTCCCTGAACATTCCCGATTCGATGGTACCAACGCGCATGAGTAAAAGCGCCAGACCCATCAGCCCACCCGTCCAGTAAGCCGTCTTCCAGGAAAAAAAATCACCCACGAGAGCGGCAAATACGGCCCCCAATGCGCCGAAAGTAACGATGATCATGGTGCCGTAGCCCCGTTTTTCCTTATCCATAATTTCGGAAACCAGGGTAATGCCCGCGCCAAGTTCACCCGCAAGACCTACTCCCGCCAAAAAACGTACAACCGCGTAAGACTCCGTATTCCATACGTAGGCGTTGGCGATATTGGCCAGCGAATACATCAGAATGGAACCGAAAAGCACCTTTAGCCGTCCTTTCGTATCTCCCAAAATGCCCCATAAAATGCCACCAACCAGCATACCTCCCATTTGCCAGTTAAATAGAAAAATCTCCCAGTTTTTGAGTTCATTTTCTGCTACACCGATAGATAAAAGGCTTTCTTTCTTCACCACATTGAAGAGAATCAGATCGTAGATGTCTACGAAATAACCCAATGAAGCTACCACGATGAGTAATACTTTAGGGTCTTTTATGCGGAGTGCCATGTTGTGCCGAATGTTGTATTGCAAGTATAGGGCAAAAAAATGAAAGGCAATGGAGTTATATTGGCTAGAAAAGCTGAATAAACAGAAATTGAATCTCCTCCGTGTTTTTACGCATGGTATACTGTTTAATGAAAAGTATCAGGGTAAAGAAAAAGTGGGCCCACTTATGGTGGACAGGTATTTCCCGATCTTCCTTAATGTGATTTTTCGGGCAAAAAAAAAGCCGGGTAAACCGGCTTTTTTTAAAACGAATGGTGAACTATTTTTTCAGAGAGGCTGATAAGTCCAATTTGAAATCAATGTTGTCATTGATGATTCTGTCACCCAAATCGGTAAAGAATTTTCCTGAACCGTATTTAATATCCCACTCTGTGCGGTCTATCGAAAAATCGGCAGCTACCTTTGCCATTTCACCTTCCACACTCACTTTGGCGGGAATAGTTATGTTTTTAGTGATGCCTTTGATGGTCAGGTTGCCTTTCACGTTGGTCATTCCCGCTTCGGCACCTTTTTCAGCTCCTGTGATTTCGAAAGAGCTCATGGGGAATTTCTCTACGGAGAAGAAATCGTCACTGGCAATATGTCCTAAAAAGTCGGCATTTTTCTTTGGATCGGTAAGGTCATCGCAACTGATGGACTTCATATCAATGTCAAACTTGCCCGCTTTCACATCAGCGCCGGTCAGGTTAAGATTGCCTGAAGCCAATTTGATTTTTCCGTTATGACCTTCGCCTATTTTTTTAGTGGCTGTCCATCCCAAGGTGGATTGTTCTGCAGATACCACGTACTCTTTAGCGGCAGAGTCAGCTTGTGCGGCTGTTTTTTCACCTTCGGTGTTGGCGTTTTTATTTCCGCATGACGTTAATAGGAGTACGAGGGTAGCTCCTCCAAGAACATTTAAAAGTGTTTTTTTCATTTTGTGTGTTTATTTTTTTGTCCCATCATAACAAAAGTTATGCCAATAAGTTTAATCAACAGGGCTAAAATTAAAAACCGAATCCGTTTTTCCATTTCTGGTTTCTTGTAACTTAGCCAAAAATATTCTGCCATGAAAAAATTAGTACTTTTTATCCTGTTCGGTGTATGGGCCGTTAATTTGGCGCGAGCTCAGGCTGTCGGTGGTAAGACGGTTATTTATTCCAACGCCGAATGGGAAAATTCCCTGGTAAAAATTTACATTGTGGATGCGGTTGCCCAATCAGATTTTTCCAAATTTAAAATCCGGTTTCAGAATAAGAGCCAAAATTTTATTGTGTACGATCCCTCAGAATCGGTTTTTAAATTTCCGTTTGGCGACACAAGACCGACCAGAGACAGAATGCAATTTGCCAAGCCTTATGAATTCGCAACCCGCGTGGTGGAGTCAAAAGGTGGCGGCGATTACAGGCAGGCTTCTTACACGCTGATGCTTTCCGGAATGTATGAGGTTTCTGCCGAGGGGAAGGCCCACGCTGCCCCTGATTTTAAATTACCGGCCTCTGCCGTTCAATTCAATGCCGGTCCTTTTTCCGTGAAAATGATTGACGTTTCAAAAAAAACGGATGCCACTCAGGTGCGGTTCAGTGTGGTGTATAACGGAGATAAAGTGGGTATCGTAGACCCTATAAAAGCTGTCTGCAGGGTTCCTTCGGGGGAGGAGTTTGCCGTATTTAACGTTGGAGTAAAACCCAACCTGTTGGAAAAGGGAGGGGAGGATAAATTCACGCTGGATTACCGTATTCCTGCACGTGTCTCGGATATGCAGTTTGCCGATTTGTTTATTATCTGGAAAAATTGTTTTCGCGAATCAGATCGTAAACCGATAGCCGTTGCGCCGGTAGAGATGAAAATAAACTACGGCAAGTAGTCCGCTATTTTTTGTTTTCGAATTTTGCCAAAATCAATTCTGCAGCTCTTTCGGAGGCACCTTCACCTCCCAATTTTTCTCGGAGTTCCCGATATCCTTCTTTTATTTCTTTTGAACACATTTCTTCATGCAATAGACGGGGTAACTCCCTGCGTAAATTTTCGGGGTTAAGGTCATGTTGTATGAGTTCACGTACCAGAGGCTTATTTAAAATAAGGTTGACCAAAGAGATGTAAGGCACCCTGATCCATTGTTTTACGATCTGGTAGGAAATCTGATTTCCTTTGTAACATACCACCTGAGGAGTTCCCAACAGGGCTGTTTCCAGGGTGGCCGTGCCCGATGTGACCCAGGCCGCCTGCGATTCGGCAAGTATCGTGTAGGTCTGTCCGAAAACCACGGGTATGTTTCGTCCTTGCAAAAAGGAATCGTAATATGCTTTGTCAATGGAAGGTGCCCCGGCAATGACAAACCGTAGGTTCGGAAAAGAATCAGCCGCTTCAAGCATAACGGGAAGCATATTGCGAATTTCCATTTTACGGCTTCCCGGTAAAATCGCAACCCTTCCCTCCATAGGATTACGTTTCGGGATATTAGCCAATGCATCCAACAGTGGGTGACCCACATAGTGGGCTTCTACCTGAAATTTTTTAAAAAAGTCTTTTTCAAACGGAAGAATGGTCAGAATCAAATCGGAAATCTTGCCCAGTTGGTGAGCTCTTTTTTGTTTCCAGGCCCATACCTGCGGAGTAATATAATAGGCGGTTTTAATTCCTTTTTTTTTGGCCCATTCCGCCATGCGCATGTTAAATCCGGGGTAGTCGATTAAGATGAGCAGATCGGGTTTAAAATCCAAAATGTCTTTTTTGCAAAACCTAAAATTTCTAAGTATGGCCGGCAGGTTGGCCACTACTTCCACAAAACCCATAAATGCCAAATCTCGGATATGCTTCACGGGCTTTACGCCCGCTTCCTGCAGGTGATCGCCTCCCCAGGCACGGAATGATGCATGTTGGTCCATACGGCGAAGTGCCTTTACCAGATTGGAGGCATGCAGATCGCCGGATGCTTCGCCTGTAAGGATGTAATATTTCACCTAAGTAAACACGTATTTTTTATCCAAAAGCTGAAAAATAATCAGATAAAGAATGGCCCATAAAAATGTGATGGCCAGCAATCCTCTTCCGGTTTTGTCCAAATACCATTTTACCATGAAATAGCGGAAAAGAATCAGATTGAAAAATACCCCGATCAGCAGTTTGGTGGAATCCTTTATTACGGTACGCACCTTTTGCATGTGAGCAAGGTAATCGTCAATAAACCATACCAGAATGAATACAACAACGGGAACTAGGAGTCCCATGAAGAATCCATACCAAAAATCATCCTTTTTCAGTTTTTCCCACATCTTCGAGTTGTGCTTTAATGGTTTGCAGATGTTTGTAGGCCGTGAGGTCATATTGAATCGGCACTACGGAAATGTATCCCGCGGCGAGTGCGGCTTCGTCGGTGTCTGCACCTTCATCGGGAACACGAAAAATACCGGTAAGCCAAAAATAGGTTCCGCCTCTCGGATCTTTGCGTTCATCAAGCTCCTCGTCCCAGAAGGCTTTGGCTTGTCTTCCTACTTTTATTCCTTTCAGGTCTTTTCCCTTGGGGATATTTACATTCAGGCATACTCCTTCAGGCAGTCCTGAAGATAGGACTATGCCGACAATCTGCCGGATAAACCTTTTGGAGGATTCAAAATCGGCATCGTATGCATAATCGCAGAGCGAAAATCCGATGGAGGGAATTCCCATCACGGCGCCTTCCACCGCAGCTGACATGGTACCACTGTAAATGACGTTGATGGAGGAGTTGCTTCCGTGATTAATTCCCGAAACCACCAAATCCGGACGGCGTGGAGCCAATTTGTTGACGGCAATTTTTACGCAATCTACCGGCGTGCCCGAACAACTGAATTTCAGATAGTCCGCTTCTTTGGACATGTCGGCAATTTTGATGGTGTCACTGATTGTTACCGCATGACCCATTCCCGACTGGGGGCCATCGGGAGCTACCACGATGATATCTCCGAACTCACGCACCACATCAATCAATGCGTGTATTCCCGGAGCAAAAACACCGTCGTCGTTACAAACTAAAATAAGGGGGCGCTGCTGCAGCATGATTCAATTTTAGCACAAAGCTAATCAATAAAAATGGGGGAAAATCAGTACCCTTTTACGCTTTCCAACAACGCTTTTGCATTGTTTACCGCTTCCGGGAGCAGCTTGTCTCCGCTCAGCATGCGTGCAATTTCTTCTATACGTTGATTTTCGGAAAGGCCTACTATATTGGTTTCGGTGCGGCCTTCGCTCACTTTTTTGCTTACGTTGAAATGCATATTGCCTTTCGAGGCAATCTGGGGAAGGTGGGTGATGGCCATAACCTGGGCATTTACGCTCAATTCGCGCATCATTTCCCCGGCTAAATCAGCCGTTTTACCCGAAATCCCGGTATCTATCTCATCGAAAATGAGCGTAGGCCACTTTTTTAAATTGGCAAGAATGGTTTTTACGGCCAACATCACCCGCGACATTTCTCCTCCCGAGGCAATTTTCCGCAAATCTTTGGGCTCCGTTCCCGGATTGGCTGAAAACAGAAAATCCACCCGGTCCATTCCCGTGGGTAAAAAATCGACCGTGCTTTCCACCTGAATGATAAAACGGGCATGGGGCATATTGAGTTTGGCGAGGTGCTCATTGATCTGCTTTTCCAAAAGGGCCGCTCCTTTTTTTCGTCGTTTATGCAATTCCCCGGCAATTTCCCGTAGCTCGGCATCCCGCTTTTTCAGTCCATTCCGATTGGCGTTCAGGTGTTCATCCCCCAGTTGAATCAGATTTACTCTTTCGCGCAACTGTTGACGGATTTCGATTAACTGATCCGCATCCGTCACTCCATGTTGTTTCTTTAATTTTTGAAGCAGGGCAATGCGTTCCGCCAAAAATTCAAGCCGTTTTTGGTCTGATTCTACAGTTCCGGCCAAGGCCTGTATTTCGGATGCAATATCCCGTATTTCCACCAGCGCGGAATCTAAACGATCTGCCGTGGAGGCGATATTTTTTTGGAAGGACTCTACCTTGCGGAGCGCATGAATGACCTTTTTCAAAAGGGAATGTACGTTTTCCTCGGCCTCGTCCAGTCCCTGCATGGCAAAAAACAGGGCGGACTGGATTTCTTCGGCGTGGGTGAGTGCCTGCAGTTCCTCATTGAGGCGGGTTTCCTCGTTTTCCAGAATGGCTGCTTCATCAAGTTCATTTAGCCGAAAAAGCAGATAGTCCAGATCGCGCCGGTCTTGCTCGTATTGTGCAGTTTCTTCTTTTAGCTCTTTTTCTTTCAGCAGAAACTCTTTGTGTAACGTACCAAATTTTCCGACCATATCCCGGCACTCTGATGCGGCATCCACGACGGATACACGAAATTCAGAATCGGCCAGCGAAAAGGCCTCATGTTGGGAATGAATATCCACCAGGTAGCGGTTTAATTCCTGAAGGAGAGCAAGATTAACCGGTGTGTCATTCACAAATGCCCTGGATTTTCCACCCGGTAATATTTCTCTTCGTATGATGCATGGATTTTCAAAATCCAAATCCGCCTTTTCAAAAAAGGTCCGTAGGGTGTCGGGAATGATGAATTCGCCTTCCACTACGCATTTTTGATCTTCCCAAAGCGCAGAGCCGTCTGCTCTTTTTCCGGTGAGCAGGCCCAATGCTCCCAAAAGTACCGACTTACCTGCCCCTGTTTCGCCCGTAATCACGTTAAATCCGGGATGGAAACGCACCTCCAGATTACGGATTAAGGCATAGTTGGAAACTTTCAATATGGCGAGCATGAAGGCAAAAATACGGGGAATAAAGTCAAAAACTAAAAAATCATATGATGAATCGGCCCGATGTGTTTAGTCTGTATCTTTTTTTTGAGCCGGAGACGGTTTTGCCGAACGTTTCTTTTTCCGTTTCACCAAATCTTTCCAAGCATCAAATGTAGTTTGGTAGGATACGCCTACGCCTTGGGTGTAAGGAAACGCTTGGATGATATTGGCCTCGTTGGATCGGTTGAAGCCCCGTATGCGTAATTTCCCGTCTTCCGTGATTTTTACTTCCACATTTACGTCAATCAGGTTGTTGTATGGGGTGGTTGAGGTGGATTTGGTGGTGGCCACTCCGAAATTGCCGTCAATATTTACGCGGTCATTGAAGAGCCGCGTGCTCAGCGCAAGCTCCACTTCATCCTGACCTGAAGTGGTATTGTCTTTGTTTCTGTACCGAACGCCCACATCCAATCCTTCGCTTAATTGGGAAACCCAGTTGCTTAATTGGTTGGATAGCACTTCGAGCGTATTTCCGCCGGCCACGTTGGCCGCATCACCCGCTCCCGTCCCCGAATTGATGAATTGCCGGAGTACCAACAGGGCGAACGCCTGTTTGTTTTTTTCATCTTCGGTGGCCAACGCCTGCATTAGCTGCGCCCGGGTTCGTTCGTCTACCGAAGGGAAGCGGATATCGAAGGCAATTTGGGGTTCCAGCAGATTGCCCGATAATTTCACGATCACATCTACCGGAATGCGTGACTTGAATTGTTCCAGTTCAGATTCTGAAATGCCAGCTGCACTTCCCGCCAAAAGGGGAAAGGCGGATGTACGCAGGGAGTAGCTGGCGGCTGCATCAATCTTGGCATTGGATGGATCTCCCGTCCAGTAAATGGCACCGCCTTGAATCAGCTTGAGTTTTTTGTTTACCAGATTTTTCAGGGTAAACAGATAATCTCCTTTTATTACCTCATAATCGCCGAACATCGTCAGATCGCCTTGACGACTAAGCTCTACGCGCAGATTACCACGACCGGCACTTCGGAGCACATCTCCGCTGAATTCATCAAAAATAATCTGGACTTCCGCATTCTCATTTATTTCGGCATCTACATTTAATTGTATGCCGGCGGCTTGTTCACGCGGTTTTGTTTCCAGAATTCCTTTTTTGGCGGTGTCTCGGCTATCCCTGAAAACAACAAAACTGTTCTCCGATGCGGTAGAGGGACCCGACTCCATGGGAATAAATAGGCGGGTTCCTTTTTCTGATTTTACACTGGCGTTTACATCCAGCCTGTCAAACGGACCTTTTATCACAGCTGTCCCGGTGGCTACAGCCGATCCGTAGAAAATGGGACTCTGTTCTTTGCTTGCATTAAAAAATAAAAAGTCTTCACCGCTTACTTCCAGGTACAGTTCCAGGTCTTTGAAATCGCGATGACGTATATTGCCCCTCAGGGATGCTTTCCTGTAATTTTGATCTTCGAGTATGATTTCCCCGAAGTCAATGTGGTAGCGGGAAACACGAATTTTTTTGGCAGGTTTGAATTGGAGATTATATACTCCGCCTATGTAGGGAATTTCCACGTGTCCTTCCTCAATGTATGCCGAGCCTTCCAAAATGGGCGCTTCAAACAATCCACGCACCCGCAAATTTCCGGTGAGATAGCCGTTTAGTTTCGTGAGAATGGGGGCGGTGAATGTTTCGGCCGGTTTTATGTTGAATCTGGAAAAACCTAAGGTAAGATCCAAATTCTGCGTCTTGGAAAAAGGGTAAATTCGACCATCGGTAAATTCCAATGAAATTCCGGCCGGCGTATTTAATCGTCCATCTACTTTGAGGGCCTGTTCTGCCGGAATAAATTGGCTGATGAATGAAAAGTCTCCGAACAGCTGATCAAAAAGGGTAAACCGGTCAATCTTCAGGTCGGCCGAAATAAACGGCTGGTCAAATAAAGCGTATATGCCGGCTTTACCGGATAGGGATCCGCTCATTTGGGGCATGTTTTTTCCCAAGCTTCGGAAAAACTCCAGCGGGAAGTCTTTAATCACTAAATCCAGACTATTTTCCCTTTTTTCATCTGTGAGACCGTTTATGGTAAGGTAGCCTCCCTCTGAAGATGAAAATGAAAAATCGTATGCTTCCAAGGCATTGCGTGAATATCCCAGGAATGCTCCTTTTTTCAGTTTCCATTCCGTGTTTTTTAAAAACACCGAAGTATGATCAAAATAAAGGTCATAACAACCCGGAACGCCAAGCCATGTGACAAATTGTATGTTGCCACGGCTCAGTTTGAAAACGTCATCTTTCCAGGAAATCGCTGCCTGCAGGCTGTCCTTAAAGGCGGCCGCATTTGCATCCACATAGTCAAACCACACACTGTCGTCCACAAAAAAACGGGAGATGTTCAGAGTCATGTCAACCTCTTTTTCCGAAGTACTCAGAAAAAGTTCCAAATCGGCTGCTTTCAGTTTTCCGAATCCAATACTTTCGGATTCCAAAATCACTTCGCTGGTGCGCAGTTCTGAAAAATACTTCCCCGAAAGTCGAGTACCGCCGCTCACAAATAATTGGGGGCTGAATACATCGAAAATCGGATTAAGGTTGTTTACCTTGATGTCAAAATCAAGCCTTTGGGATTGAGAGGCGAGCTTTTTATCATATGGAATGCGGAATGAAGGGAAATATTCGTTCAGGTTGAATTTTAGATTGTGCACGAGTGGAATCAATTGAAAATCGCCTGACAATTCTGCATTCGCGGGAGCGCCCGAAAGTACCAATCGTCTTTCTGTGTTAAAGGAATCTGCTGTCAGTGTGATTTTTCCGATATCATGGGTTTTTCGTGCGGTGCTGAATACCAAACTGTCCAACACCAGACTTCCCATAATGTTATCGATGCTTTTACCCGTAAAATCAATGTCTGAAACCAGGTTGTTTATGGTTAGGGTATCCGGGTATAATCCTAACGCATGGAGGTCTGCACTTTTCATGGCAGCCTTAAAATGGAAATGGGGAATCCTGCCTGAAAAATCGGTAGTGCCTTCAAATCTCAGTTTCAGGTTGGGATCGTTTATTTGAAGATTGCCCGAAAATGCTTTGTTTTTAAGGTATCCCCGTTTTATTGTAATGCCCGAATATGGATAACCCAGCAGCGTAATTTTGGAGAAATCACCGCGTAGGGTAAGTTCCATGTTTTCCGGATCGAATCCTTTTCCTTCCATCTCGGCTTCCCCCGAGATGGGGCCAAGGGTTTTTGTATCGCCAATCAGTATTCCCGGATCAAAAAGTACCGTTTTAATTTTCCCCCTGTAGGACGGATTTTTAAATCCCCGTTCTGTAGTGAGTTGCAGGTCAGTGGCGATGCTTCCCGCCGCCGAATGAAATATTCCCTCGGTTACAAAATTTCCAAGACTCCCGGTTATTCTTCCCACATAACGTACTTTGCCAAGCCTGATGATTTCTTCGGGTATGTTTAGTCCGGTGCCGTCCGGGTTAATTTTTAACCGGGAAAGATCTTTGGGCGAAATATCCAGTCCTTTTATTTTAATGTCAAAAAGGGTTTCGTCAATTTCGGGTAAGCCGAACACATCGGCATTCATGGCCATGAAAGATTCTTCTCCGAAACTTAATTCCAGGTTCCTGCCCTTCATATCGGAAACAGGTCCCTTTACCTGCCCTTGGAAACGTATGGTTAAGGGGATGTTTTTTAAGGCATCCGTGTAAAATGCAATGTCTTTTACCTTTACGGAAGATTTATCAATGCGGGTATCAAAACGCACGGAGTCCACGAATTCGGAAAACGAGGTCCAATTTTCATAGTGAAATCCGATATCGCCTTTTACAAAACTGCCCTGTACCGTTTCCAGCAAACTGTTATTAAACAGCATGGCGGTGGAGCAAATGACAAAATCGGTTTCAAAGTGTTGTAAACCTGAACCTGATTGTTCCAGGGCTTTTAATTCCCTTACCTTGAAAATAATGGAATCTTTGGCGATGCGAAAATCCTGCATTTCCCCGCGGGAAACCAGAGCCCTGATATTGCCCGGCTGAAATGCAGCGGGTAAAGTATCTGCCGTTTCATCCAACAGGTTGAAGGCTACATTTTCCAACAAAATCTTTTTTATTTTGAAACCGACCGGTTTTCCCGTGGTGTCTTTTGACTGGTCTGAGCGGAATTGCCGGATGATGTAATCAAGATTCATACCGTCCTCCCCGGGGTATTTATGTAGACGGAAAAGAGCGTCTGACAGGCGTGTTTCGCCTAAGACTATTTCGGGTTGGGAAAGATTGATCAGATCTGGGCGTGTTTCCAGTTTTCCGGCCAGGAGCAGGGTGTCGCTATGGTGATCCAACACCCGGAGTTCGCGCAGGGCCACATTTCCACTGATGAGGTTGATGCTCACCCTATCAATGGTAACCGTAATGCCTAATTTATCCGAAAAATAAGCAGCCGCGCGTTGTGCGATCCAGGTCTGCACGGGAGGAAAGGCAAGAAAAATAGTCAATGTAATCAGCAGGGCAAGAAAGCCGAGAACCAGAAATCCGAAAAAGCGTAGAATTCTGCCGAAAAGGCTGCGCTTTGTTTTTGCGTTATTTTTGTCCGGGTTTTCCAATATCCTGTTGTTTTGAGTCTGCAAAATACAAGCCAAACGGTAATTTTAGCGTTAGAATCATCCTGCGATGATACTTCGGCGGCAGTGATCAAGAACGGGATTATTCTTTCCAATGTGGTGGCCGATCAGGAAATTCACCGTCTTTATGGCGGCGTGGTTCCGGAGTTGGCTTCCCGCGCTCATGAGTCAAACATCATTCCGGTGGTGGAAGCAGCATTAAAACAGGCAAATATAACAAAATCGGAGCTCTCTGCCGTGGCTTTTACCCGCGGCCCCGGCTTGCCGGGTTCCCTTATGGTCGGTGTTTCTTTTGCCAAGGGTCTTGCCCTGGCTTTGGGCATTCCGCTTATAGAGGTACATCACATGCAGGCTCACGTCTTGGCTCATTTTGCCCAAAAACCGGGCGACACACGTCAACCTCCCGCCTTTCCTTTTCTCTGCCTGACGGTTTCCGGTGGGCATACGCAGATCGTGCTGGTGGAAGCGCCGCTCAGTATGCGTATTTTGGGTCAAACGCTGGATGATGCGGCAGGAGAAGCCTTCGACAAAACCGCCAAATTACTCGGTCTGCCTTATCCCGGCGGACCCGTTATGGATAAATTGGCGGCAGATGGAAATGCTTCCCGGTTTATTTTTCCGCATCCGCGGGTGCCCGGTTTGGATTTTTCATTCAGCGGATTGAAAACATCCGTGCTGTATTTTCTTAGAGAAAAAGAAAAGGAGAATCCTCATTTCATAGGGGAAAACTTACCTGATCTCTGCGCCTCCATTCAGGAAACCATTACCGATATGCTGATCGCTAACATGGAAAGGGCGCTGTATGCAATGCCGGTGATCCATATTGCTTTGGCTGGCGGAGTTTCGGCCAATTCATCCCTGAGAAAAAAATTCTCTTTATTGGCCGCTAGAAGAGGTATTCATGCCCATATTCCTCCGTTTGAATTTTGTACCGACAACGCAGGAATGATTGCAGCGGCTGCCTGTTTCAAATACAAGGCAGGATTGTTTTCTACTCTTGATGTGACGGCAGATCCGCGACTCCCGTATTAACCAAATGTATTATTTCTGATACTTTTCTGCCCAGCCGAAATGCTCCTTGCCGATGGCCGTTTTTTCTTTGCGGATGAATTCGACAAATGCCGAGGCTACCGGAGATAGTTTTTTATTCTTCAGCCAAATAATCCTCCAATCATTTCGGATCGGGAAGCCTTTCATCGGAATGATACATAGCTCCTTTTGGATTAATTCAAGCCGCATGCTGTAAATAGAAAGCGCAGCAACACCTAATCCGGAAATTACTGCCTGCTTGGCCGCTTCTGTGGAAATTAGTTCCAATTTTACTTTGGACATATTGCCTGTATTTTCTAAAAACTTATCAACTGAAAATCTTGTTCCTGAGCCTTTTTCGCGCATGATGAGCGGAGTTTTTGCCAAATAGTTTTTTAATCCGACCTTGTCTAAACCACCCACATGTTTGCAGGAACCCACCAGATGAAGCCAATTGGGTAAAATAATTTCTTCTTCTACCTCCAGATGAGATGGTGTCACACTCACCAAAACAAAATCAACTTCCCCTTTTTCGAGTTGGTTCAATACATTTTCGCGCTGGGAAACGTCGAAATGCAAATCCAGATGTTTGTTTTCTGCGAAAAAAGGCTGCAGAAAACGGGACATAATGTACTTTCCTGTTGATACGGAGGCTATTTTTAAGGTGCCCGAAAGCAGTCCTTTGAATGCCAAAGTCTGTAATTCAAGGGCTGAAACGTCATTCAATATGTTTTCAGCTAGAAAAGCCACACGATATCCGAATTCGGTGATTTGGATTTTTCTTCCGATTACCTGAGTCAAAGGGATATCAAATTGTTCCTGAAGGTTTTTTAATTGAATGGATACCGCAGGTTGTGTCATGTTTAATTTTTCCGCAGCCCGCGTAACTCCGCCAAGATTCACCACTTCACGAAAAATCCTCAGTTGATTCAGTGTAAAATTCATAATTTAATTGTATGTATAATATAATAAATATAAATTTTCAATAATGAAATTTTGATTTACTTTTGATTCGAAGTAAAACAATAAAATATTAAAATTGATTATAAAAACAATAAAATTTATTTAATTAATAATTAATAGGTTGATTTTCAATATAAAAATTTTAAATAAAGAGCTACGCTAATCTTATCTACTATAAAACAAACTTCTTAAGCATATTAAGATTAACGTAGTGCAGACTTTTTATTTAAATCGAATATTGGTTGATAAATAAAATTGGAAAATAAAGGAGCTGAGGAAGGGTTTAAGTAATGATGGATAATTAAAATTTCAACGAAACTGAGGGGTTTTCGTTGATAGAGAGTGGTGGTTAAACTGCCTCACTCTTGAGCAAAAGGTACCGGGTTGGGTGTGTCCCGGTACCTTTTTTTTGTTTTAAGCAATTACCTTTGGGCATGCTTTACGGAAAAAAAATTGTGGTGGTTTTGCCGGCATACAACGCCGCACTTACTTTGGAACAAACTTATCGGGAGATTCCTCTGGACTTGGTGGACGAGGTGGTCTTGGTAGATGACGCCGGGAATGACGATACGCTTGAAATTGGCAGAAAATTAGGCATCCGGCATTTAATCCGCCATGAAAAAAACCTGGGTTACGGCGGAAATCAAAAATCCTGCTACAAAAAAGCGTTGGAGTTGGGCGCGGATATCGTGATCATGGTGCATCCCGATTACCAATATACCCCGAAGCTAATTCCCGCCATGGCACACATCATCGGGCAAAATTTGTATCCCGTGGTATTGGGTTCGCGTATTCTTGGAAACGGCGCATTGCGGGGAGGTATGCCTCTCATCAAATATGTGGCCAACCGCATACTCACCTTCATTCAGAATGTGCTGGTTAATCAAAAACTGTCGGAATATCACACCGGCTACAGGGCTTTTTCGCGCGAGGTATTGGAGTCGGTTTATTTTGAGGTAAATTCGGACAATTTTATTTTCGACAACCAGATGCTGTCCCAAATCATTTATCAGGGCTACGAAATAGGGGAGGTGACCTGTCCTACCAAATACTTTAAAGAAGCCAGTTCCATCAATTTGAAAAACAGCGCCATTTACGGTTTGGGTGTTTTGAAAGTATCCTTCATACACCGCTTCTGTAAAATGGGTATTTTACAATCAGCCCTTTACGCAAAAAAAAATAAAAAAACCATCACATGATTTTTGTCATGTAGCACGCTGTTTGGCCGCTTTACCTTCGTGCCAAACGAATTGAATTATGGATTTGCACGTTACCCCCGTTTCTCGGTTGAATGACATACGCGCTGAGTTTCAGAAGCGTTTTCCCAGTTTGGATATCGCTTTTTTTGCCCTGCCTCATGAAGAGGGAAAAGCAAGCCCCGTATCGGAGCGCATTCCCGGAGATTTTACAGCTGGCGAAGCGGGAGATCCCGGTAAACAGGGAACCATAACCGTGAACGGTCTCACTTTGGTGAAAGATTTAGAATCGGCTTTTCAGGCTGAGTTGGGCTTGTTTATACAGGTGCTCCGTAAATCGGGAAATGTATGGCTCCAAACTACTCATAACGATTATAAAACACTTTCCGAATTGAGTGCCATGGGGCGCGAAAATCACACGGAAGTAGCCGAGCCGCCTGAACCGGAGGCATTCAGAGAGCAGGAATGATTCAACCCCGTTGTTGGCCGGGTATAGTGCTCATTTGCTGACGCAATGATGGGATGATAAGGTATCCGGGTATATTTGTGATCAATCTGTGTCATGGAATTTACCGTTTACAGCGATACCCATTTTATGCGCGAAGCACTTAAAGAGGCCCGTTATGCCTTTGAAAAAGATGAGGTGCCCATCGGTGCCGTGGTGGTTTGCGACAACCGAATCATTGCCCGTGCCCACAACCTCACCGAAACCCTCAACGACGTAACGGCACATGCGGAAATGCAGGCCATTACCGCCGCCGCCAATTATTTAGGCGGAAAATACCTGAGGGATTGTACGGTTTATGTGACGGTGGAACCCTGCGTCATGTGCGCGGGAGCACTTAAATGGAGCCAGATTTCCCGCGTGGTGTATGGCACAGTCGACGAGAAGGCCGGAGCTTCCGCGGTCGGGAAATCGCTCTATCACCCGAAAACAAAAATCGAATACGGCCTTTTGGAAGGGGAATGCCGTGAGTTGATGCAGACTTTCTTCCAAGCCAAAAGAGGCCTGAAATAAAGATCAGTTCAGCGTCATTTCCTGAATCAGCCTGTCTGCACCGCCCCATTTGTCAACAACCCAAAGCACGTAGCGGATATCGCAGGTGATGTTTCTGCACCGCGAAGGATCAAACATGATATCACTCATGGTACTTTCCCATGAGCGGTCAAAATTGATGCCGATCAAATGTCCGTCTGCATTGAGCACGGGACTTCCCGAATTTCCGCCTGTGGTGTGGTTTGAGGCGGTGAAGGCCACGGGCAAACGACCGTCGTTGCGTGCATACCGTCCGTAATCTTTGGTACGCAAAAGACGGAGCAGTTTTTCATCTAAATCAAATTCTTCATCACCCGGTACGTATTTTTCCAGAATTCCTTCTGCGGTGGTGAACGGAAGGTAGGTGGTTCCGTCGGTAGGTTCGTAACCTTCCACCTTTCCGTATGTAACGCGTAACGTACTGTTCGCGTCGGGCCAATACTTGCGAGCGGAAGGGAGCAGTTTCATCAACCCGGCCATAAACAGGCCCATGTTCAGCTCAATTTCTTCCGTCTTTTTTTCGTAGCTGGGGTTGATGTCATTGAGCAGGATGCCGTACATGTTTTTCATCAGGGAATACACGGGATCTTTTTGCAGTGCCAGTGCGGTCTTCTTGTTCCATCCGTTGAGCATCGCCTCCAGATTGGATTGGGAAGAAAATACGGATGCGCCGTACACTTCATTTTGCCAATAGGTATAATAGTCACCCTTCACTTTGCCCGTGGGACCTTTGGGGTGAAATTTTTCGGGCAGGTTGGCGCGTAGTATGGGCATAAGCGCGGCAAAGATTTTTTGGTCGGTTTCAAGATCCCAGTTTTTGTAAAAACCCGCCAGATTTTTTTTCAGTTTTTTCAACTCGGTGGTATCCGATTTACCTTGGGCGTATGTATCGGTCAACTTTTCAAAGTTGCGGGCATAGCGGAAAATTTCGGGACCGAATACCAAAAATTCCACGTAGGTATCGTACGCTTTGTTGTACTCCGCATTTTCGCCGTACAGGGCTTCCAGCCGGTTTAACACCGCCTCAAATTCGGTTCCTTTGGCTTTTTTCGTGAAGGCGGCATCCATGCGTTTTTTTACTTCCAAGGCATTCAGCCTGCGCAATCCTTTTCCCTCGCCGATCCATTTTTTGTAAGCATTAGCGATGCGGGCCTGCTTGGCAGAATAGCGGATGCGCAGATCGGCATTTTGGCGCATGGTGTTGCCGATGATGGCCAGCGAGGTTTCACGCATTTTCACGCGCAGCGGATTTTGTACGTTCATCACATAATCTACCGCTACTGCAGGCAGGTATTGGGTTGTGCGCCCCGGAAATCCGTATACCATGGTAAAGTCGCCCTGTTGGACTCCTTTGGTGGAAACGGTAAGGTGTTTTTTCGGAGTATAAGGAATATTCTCTTTTGAGTATGCGGCGGGACGGTTGTTTTTATCCGCATAAATGCGAAACACGGCAAAATCGCCCGTATGGCGAGGCCAAACCCAGTTATCGGTGTCACCTCCGAATTTGCCTACACCCGAGGGAGGCGCAAAAACCAGCCGAACGTCTTTAAAGGTTTCCGTGCCGATCAGGATGTATTGGTTTCCATAGGCGAAAGGCTTAATCTGCAGCTCGATGCCTTCGTTTCTTTTAAATTCTTTCAGCAATCGTTCCGTGGCGTTTTTAATTTTGGCAGTTCTGTCGGGGGTGTTCCAGTTAATGCCTGCCAAAACGCGATCTGTCACGTCTTCCATAAAAACGATGCGGGTAGCGGTAAGTCCTTCATTGGGCAATTCTTCAGTGAAGGAGCGGGCCACAAACCCGTCTTTCAGGTAGTCGTTTTTGACGGAACTGTGAAACTGAATTTGTCCATAACCGCAGTGATGGTTGGTGAGAAGCAGCCCCTGTGATGAGATGATTTCTGAGGTACATCCGCCGCCAAACAGGAAAATGGCGTCTTTCAGCGAGGGCTGGTTTGCATGGTAAATATCCTCGGCGCTGATGCGCATCCCGAGGGTTTTCATTTCACTTTCGTTCAGGTTTTTTAAAAGGAAGGGCAGCCACATGCCTTCCACGGCCCAAAGGCGGAAGAGGACGGTAAAAAATAACGTACCTGATAAAATCCACTTTTTCATGTTTGTTCTTCAATTTGCTTCGCAAAGTAACTAAAATAGGCCGTACTGATATTAGTTCCTATTTCGTCATGCGGCAAGGCCCGGGGTACTATCTTTATGCCATGAAAAATCAGTGGCGACTTTTATGGACTTTGTTTATTACGGGTTTTTTTTCCTGTGGGGCCTATGAGCCTTGGGTGAATCCCCGGTATGCAGATTGGCAGAGTAAAACGCCGCCGTCCACGCTTCCGGAGTTTTCGGTGTTCCTTTCGGGCGACGGGGGCGAACCAATGCCCGATGGAACCGATTCGTATCTGAAGGCGCTTAAAAACCATTTGGATTCCTCGGATGCCCGTTCGGCTCTGATTTTTTTGGGAGATAACATTTATCCCTCGGGACTTCCCGGAAAGGAGGATCCAATGCGAAAAACCTTTGAACAGGTTCTCCGTGAGCAAATTTCCGTGTATGATAAATATGAGGGTCGCGTGTTTTGGGTGGCGGGTAATCATGATTGGGATGACGGCCATTCCTCGGGCTTGGAAAAACGCCTGAATCAGGAGCGGTTTGTGGAGGAAACATCCAACAGGGGCAATATCTATTTTCCGGACAGCGCCTGCCCCGGACCGGCTACCGTGGAGCTTTCACCCAATTCGGTACTGCTTCTGTTGGATACGCAATGGTGGCTGCATCAGTATGAAAAACCTGAAAATAAAGACCTGTGCGGTGTGGTAAGTGAAGATGAAATGGTGGCCTCATTAAAAGGGGAATTGGCCAAACATGTCGGGAAAACGGTGTTTGTGGCGGCGCATCATCCCATGGAAACATGCGGTCCGCACGGCGGTAAATATCCCCTTAGATCCCATTTGTTTCCGCTGCTTGAGTTCAATCGCAAATGGTGGATTCCCATGCCCATTCTGGGAGGAATTTACGTGTTCGCGAGAAAAAGTGCCCGTTATATTCAGGACACGCAAAATAAACACTACAGGCGCATGGTAAAGGCATTCGAGGGAATTTTTGAAACGCATCCGGGGTTGGTGTATGTGAATGGTCATGACCATTCTTTGCAGCTTATCCGTAAAAAAGGTGTTAACTACATTACCAGCGGCTCGGCCTCCAAAATATCGCATGTGGTCCGCAAGAAGTATTTGGATTTCGGTTTTGCCGGCAACGGGTATGGGTTGGTTCATGTATATGCCGACGGGGGGCGCTGGTTGGAGTTTTACCGCACCTCGGCGGCAGGCCGTACGTTGGTTTTTCGCTCCAAGCTGCAATAAGGTTACCGTTATTTTCCGGCTTTTTCCTCCAACTCCATCCAGCGCAACGTGCGTTCGTCTATTTTACTTATCAAGGAGCCCAGCTCCGCAGAAATGAGGCTCAATTTTTCCGCATCCGTCAGGGATAGTTGCAGCTCTTTTTCCAGTTGGGTCTTGCGGCTTTCCAATTCGGCAATTTCAGCTTCAATGTGCTCGTATTCGTACTTTTCTTTGAAAGTCATTCCGATACGTTCCTTTTTAGGCAGTTCGATTTTTTTTACATCAGTCTTTGGGGTTTTTGCCTGTTCTTTTCCGGCGGCTTCATCGGCCTCTTTTTCGGCACGGTAATCGGTGTAATTCCCGATATGTACACGCACCTCGCCGTTTCCTTCAAATACAAACGTCTGGTCGGCGATTTTGTCCATGAAATAGCGGTCGTGACTTACCACGATGAGGCAGCCCGGAAAGTGCAGCAGGAAATCTTCCAGTTTACTCAGGGTTAAAATATCCAGATCGTTTGTGGGCTCATCGAGAATGAGAAAATTGGGTGCCGCGATGAGCAAGGAAAGCAGATGCAACCTGCGTTTTTCGCCACCGCTCAGCTTTTCAATCGGGGTGTATTGCCTGTCAGGAGGAAAGTCAAATTTGGTAAGGAGTTGCGCGGCGGTGAGTTTTCCACTTTTTCCGTAATCAGCATATTCGGCAATGTTTCGCACGTGCTCTATGACGCGTTCTCCTTCTTTAAACCGTATGCCGTCCTGCGTGTAGTAGCCGAATTGTATGGTTTCACCCACGATTACTTTTCCAGAGTCGGGTGCTGTTTTTCCCGTGAGTAGGTTGAGCAACGTACTTTTACCCGCGCCGTTGCGTCCCACCACGGCAATTCGTTCTCCTTTTTTGAAGGAATAGGAAAATCCGTTCAGTACTTGCTTTTCTCCAAAGTGTTTGCTCACTTTCAGGAGTTCCGCGATTTTACCTCCCATTCGCTGCATCTCGGGTTCCAGGTCTATTTTGCGGTCCTGCCTACGCACGGTTGTTTTGTCTTTCAGGCGGCGGTAGGCGTCTATCCGCGATTTGGATTTGCCCGTGCGGGCCTGTGGTGTTTGCCGAATCCATTCCGTTTCGCGGCGCAGCACGTTCAGGTTGCTTTCGAGCTCGCTTTGTTCCGCCTCGTGCCGTTCGGTTTTCTTTTCCAAGAAATACGCAAAATTTCCTTTGTAGGTATACAGGCGATTATTGTCCATTTCCAGAATCGTATCGCACACGGCATCCAAAAAATAGCGGTCGTGCGTAACCATGAGCAGGGTGAGCTGATCAGGTGCCAGTATTTTTTCCAACCATTCAATCATCTCAATGTCCAGATGGTTCGTGGGTTCATCGAGGATGAGGAGGTCGGGCTCGGAGAGCAATATTTTGGCCAATCCAACGCGTTTTTTCTGTCCGCCGGAGAGGGAGTCGGTAAGGGCCTGTTTGTCGAAAATTTTCAGTTGCCCGAGTACCTCGGTAATTTTGTGTTCCATATCCCAGGCCCCCAGTTCCTCCATGCGGGAGAGTGCCCTTTCCAGTGCTGCTTTATCGTCTGATGCCAGGGCTTGTTCATATTCCTGAATGACGCGGATGTTTTCCTGTTCGGTTTCAAAGATGGCTTCCCAAACCGTTTTCCCGGGGGAGATGGGCGGATCTTGAGGCAGATAGGCTATACGGGCTGCTTTGTTTGCTGTAACGCGTCCCGAATCGGGTGTGTCCAAACCTGCCAAAATTTTCATAAGGGTACTTTTCCCGGTTCCGTTCGGCGCAATCAGGGCCATTTTTTGACCTTTTTCAATACCGAAGGATATATTTTCGAAAATGAGACGGGCGCCGAAGGATTTGGAAATGTTTTCTGCCTGCAGGTAATTCATGTGGGCAAAGGTAAGGGGGAAGGGGTGTTTTTGATGTTCGATTGTTTGATTCCGTTTTGTTATCTGTCATTTTGTTTCCTTTCCCTACGATCCATTTCGGAATCGAAATGCGAGAGCAAAGAAGCAAGAGCCGATGACCTAGACTTTAATTGTTGGTGGTTTTTAAAATGTATTCTTAACAATCCAAATTTTTGCCAGCCGCTACCATTTATTGTTTTGTCTAAATACTCAATGCGAAATGCCTATTACTTTTCGTCTATTGTCAGCTTTGTAAAAATAAAGCAACCTGCCAAAATCCAGATCCCCTTTTTTCTTTTATTTCTTTGATTTTTTTTCGGGTGTAGTGTTCTTTATAAAAATGACTAAATTTGTCAAGAACAAAAATGGCAAAATGAAATCGCTAATTAAAATCCACCGTGAGGCCAAGGGGATGCTCATTCGTGAACTTGCACAAGCCATAGGGGTAGATCAAGCCTTAGTGAGTAAGTTTGAAAGCGGTTCCCGAAGACCTACCCGTATTCAGTTGGGAAAGCTGGCCCAGGTTCTTGAAATTCCTTTCGATATGCTTTTGGTAGAATGGCTGAAGGATGGTATCGTCCGTGACTTGTACGCCGAACCGTTGGCCATGGACGTGCTTAAATTGGCCGAGGAGGAAATTCGCTACCGAAAATCAGTTTCAGGTGCAGTTAAGTATGGCGCAGGCCTAACTAAGCTATTGAGAAAGATAGACCGCCTTAAGGGTGAGTTGGATAAATTCCGCCATCAGGACAGCCATCGTGTTGCCCAGGCCCTGGAGCTGGAATACACTTACGAAAGCAACCGGATTGAAGGCAATACCCTCACCCTCCGAGAAACGGATTTGGTGGTTAATGAGGGCATGACCATTTCAGGCAAATCCATGCGGGAGCATCTGGAGGCCATAAATCATAAAGATGCCGTAGAGTTTGTGAAACAACTTGTGGAAAAAGACACTCCCATCACGGAGCGGGCAATTTTGTCATTGCACAACCTTGTTCTTCGAGGGATAGACCCCTCCATGGCAGGTAAATACCGGCATGTACAGGTGCTGATTCAGGGGAGCACCCATGTGCCTCCTCAGCCTTACCTGGTGCCCAAGCAGATGGAGGATTTTCTCTTTTGGTATCAGGAGCATGCTTTCCGTATGCATCCTTTGGTTTTGGCTGCCGAAATGCACGAAAGGCTGGTCACCATCCACCCGTTTATCGATGGAAACGGCCGTACCTCACGCCTTCTCATGAATCTTCTTCTTCTGAAGCATGGCTATGTGATAGCCAACTTGAAGGGTGATGCCAGAAGCCGTCTGCGCTACTATGAGGCTTTGGAAAAGAGTCAAACCACAGGTGATAAAACAGACTTTTTTCTTCTGATTGCCGAAACGGAGGCCGAAGGGCTGGCGAGATACCTGAGCGTGTTGAAAGGATAGTGGGGTAGGGGTCTGATGTTCCTATTGTTTGATTCTTCAATTGTTCTGATCGCTCTGGCTAATGTCTGAGATACATTGACCTGCTTCTGTCTTATAATTGATGTCTATCTTCCTTCTTTGATACTTTTCATTGAAATCGTACCTTCGTTTCATGAGAAGTTATTTTTCAGCGCTCTTTCTGCTTTTTTCCGTCATTGAGCTTCGGGCTCAAACCCCTGCGGCAGTTTACCAAAGGGTTGCACTTTCAGGTCAGGTAAAATTGGCTGATGTGCCTGATGATTACATGGCCTCCGTTTATTTAGATGAGGCTCCATTCCCCGGGGGGAATTCTGACAAAGTTCTGCTGAAAACAATCAAAATAGAATCTGCCGCCCGCTATCCTAGAAAAGCGGGTAAGGCGTATGAAAAATCCTTGGTTCCGGTGCCTCAGGTCATGGCGGCATATGATGTTCACGGCGGGACGGGTATTCCACCTGACAATTATCTCGCCGTGTCCGATTCAGGACGGCTTACCTCCGTCATCAACTCCAGCATTTATGTTTATCAGGCCGATTCGGGTTCTCTGCTTTACAACAAAAGTCTTTCGGGATTCACGAATGGATTGGGCTTGAGTACCATAAACGGATACCGCTTTGATCCGAAGGTGATGTTTGATCCTCTCTCCAATCGGTTTATTGCGGTTGTATTAAGCGGAACCAACCAATACAGTAATTTGGTCTTGGCTTTCAGTCAAACAGCTGATCCCGCGGGGGAGTGGAATCTGTACAAACTTTCCGGCAATCCTTTTGCCGACTCTACCTGGTTCGATTATCCGGCCATAGCCATTACCGAAAATGAATTTTTCCTAACCGGTAATCAACTGCGTTATAACTCCAGCTGGCAGACGGGATTCAGCCAAACCATCATCTACCAAATAAACAAAGCTTCAGGGTATTCAGGCGATTCGCTCTTGATGAATCTGTGGTCCGATATTGATTACGTGGGAAGGCCCATTCGAAATCTGCATCCGGTAAAGGGTGGAGGTTCTCTCAAAGGTCCGGAACAGCTGTTTTTGTCGAATCGGAATTTTGCGGTACAAAACGACAGTATTTTCATCGTGAAAATCAATGGTGAAATCGGGTCGCCCGCGTGTTCGTTGTCCATTACGCACGCTCTTTCGGATTTACCGTATGGTGCGGCTCCCAGCGGACGTCAAAAAAATACCTCAAAAACCTTGGCTACAAACGATGGCCGGGTACTTGGCGCTTTTCTGGAAGGTGATGAAATACAATTCGTCTCCAATTCCGTAGATACGTTGAATGGGAATGCCGCCATTTATCATGGAAAAATAACCGGATTAGGGTCAGGGAATTATTCCGTTTCGGGTACGTTAATCAGCATAGATTCTTTGGATTTCGGTTATCCCAATATTACTTATGTGGAACCGGGAATCGGCGGGCATGCCTCCCTTATTTCGTTCAACCATTCCGGGCCTAACCGGTTTCCCGGTTTTTCGGCCTTGTATTATGACGGTTCCTCCCATTCGGATGTTCTGCCGCTGAAGGAGGGACTTACCTACATCGACCGTCTTTCGCAGACAGAGCAGCGCTGGGGTGACTACAGCGGATCTCAGCGACTTTGGTCGGTGCCCGGTGTGGTTTGGGTGGAAGGTATTTACGGTAAAGGGAATGCGTATGGCTGCCATGCCGTAAAAATCGGTTCGTATAACGCAGATGTAAATGAGTACGAAAATATCCCGTTTGCCGACTTGCAGGTTTTTCCCAATCCGGCGGATCAGTGGATGCACATTGATTTTCAGATTCCCGAGTCGGGTGAAGTCCGCTTTGTACTGATGGATATTAACGGTAGGCTGGTTGATGTGATACTGGAAAGGAATTGCCAAAAGGGAAAGAATATACTCACGTTTAATACCAATACACTGAGTTCGGGAATCTATTCCGTATCTATGGAAATGGCGGGTAAAACGCTGATGATGAAAAAGTTAGTGAAGCCCTGAGGGGTTCATTTGCCAAATATCAGGTGTTCATGAAAAATAATAAATATACCCACGTGCATAGTCAAAAAAGAAAAAAGCAGCTCGTAAGATCTGTTATAAAATACGTTCTACCTCTTCTTTTTTTAGGGTGTATTTTGGCACCTCTTCAAGCGCAAAATGAATTTGTTGTGCGGGGTACGGTGGTGGATTCCCTTTCATCAGCTCCTCTGCCGGCGGCAAACGTGACCATGCTTTTTTTTGCTGATTCATCGGTGATAGGGGGTGTGACCGATGCAGACGGACGATTTTCAGTAAAAGTGAATCAGCTTGGGAATTACCGGTTAAAAATTTCGTTTTTGGGTTACAAAACTTTCAAAAAGAAAATAAAAGTAAGTGAAACAGGTTTCGATTTGGGCATACTTAAGCTGTCGGCTCAAGATAAAACGCTTAATGCCGTTCAGGTGGAAGGGCAGGTCGTTCAATCGGTTCAAAATGGCGATACAACTTCGTTCAATGCGGCCGCATTCAAAACGAATCCCGATGCCCAGGCAGAAGATTTAGTGAATAAAATGCCCGGCATCACCACCGAGAATGGAAAAGTGCAGGCGCAAGGCGAGGATGTGAAGCAGATTTTGGTCGATGGAAAACCCTTTTTCGGAAACGATATCAATGCAGCGCTCAAAAATTTGCCTGCCGATATCATTGAAAAGGTACAGGTATTCGATCAGCTCAGTGATCAGGCTCGCTTCAGCGGGGTAGACGACGGGAATATCCAAAAAACCATCAATATCGTGACCAAACAGGACACACGCGATGGTTTATTCGGAAGGGTTTATGCCGGTTATGGGTACAAAAACCGTTTTGATGTGGGCGGTAACCTCAATTATTTCGATGGTGACCGGCGAATAACCGTAATTACACAGGTGAATAACATCAATAAACAAAATTTCTCTCCCGAAGACCTGACGGGGGTAATGACCTCTTCATCAGGCGGTTTTTCGGGTGGTGGCGGAAGGCGTCAGGGAGGAGGTAGTGGCGGAAGCCGAGGTAGCTCCATGGGGAATGACGGCGCCGATTTCTTGGTGAATACGCGCAACGGCATTACCGATACACGGGCGGCAGGTGTCAATTATTCCGATAAATGGGGCAAGAAAATAAAAGTGACGGGCAGTTATTTTTTTAATTGGGGAAATACGGATGCCAGGCAAGATATGGTGCGTAATTTTTTGCAGAGCGCTGACTCAGGCAATGTTTATAGGGAAGATTCAGACAACGGATCTCAGAATATGAATCATCGTTTCAATTTCCGTCTTGAATATGAAGTGGACTCATTTAACGTATTGGTCATAAGTCCGCGCCTGAGTGCTCAGATCAATAATGGAACGAGTGTTTTTTCAGGAGAAACCCGAAATGGATCTTTGCTCAGGAATGATACCCGCAGTGATTTCGTATCTGATTTGTGGGCGGTTAATTTTTCGAACGAGTTGACCTATCGGCATCGCTTTAAAAAGCCGGGAAGAACTTTTTCTATAACGGCAACCAACGGGTATAACCGCAATTCCGGTAATAATGCCTTGTTTTCACAAAACCGTTTTTTTGGTGATACCCTGCTCGCTGATTCGCTGGATCAGCAGGGGAATTTATTTGGCGACGGATACAACGTGGGTGGGCGTTTGGTGTTCAATGAGTCGATTGCTAAGGGACACAGCCTTAATGCCAATTACTCGGGAAATTTCCGTCAGAGTTATGCCGACCGTTCCACTTTTCGGTATAATCCGGCAGATAAGGATTACACCCGGCTCGATTCCCTACTGAGCAACACCTTTTCTTCGCAATACCATACCCAGGGAGCAGGATTCGGATATCGTTTTAATGATAAAAAAACCATTCTTTCGGTGAATGCTTCCTATCAGTGGGCCATACTGCAGAACCGTGATTTTATACGTGAGCCAGGTCAGTTTTCCCGGCAGTTTCATTCGGTTTTACCGTCGCTTTTTTTTCGATATAAATTTACCGAGCAGAAAAATATAACAATCCGTTACCGGGCATCAAATAACATTCCGGCAGTGGATCGTTTTCAGGAAGTCGTCAATAATGCGAATCCGATTCTTTTATCAACTGGAAATCCCCAATTGAAGCAGGATTTTTCACAATTTCTCACGGTACGTTATAACGCCACCAATACGGCTAAGTCGCATGTATTTTTTGCCATGCTGAATGCGCAGATCATTTCGAATTATGCGGCCAACTCTACGTTAATTGCCTCCTCCGATACGTTGGTTTATAATGAAGTGTTTCTTCGCAAGGGTTCTCAGATCAGCCGTCCTGTCAATTTGCAAGGTTACGTGAATTTACGTTCTTTCGTTAACTACGGATTTCCGATCAACAAAATAAAGTGTAACCTGAATGTGAATGCTGGAGTCAATTACACGCGCACTCCGGGGCTTATAAATGACAATTTGAACTATTCTCATTCTCCTTCCGGAAACATAGGAATAAGTCTCAGCAGTAACATCAGCAAGAATATTGATTTTACCGTCAGTTCCACTACCAACATGACTTATGTTTCCAATACATTGCAACGCAATTTGAATTCTAATTTTATCAACCAGACTTCTCGCGCAAAAATCTACTGGGACGTCTGGAAAGGAATTGTTATAACGGGTGATTTGACACACCAATATTTTACGGGTTTATCCCAAGGGTTTAATCAAAATTTCTTTCTTTGGAATATGGGTTTGGCCAAGAAATTCCTGAAAAAAAGGGAGGCGGAAATTAAAT
>CAYYRB010000007.1:3052-5504 GCA_964473995.1 uncultured Candidatus Competibacteraceae bacterium | reverse complement strand
TGGAATATGGGTTTGGCCAAGAAATTCCTGAAAAAAAGGGAGGCGGAAATTAAATTTTCCGTATTCGATATTCTCAATCAAAACAACAGCATCAATCGGAATATCACTGATATATATACCGAGGATATGCGCACTGTCGTGTTGAACCGTTATTACATGATTACGTTTACCTATAATTTTCGTACATTTAAAAGTGGTAAATCGTGAACTGGAAAATCAACCACGTATCTAATTTCAAAAAAACTAAATAATGATTGTCTCCAAACGCTTTCCCGTCAGGGGAATGACCTGCGCTGGTTGTGCCGCAGGTATTCAGGGAAGCCTTAAACATGCTCCCGGAGTGAAGGATGTGCGCGTAAATATTGCCGATCATATTGCCTGGATTGAATTTGACAGTTCGCAGACCGATTCAGGGCAACTGAAAAAATGGGTAGATTCCATGGGTTATGAGCTCGTGATTGATTCGGAAGAGCCTGACGAGGATGCCGACGAAGACCGAAGGCGCAGTTTTCGAAAACGGAGTCGGGAAACCCTGATTGCATTTGTTTTGGCTTTGCCGGTGGCTCTGTTTGGAATGTTTTTGATGGATTGGGTGCCCGGAATGTGGATTTCGGCTCTGCTCACCTTGTTGATTTTGGTGTTTTCCGGTAGGGGATTTTTTTTCCGTGCCTTCAAACAGGCCTCTCACTTTCGCGCCAACATGGATACTTTGGTTGCGCTGAGTACGGGAATTTCTTTTTTGTACAGCCTTTTTTATCTGCTTTTTCCCCATGTCATTCACGAAGGGGGCAAACATGGTCACGTATATTTTGAGTCCTCCGCTTGGATAATCGTCTTTATCTCTTTTGGGAAATGGCTTGAGGAAAGGGCCGTAAATCGTACCTCCGACGCACTTAAAAAGTTGAAGGGTATGCAGCCTGATACGTTAAGAATCCTTATAAACGGCTCAGAAAAGGAGATTTCCTTGAACGCCGTGATGACGGGTGATACCGTGATTGTAAAACCCGGCGAAATGATTCCTGTGGATGGATCGGTTCGTGATGGCCAATCGCTTGTGGATGAAAGTTCGTTGAACGGCGAACCCCTGTCCTCTGAAAAAAAAGTGGGAGATATTGTGTACGCAGGCACGTTGAATCAAAACGGAAGTTTATTGATAGAGACACGCGCCTCCGGAAAGGAATCCCTTTTGGGAAAAATAATCCGTCAGGTTAGGGAGGCTCAAGGTACGCAGGCACCCGTGCAAAAATTAGCCGATCGGATTTCGGCTGTCTTTGTGCCGGTGGTTTTAGGTATCAGTTTACTTACGTTTTTTTTGTGGCTGATTTTCGGGGGTATTGACTCATTTCCTCTCGCGCTCACGGCCTCCGTTTCTGTTATGGTAATCTCTTGTCCCTGTGCTCTCGGATTAGCTACACCCACTGGGCTTATTACCGGAATAGGGAAGGCTGCAAGACGGCAGATTTTGGTGAAAGACGCCCAGGCTTTGGAAATAGGAAAGAAAATAGATGTTCTGATATTTGATAAAACGGGAACGCTCACCGAAGGTAAACCTTCCGTAACCTTTGCTGAGATAGATTCTTCGCTATCGTCCGATTTGCTCACTGTATTTTACCGCATGGAACTTCTGTCATCTCATCCGTTGGCTGCGGCAGTTTCCGATTATTTAAAGCCATTTGTATCAGGAAACGAAGTTGTTTTGGGTTCATTTGTTTCTGTGCCGGGAAGGGGTGTTAAGGCGGAATATAATGGTCAACTTTTTTTAATCGGTAATGAAGATTTTCTGAACGAACACGGTATTTTGGAGAGTAGGGGAAATGAGATTTTCGAACGATACACGGGCACCTTGGTTTATTTGGCCTGCGCCAATCGCGTAATAGGTCGACTTCTTGTCTCTGACCCGGTAAAACCATCTGCATCTGCAGCGGTTGGCGAATTACAAGCCGATGGAATTGACGTGTATGTGCTTTCCGGCGACCGAGTTTCCTCGGTTCAGTCCGTGGCAGGTAAACTGGGTATTTGGCACGCCATGGGCGGGATGCTTCCAATGGATAAAGAAGGGGTAATTCAAAAACTTCGCGCCGAGGGAAAAACAGTAGCGATGGTGGGTGACGGAATAAACGACAGCGTGGCTCTGGCTTCTGCCGATTTGAGTATAGCCATGGCCAAAGGTTCCGATATTGCTACTGACGTGGCTCAGGTAACGCTTTTGGGGTCAGATCTGCGCGCCATTCCTGAGTTCATCCGTATTTCTCGCCAGGCTGTGGCCGTAATCAGGCAAAATTTGTTTTGGGCTTTTTTTTATAATGTGTTGGCTATTCCGGTTGCTGCGGGTGTGTTGTATCCAACCTTTGGATTTCTCTTGAATCCGATGTTGGCAGGCGCTGCCATGGCGGCAAGCTCGGTTTCGGTGGTGCTGAACAGCCTGAGGCTGGGTGGAGGAAAGTAGGGTTGT
>CAYYRB010000007.1:0-2952 GCA_964473995.1 uncultured Candidatus Competibacteraceae bacterium | reverse complement strand
TACCCATTACCAACCAATATTCGGTCAAAATCATTCCAATAAAAAACCGGCTCAGAAATCCTCTCGGTTTCATGAGCCGGTGTTGAAAAATCAAAACGAAATTAACGTCCCATCTGCAGTTTGCGCATGAAGGTGTTTTCTCCTTCACTCAGTCGGAGGGTATAAACTCCTGCTGCCGGTGAAAAGGGGAGTTGATGCGTTCCCGCTCCGTTGATGCGGGTTTGGAAAATAACTTGACCCGTCATGTTGATGATTTCCACTTGGGGCTGATTAAATTGGGTGTTTTCCAGTCCGATGAAAAGGGAACCGTCATTCCAATGGCAGACAGCCGGAGTAAGGTTTGGATCATTTACTCCGAATGTGCTGTACACGCTGTACACTTTGGCATCGGTTACCAGCGTATCGTTCCATTGGTTTACCACCTGCGCCACTACCTGGTAATTGTTCGCGTTGGGGAAAGTATGGTTGAAGGTGTTTCCGGTAATGGGCGGAGTGAAGGAGAAATAGCCGCTGACGATACTCGTGCGGAATTTCCATTCCACATTTACACCGGGATGTGTACTGTTGGCGGTTACCGAAGGTACGGCCACATTCTGGGCCACGGAGACGGTATCTGTATTGGAAAGGGAAGCGGCAAAATTGGTAATGGTCAGGTTGCTTCCGTTATCGGTACCGTTAATTGCGGGATCGCTGGACTTAACCCGTATGCGATATCCATTTCCGTCAAAAATCACATTGGGAATCGTGGCCGTAATGGTACCCGGAGTTTGTGAGGTAAGCGTACCGATGGACGTAGGATTGGCAAAGCTGCCCGTTGCATCTGACAATTCTGCGGTGAACACGTTGCCCGAACCGAAAATAATATTTGTTGTGAAATTTACCGGTGTTGTCACATTAGCTGAGGGCGACACGAAGAATTCGTTCTGCGTAACGGCAGAAGTGGTGAGTGTGGTTCCGTTTTGCGCATTCAGCACAATTTCATTGCTGACAACCTCATCTCCATATTGATTGATGGAAGCACATACCAGATAATAGGTGCCTGGTGAACTTACAGCAGGAGTATAAGTTGCTCCCGTAGCAGCCGGTGTAACGGCTGTGTAAGGACCTCCCGAAGTGCTTGAAATCCGCCACTCACGGCCGTTGGCATTCTGACTTTCCGAAACGGATACCGTTGTACCCGGCTGGTTATACACAAAAGTCTGCGGAGTTGCCGGAGCCACGGTGTTAGAAAACTGATCTACCGTGAGGCCTGTGCCGTTGTCTGAGCCGAGAATGATCGGATTGGAAGAAATTACCCGAATCCGGTAGCCGGTGCCTGCCGGTGTGGATGCCGGAATGGTCGTGGAAATTGTTCCGCTGGTATTGGAAGTAACCGTACCCAGAGTCGTCGCATTAGCAAAAGATCCCGTGGCATCGGATAATTGAGCGGTAAATACGTTTCCGGCATTCAGAGGTGCACTTACCGTGTAAGGCACAGATATGTTGGCATTGGGTGCCGATGCGCTGAATTGAAACGGAGAACCGGAGATTGTTCCCGTGGTGAGACTGGCATTGCCCACGGAGATGATCACCTCGTTGCTGTTTACCTGAATGCCGCTGATGGTGCTCCGGCAAATGACGTAATACGTACCTGCCGTATTGAAAAGAGGCTGATATGAGGTGCCTGTTTGTTGTGGTGAAAAGGACTGGTATGGGCCTCCTGAAGTGGTGGCGAATAACCATTCCCGGGCCGTTCCTGCGGGAGTTTCCGTAACGGTAAGGTTGTTCCCTGGTACATTTATTAAAAGACTTTGTGTACCGGCGGGGCTGATGCTGCTTTGCACTACCTGAATCTGTACCTCGTTGCTTAATGCCGTCAGGCTTCCAAATGTACTTTCACAAACCACATAATATGTTCCGGCTGTGGCAAAATTCGGCGTGTAGCTTGTGCCTGTTTCTGACGGATTAAAGGCGGTGTAAGGACCTCCCGCCGTGGTGGAAAACTTCCAGGCGCGCGAAGTAGCGGTTATATTCTCTGTTACGCTGAGCTGAGTCCCGTTGGTATTCGCTCCGATGAGCTGGTTGGCCGCAGGGGCAATCTGATTGGAAACGAGCGTGATGGAAATGTCGTTTTGGCTGACGTTGGAGGTGGTATTGGGCGAAGAGGCGATTACCCGTACGCGATAACCGGTGCCGCTTGCCGTACCTGCGGGAATGGTACCGTTGATGGTGCCTGCATTGTTGGATGTGAGTGTGCCCAACGTAACCGGATTGCTGAATGAACCTCCGGCGTCGGACAATTGGGCAGTGAACACGTTGGCAAATTCAAAGATTCCCGTTTTGGTGAAGGGAATGGAGATGGACGCTCCCTGTGTGGCGGAAACTTGGTAGCTGAGCGGAGAAATGGTGGTAACCGTGGTGGTGCGGGGTACGTAAATTAATTGCACGTCATCTATAAAAACCTCGTCACTTGCTGCGCCGCCGCCTGGTGTGTTGTTCGATGTAAAGGTGGTTAAAATAAAGCTGGGTGAAGTCCATGGACCGCTGTAAGTAAAAGGCACTGAAAAACGAACCCAGTTGCCATTCGTTCTGGGAAAATTCAAAATAGCCGTGGCAACAACATACAAAGGCGCATTGACATCGGATGTAGAGGGATCTCGGTAGTCATAAGCTCCGTGTATGGTTGAACTCATCCTGGCCAAACTGTTCGTGCTGGCATTGTTGTATTTTGCCCAAAATACGATGCTATCCGGGTAGGCATTTAGTGCTTCGGAAAAGTTGGTATTGGCCGTACGTGAAATGTTGTGGTTAGCAGGATTTGAAGCAGTTGTGCTTCCTGCATTTACCTGGCCTAAAGTCATATTTCCGTTGGCAACAATGCCTATAACGCTACCTGAATACACACGGGCACAGTATGTTCCGGTGCTGCCAGGTCGGGCTTGAGTAACTCGCTGAATGGATTTGGGCGCCAAG
>CAYYRB010000006.1:51975-60796 GCA_964473995.1 uncultured Candidatus Competibacteraceae bacterium | reverse complement strand
CTCTTGGCTCTCACTTATTAAACTTATTCATGGCCTGTTCCAGTCCGGCGAGGCCAAATTCTTCCACCGCCAGTGCGGCCTGTTCTATGGCTGCGGCTATGAGGGGCTCTTCGTCGGGCTTCCATTTTCCCAGCACGTATTCGGCCTGTTTGCCTTTGGGAAAATCGTTACCCACCCCGATGCGCAGGCGCGGATAGTCTGACGTGAGCAGGTGTTCGTTGATGGACTTCAGTCCGTTGTGGCCACCGTCGGATCCTTTCGGGCGCAGGCGTATCTTCCCCGTGGGCAGGGCAATATCGTCGGTGATGACGAGGAGCTGAGACGGCGTTATTTTCTCCTGTTGGAGGTGATGGCGGATGGCTTTTCCGCTCAAGTTCATGTAGGTGACGGGTTTTATCACTACGAAGGTTTTTCCTTTCAGTTTGAATTCAGCCCGATAGGCATGCCTGTCTACGGAGAATGCCGTGTCGTGTTTCCTGACCAGAAAATCGGCCACGTCAAAACCCACGTTGTGCCTAGTGTGTTCGTACTCGGCCCCGATGTTTCCTAAACAGGCGATGAGGAACTTCATGGGACAAAGGTGAGAAAATTTGAAGGAAGGTCAGAAATGAAGGCATTTGTTAAAAAATTTTGAAATCTAAAGATAGAGTGATAGTTTTGCCAAATTAATCGAGTATAATCAGAACACATCTTTTGATTTATTTAACAGAAATAGTATGAAAAAACAAGTATCATTCGGAAAGCTAAGCTATGTAAGCTTACTGTTTTTGATGTTGACGGTTGGCGGCAAATTATCGGCCCAGCTGTCGGGAACCTATACCGTTCCCGGTAGTTACCCCACAATCGCTGCGGCGTTGGCCGACTTAAATACACAGGGCGTCGGTGCGGGAGGAGTAATTATCGATATTTCGGCAGGCCACACGGAAACGGCTCCTGCAGGCGGATATACCATTACAACCCTTACGGGATCTGCGGCGAATCCAATCGTAATCCAAAAGAGTGGTGTCGGTGTAAATCCAACCATTACAGCTCCGGCCGGACAGACATCAGGTAATTTGAATGATGCAATTATTAAATTGATAGGTGCCGATTTCGTTACGATTGATGGACTCACCCTTCAGGAAAATGCAGCAAACACCACCACTAACGCTACAACAAATAATATGACCGAGTGGGGAGTGGCGTTGTTGTACGCCACAACCACAGATGGCGCTCAGAATAATACGATTAAGAATTGTACGATTACCCTTAACCGAACATACCAAAACACCTTTGGCATTTACAGTAACTCTACTCATTCACCTACGGTAGTAACTACCACTGCAACAGCCACGGGAGCAGCAGGGGGAAATAGCGGTTTAAGGGTTTTAGGAAATGCTATTTCGAACGTGAATATCGGAATCGTTGTAGTAGGCCCAACGGCAGCTGCCGACCATAATGACCTGCTTGTGATTGGAGGCATTGGCAATGGTAATTCAATTACCAATTTCGGGACAACGGGTACATTTTCAAGTTATGCCAATGTATCCGGCACCGTAAACGGTATTCTGGTGCGAAATACAAAAAACTACGATATCTCACATAATACAATACAAAGTTCGAATGGCGGAACTACTGCAGGTACTCTGCGAGGGGTATTTGTTCCGGCTTTTAATTTTGCCCCAACCGGCACACTTACGGCCAATATCAGTAACAATTCCATTTCGCTGCGCAGCGGTGTCGCTGCAGGCTTAATCCAGGGAATAAACGTGGAGAGTACTACCCTTAACAACAGCTCCACCATAAACATCAATAACAACGACTTTAACACCACAACTCATACGGTAACGGCATCGGGCGCCATTACCTTTATTTTACAGGCCATGCCGGCGTTGAATGTCAATATCAACAACAATACGTTTACCAACCTTACCGTGAATAACACGGGTTCAGTGACTTTTATTTCTAATAGTGTTACAGCTCCTTTGGCGTCAAGTGTTTACAACATCAATGGGAATGCCATCGTAACAGCTTTTAATAAAACAGGTGCGGGTGGCACGGTAACCTTTTTCACCTCAAACGCCAGCTCTGTTGCGGGAAGCCAAGTTAACAACAACAACAACAACTTTTCAAATGTAACCGTTACGGGAGCAACAACAATTGCCGGATGGTCAAATACCGATGGCGGAACGCCCACTAAAAATATTAACAACAATACATTTTCCAATATCACCGGCGGAACTTCAGCCATAACAGCCCTGAACCTGAACTTTGGAATAAACAATGCCTCAGGCAATACCATTTCGAATATAACAGGCGGCGGGACAATTACGGGTATAAACAGAGGAGGTAACGGTACTTCTGGTGATTTCACCAATAATACCATCTCAAATCTCAACTCCACGGGAGCTTCGGTGGTAACCGGAATCAATTACGGAGGGCCTGGAACAGGTAGCATCATAAAAAACAAAATTTTTGGACTTCAAGCCAATAATGCAGGTGGTTCAGTCATTGGAATTTCAATAACCGGAGCCGCTTCACCCCTCATTGTAGCTAACAATGTTATCGGTAATCTTACCGCCCCTATCACATCATTAACTACAGATGCGGTGCGTGGCTTCAGCATTACTTCTTCAAGCACGGCAAACATAAATTTGTATTTCAACACGGTGCATCTGAATGCAAGTTCTACGGGTGCGAATTTCAGTACTTCTGCCATTTTTCATACAAGCAGCTCGACAGCAGCAACAGCAGCGCTGGATTTAAGAAACAACATTTTCGTAAACAAGTCTGTTCCTAGCGGAACGGGAATTACTTCTGCATACAGAAGAAGCTCCTCCACATTAACCAACTTTGTAGGCACATCGAACAATAACCTATACTATGCCGGTGTCCCCTCGACTTCCAGATTATTATTCTTTGATGGAACCAACAGCGTACAAACGTTGGCAGCATATAAGTCCTTGGTATCGCCACGCGAAGCCGTCTCCAGTACAGAGGATGTTCCTTTTTTGAGTTTAACCGGGTCGTCCACGGACTTTCTCAAAATAAACCCGTCCGTTGCCACACAGGTTGAAAGTGGCGCGTCAAACGTTCCTGGAATTACAGATGACTTTGCAAATACGATACGTGCGGGAAATTTGGGTTATATAGGAACTGCTCCGCTTCCCGACGTTGGAGCTTTCGAGGGCGAATATACCCTATCTGATTTGGCCGTTCCGATTATAAACTACACACCGCTCACGTTTACCTGCTCCACGGGAGATCGTACGCTGTCCGCAACCATTTTAGATGCCTCCGGAGTACCCACCACAGGATCCTTGGTACCGAGGGTATACTACCGTAAAAATATGGGCAGCTGGTTTTCCTCCGCGGGCACGCTCGCTTCAGGTTCGGCCACCAATGGTTCCTGGAATTTTAACATAATTGCCTCCGATATGAGCGGGTTAGCCGTAGGTGACACGGTGAAATACTATTTGATTGCCCAAGATGCGGCCGGCACGCCTAACATAACTTCCAATGCTCCCGGAGTTGTAGCGACGGATGTAAATACGGTGGCCACGCATCCTTCGGCTCCGCTCAATTACACCATCTCCAACACACTGAATGGTACATACACCGTCGGGGTGGGTGGAAATTACACTACCCTTACCGCGGCGGTTAATGCCTACAATAACTCCTGCCTCTCAGGCCCGGTGGTGTTTTCGCTTACCGATGCGACTTATCCGACGGAAACATTCCCTATTTCCATTAATAGCAATGCTTTTGCCAGCGCGGTAAACACACTTACCATCCGCCCGGCAACGGGAGTTTCTCCGATAATCACCGGTTCTTCCGCTTCCGCCATCATCCGTTTATTTGGTGCCGACTTTGTTACGATTGACGGATCAAACAGTGGCGGCACAACTACAGACTTAACGTTCAGCAATACAAATACCGGAACCACATCTTCCGTAATTTGGTTGGTAAGTCCTGCAGCCGGTAACGGAGCAACAAACAATACCATTAAGAACATAATAGGCCTTGGTCAGGCTACGGGTTCTACGCTTAGTGTCATTTTGAGCTCAGGCACCACTGCCGGCGGGGTTGCCGAAGCCCAAAACAACAATAACTCGTTTGTTAACAATACACTGCGCAGGGCTCAATATGGCATTGCCGTTGTAGGACCAACAGGTAATGAAACAGGAACGTTGATTGAAAAAAACACCATTGGTTCTTCCGTGGCTACTGAAAAAATCGGACAAAGGGGTATAGGCGTTTTCCAGCAGTCAAACGTGGTTATTCGTGATAATATGATATCGGGTATTGTGCGAACAAATAACGATAACAACGCAGCGGGCATTTTCTTAGGTGGAGCACAGAACGGAGGTGTTGTAACCAGAAACAATATTACCGATATAAAAAATACCAATGTTGATGGTTATGCCGCAAGTGGAATTTTACTGTCTTCTTCCTCGACTAACATTGGCTTAACCATTTCAAATAACTTTATATCAGATGTGGCCGGCTATGGATGGGCTGGAAATTGGACGGATAACGGCCACGGAATTTATTTAACTTCAGGTTCAGGATATAATATTTATTTTAATACAGTAAATTTATTGACCAACCAGACTATTGCAGCCAACACATCTGCTCTCTATGTAGGTGCCGGGGTGTCAAGTCTAGACATTCGCAACAACATCTTTGTAAACGGCCAAACTACAGGAACGCGTTATGCGGTTTATAGCCCAGTGCCCAATACAGTGTTTACCGCAATCAACTTTAACGATTATGTATCCACCGGTAGCATCGGATTCTTGGGCTCTGCCCGCGCCACGTTGGCTGATTGGCAAACCGCTACGGGGCAAGATGCCAACTCGGTAAACATCGCTCCCGTATTTACGTCAGGTACCGACTTGCATTTGCCGGCCGCTTCCAATATTTCCCTGATTGACCTGGGAACACCGATTGCTCAGGTTACGGATGATATTGACGGTCAATTGCGCGGGGCCACCCCCGATATGGGAGCCGATGAGTTCGCCAACCGTCCGGCAACTCCCGTATCGCTCACACAAACAGCAATTACACCCAGCTGTACAGGAGGAACCGTTCTGTTTGCCTCACCGGCAGCGCCCACCAATGTCATTTACTATTTGCAATCTTCTGCGGCAGATACGTCAATCGCAAATCCATTCGTAGGAGATTCAATTGTTGTATTTACCAATGGTACGTACTTTGTAAAAGCAAAAAATACGGCAACCAACCTTTGGAGTGCCGGAGCGGCTTCCGTTGTTATTAATAACGTACCTGTTGCCCCACTGCCTCCATCACCCGTGGCAGATGCTTCACCGGCGTGTCTGACTACGAATATTACGGTGCCGGCTCCAACTAACCCAAGTGTCACCTTTTATTGGCAAGGAACGGTCAATGGAGGAACAAGTACTGCGTTGAACGCATCTACACCTTACGTTGTTAACTCTTCGGGTACCTATTATGTAGCAGCCTTCGATGCTTCATCAAACTGTTGGTCAAACACGAATGGAGTATCGATTGTAATTGACACGTTCGTTCCAGGTGCCCCCACCGTAGGTTCAAACATAGCCGTTTGTGCAGGAGCAACTTCTGCACAAATTACCGGAAGTACCCCGGGTCCTGGATCTGTTCAGACCGTGTTTGGTACAAATATCATTTCCTCAGGAAATGCTCCGGTTGTGCTTAACGCAACTATTCCTGCCGTTCCTGCCGGCGCTACGATTACAAGTACCCAATTGGTGTTGACCAATGTGAACGCGATCAATGGTTCCTGGAGAAGTGAAATCAGAGTTCAACTTTCAGGAGCCACCACGTTGCCGACAACTCAAATTTCGACCTTGGCCAGCGGAGGTTTGATTACCCCAGACCCCTCTATTAATGTTCCCAATCCTCCGGTTTCCGGGGGTTTAGTAACTCTGACCATATCAGAAAGTTTCAACGACTCTGGAGTAGATGATGCCACATTCGGTGAGGCTAAGCTTGTTGTAAACTATACCTTTCCGCCAACCACACTGACATGGTGGAATGCGCCTACTGCCGGTTCTCAGTTAGGCAATGGTTCTCCGTTTCAAACGGTGGGCTCCACTCTGCTGCCTGACACAGACACCTCCGGAACATTTACTTTTTATGCCCAATCAAATTCGGTAAGTTGTGTAAGCAGTCGCGTGCCTGTTACCGTTACAGTTAACCCTCTTCCTGTTGTTGATGCGGGAGTTGCCTTTGAGGTTTGTCCTCTGGCTCCGATAACGCTTTCAGCTACGGGAGCCAATACGTATGCATGGAGCAATGGAGTAACCAATGGTGTTCCGTTTAACGCTCCCACGGACACAACGGTATATACAGCAACCGGAACCGATGCAAATGGCTGCTCCAATACGGACACCATTACCGTATTCGCGCTTCCGACGTTACCTGTATCTATTTCTCCCGCCGGGCCAATTACCATCTGCCAGGGAGATCCGCTTACCCTCAGTGTGACAGGACTTGCAGCAGGTCCTTTGCAAGTGCTTACCCAGTGGAACTTTAATGCTGATTCTACCGTGCCAAACATCGGCAGCGGTTCAGCTTCTTTGGTTGGTGGAACTACGGCTACATTTGCATCCGGTGCAGGGTCCTCCGACACGGCCACAGTGGTTGATCGAGCCTGGAACACCACTAACTATCCTGCCCAAGGCACCAATGCCCAAACGGCGGGCGTGCAGTTCAATGTAAGTACTGCCGGATTTAAGGACATCGTATTTGATTTTGATATCCGTCAATCAGGAAGTGCTGCCAATACTTACGTGGTTCAGTACAATCCGGATGTGACTAACGGGCTTTCACCTTGGTTCAACGTGGATACGTTCTCGTATTCCGTCAATAACGTATTTGCTAATGACCAAACGGTTGATTTGACCGCCTTCCCCGCTACCAACAACAACCCGAATTTAGGTGTTCGTGTAGTAAGTGCATTTGATGGTTCTACAGGGCAATATACAGGGGTAACTTCACCCTATACGGTAAACGGCACAGTACGTTATGATATGGTTACGTTCAGCGGAAAACAATTTAACTATGGTTTCCAATGGAACAACGGAGCCACTACACAAAGTATCAGTCCTACGCAAACGGGCATCTACTCCGTTGTAGTTACTCCACCCGGTGCCTGCCCCGGTTTTGATTCAGTTTTCGTAACGGTTAATCCCACATTCGCGATTACCCTGAATCCGCAAATTTGTAACAACCAGACGTATACACTCCCGTTGGGTCAGATAGTGAACCAAACAGGTATTTATCAAGACACGTTGACTACGGTTTTCGGATGCGACAGTATCGTTATCGTAAACCTAACCGTAAATCCGACGTTCAACACTACGGTAAACCCCGTTATCTGTTCAAATGAATCATACACATTGGCAGACGGCTCTTCTGTGACGGCGGCGGGTACATACATCCGTACTGTACCTACGATTTCAGGATGCGACAGTACGGTTACGGCAAACCTGACCGTCCTTCCCGCCTTGTCCTTTAACGTAAATGCGGTTATTTGCGCAAATCAAACGTACACATTGCCTAATGGCACTTCGGTCAATACGGCGGGAACATATACCACCACGTTTACGGCTGCCAACGGCTGCGACAGTACATTTGTCACCCAGCTTACCGTGAAGCCGGTATTCACCACGGTACTCAATCCGGTGATTTGCGCTAACCAATCCTACACCATGCCTGACGGAACTACCCAAAACCAGGCAGGTACATACACATTCCCCTATACGGCGGTAAATGGTTGCGATAGTACGTTTACGGTGAACCTCACGGTAAACCCTATCTTGACAACCACGGTTCAGGCTGATATTTGTCCGGGTGGTACCTACACGTTGGCTAACGGCACTTTTGCCAACGCCACCGGAACATATACAGTTACCATACCCACTGTGATTACGGGCTGCGACAGTACAGTAATCGTAAACCTTACTGTAAGGCCTACTTACAATAATGTGTTCAACGCAGCCATCTGTCAGGGAGAAACCTACACATTGGCCAACGGTGTAGTGGTGAACCAACCCGGCAATTACACAGCCGGTGTTGCCTCCATCTATGGATGCGACAGTATCGTAACAGTGAATCTGACGGTGAATCCGGTATTTACTCAAACGGTTTCTGCGGTAATCTGCCAGGGTGAGATTTATGAACTTCCCAGCGGTGTGAATGCCACAACCCAAGGAACATACACCTCTGTATTGCAGACGGTGAAAGGTTGCGACAGCACCATCATTACCAACCTGACCGTGAATCCGCTGCCGAATGTGAATTTGGGTGCCAACGTGGCTGTATTGAACCCTCCCGTTGTACTTAACGGCGGTGCCGGAAATACATCTTACTCATGGAACACGGGAGCAACCACGCAAACCATCACCGTTACCCAAAATGGAACGTACAGCGTTACGGTGACGAATTCATTCGGATGTACAGCTTCCGATACCGTTACGGTGAACTTCACGGCTTCCATCGGTTCATTCGGTGAAAATGGAGCCACCGTGAATATCTTCCCCAACCCCGCCAATCAACGCTTTACTTTAAGCGTGAATGGCTTCAACCAAGGTGGAGATATTCAACTGGATGTCTTGAATGCTCTGGGCATGGTAGTGAAAACAGAACGTCTTGCGAATGTAAGCGCTGAGTTCAATCATGTGGTGGATGTGGCCGACTTGGCTGCAGGAACTTACCTGGTACGTTTGAAATCAAACAGCGCCGAAGCCACTCTTCGATTGCTCATCGCTAAATAAACTAGAACTTAAAATCATGGAAAAGGCCTGGAGTAATCCGGGCCTTTTTTTTGGGGATT
>CAYYRB010000006.1:0-51875 GCA_964473995.1 uncultured Candidatus Competibacteraceae bacterium | reverse complement strand
TCTCACAGAAAACCAGGGAAACCAGTAGCCAAAGCCAATAGCTAACCTCCAACAGCTAATAACCAAAAGATCTGCGGCATCTATGAGAAAAAGTATCTCCCCAAGCTGGTTTAAACCCGTCCGGCTTCAAATTGACTTAGAAACCGAACATCGTTTTCGTAAAACAGTCGAATATCACGGATACCGTACTTCAACATGGTAATCCGCTCTACACCCAATCCGAATGCATATCCGCTATATTCTTCAGGATCAATACCGCAATTGGCCAACACATTGGGATCAATCATTCCGCACCCCAATATTTCCATCCAGCGGCTTTCATCTCCTTTTTTCCATTCGATATCCATCTCTGCCGACGGTTCCGTGAACGGAAAAAAAGAAGGGCGAAACCGTATCTTTACACCCTCGCCGAATATCTCTTTTACAAAGCTGAAAAGCACCTGCTTCAAATCGGCAAAGCTGACATGTCTGGCTATGTACAATCCCTCTATCTGATGAAAAACGGGGGAGTGCGTAGCATCGGAATCGCATCGGTAAACCCGACCCGGGGCAATGATGCGTATGGGTGGTTTTTGCTTCAGCATGGTGCGAATTTGCACGGGTGAGGTATGAGTTCTTAATACCGTGGCAGGGTCTGTCTGTATGAAAAAGGTATCCTGCATGTCTCTCGCGGGATGATCTTCGGGAATATTCAACGCAGTAAAGTTGTGCCAATCGTCCTCAATTTCAGGGCCTGTGGCAATTTCAAATCCCAGACGGGCAAAAACCGAAATCAACTCAGACCGTACCTGGTTCAAAGGATGCAGAGAACCGCGCATCCAACCACCCGCGGGTCTCGAAAAATCGGTTTCTGATTTTTCCGTATGCTCCGAAAGGCTTTTTGAGCCTGAATTAAACTTCTCCTCGGCTTTAACCTTAAGACCGTTTAACAGGGCACCAAGTCCTTTCTTTTGGTCTGCAGGTAGGTTCTTAAACTCATCAAACAACGTGGAAATTTCACCTTTTTTGGAAAGGAAACGGAGACGGAATGCCTCAAGCGTTGCCAAATCATGAATGGAATATGACTCCACTTCAGCACGCAGCTTATCTATTTTTTCGGTCATGCCACAAAGATAAACCGCGGATATTACATAGGGCTTTTTTAAGTGAAATTGATTCAATACATTGTTTTATTTCTATTTTTGTTGAAAATAGGTTGCTTTATGCGTCGTTTAAGTTTTTTACTTCTCATACTTCTTACGTTGGCGGTTGCGCCATCCATGCAGTCTTGTTACAAGGAGCCCGGTCCGGGTACGGCCCGTATCATCGTAATAGACGAAAATAAACTTCGTGTACCTTACGCTACCGTCCGTCTTGTAAACGGCAACGTTAACCTGGTTGGATCCACAGATTTCGAAGGAATTGCGGAGTTTGATAACAAATTAGAAGTCATTCTCAATGTGGAAGCCAAAAAACAGGATAAAATAGGTACCGGGATTGCCCGTATCCGCCCGGGAGAAACGATCACCGAAGTAATTACTATTTATTAATTTATTCATCTTATAATAAACCTGTTTCGGCTTTCGTCGGAACAGGTTTTCTTTTTTTAATTGAACAGCTCCATTTCCATACAAAAGGTTCTCCATACGCTCCGCATCGATGCGCTCAATCCGATGCAGGAAAAAGTGCTTGAAGCCTGGAACGAAGATGATGAACTCGTTTTGATTTCGCCTACCGGATCGGGTAAGACGTTGGCTTTTCTCTTGCCCATGCTCAGTTTGCCTATTCAGGAAAACCGATTTCCCGCCGCATTGATTATTGTTCCCACACGCGAACTTGCCTTACAGATTGAGTCCGTGTGGAAAACCATGCGTACCGGGCTAAAAGTAAATGCCTGTTACGGCGGCCATGATATGAAAGTGGAAGTACAAAATTTTTCACGGCCTCCCTTTTTGCTGGTGTCCACACCGGGGCGGCTTGCCGACCACCTGCGCAGGGGAAACATCCGCTTCACACATCTTCAGATGCTTGTATGGGATGAGTTTGACAAATCATTGGAATTGGGCTTTCACGAAGAAATGGCCTTTATCATGGAGCACATTCCCGCCGTGCGCAAAAAGGGACTTTTCTCTGCTACAGAATGTTCGGTAATCCCTGATTTTACAAAGCTTTTTCACCCGACTATGCTTCACTTTTCCAAGGAAGAAAAGCCGGGAGAACAGCCTTCGCTCACGTTGTTTCGGGTAACAGCGAACGAAAATGATAAAGCCGATGTTTTATTGCGCCTTTTGGGTCAAATTAATCCCATGCGCACCCTTATTTTCTGCAACCACCGGGACGCCGTGGAGCGGCTCGCCAGATTTCTGGATGATTCGGGGGTTCCCGCCTCCATGTTTCACGGGAAACTGGAACAGGACAAACGAGAACTTGCACTGATCAAATTGCGAAACGGCAGCGCCCGCGTGCTGGTTTGTACCGATCTCGGTTCACGCGGACTTGATATACCCGAAGTAGATGCCGTAATCCATTATCAGTTGCCCATGCATAAGGAGGAATTTGTCCACCGAAATGGGCGAACGGCGCGTATGCATGCACATGGTCGGGCGTTTGTGGTTCTTCGCGAGGGGGAGTCACTGCCCGTCTTTGTTCCGGCAGATATTCCTCTTTTTCCGGTTTCAGCCGTCCCCGCGTCTTTGCCTTTGCCTGACTGGGAAACACTGTATCTGGGCGGCGGAAGGAAAAATAAAATCAATAAAGTGGATGTGGCCGGCCTGCTTATGGCCAAGGGCGGACTTTCCAAAAATGAGGTGGGCCTAATTGAAGTCACGGATTTTTCTGCATATGCTGCCGTTAACCGTACTAAGATGAATGCATTGCTGCAGCGCCTGCGTCACGAAAAAATAAAGGGGCAAAAAGTTAAGATAGACCGGGCCCGGTAAGATAAATATGCCGCCTTCGGGGCTGTGCGGCTGCATCGGTCTCGCATGGCTTGGTGGCTGTAGCCGCGCGTGGGCTTCCTCCGGTCGCCTGTATCGAAATAAAGTATTCCAAAGCACCCTCGCTCAGTCCCGGATTTTACCAATCTGTATTTGACCTCAAAACCACCAAAAACTGGGTGGTTTACACCGGCGATGATTCCTACATAAACGGCCATAAGGTACAATTCATGCCCTTGGCTGAGTTGTTGACGAAACACCTGCCTTATCTCTGATTTTTCCTATTCGGTTGGCACATTCGGGACAGATTCAAAAATAGCAACTGCCGGATTAATCCGTTCAAATTATGGGCATTTCGAAAATGAGAATCGTGGGTCTACCCCTTTGTTGGCCACACTTTTTAACGGCAAAATTGTTTAGTACCGAGTAATTTAAAAATTGAACTTTAAGATTACTCGGTATTAAAATAAATAAAATATTTATAATCAATAATTTAAATTAAAAATAAGGTTTATTATTTTTTTGGTGGCACCTGAATGATCAATTATATAATTTTTACACGCGTCACCCACTATTGTCCGTTGTTCTTCGTTTTCCATCATCTTCCTAAGGAAGTCGTCAAAATCAGTATCCTTTGCCAAGCATAGTCCGCCACCGCAGGATAAGAGACCGCCGATTTCATGGAATTTTTGGTGCCTGGGACCGAAAGCAACCGGAATTCCGTATGCCGCAGGCTCCATGGTATTGTGTACGGCGCGTCCGAATCCTCCGCCCACATAGGCAAAATCGGCATGGGAATAGGCACGCATCAGCAGGCCTATGCTGTCTAAAATAAGTATGTCGGTATCAGAGACGCAGCCTTCCGAAAAAAGACGTATCCGCAGTTCGGAATGCCGGCGTATGAACCGCCTCAGGTAATCCGGATGTATGTCGTGTGGCACCAGAAGGGTTTTGGGACGGTTTGCAGATCGCTTCAATAAGGCGGCAATTTTTTCATCATCGGACGGCCAGGTGCTTCCACATACCCAAAGCAGATTATTTCCTTTAAACGCGTCAATTTCCGGGATGCGTTCAGCCGCTACGGCAGCTTCCTTCACACGGTCCAGTCGGGTATCTCCGCATACCGTCACGCTTTCAAATCCGATTTGGCTAAGCAGCACTTTTGATGACTCGTCTTGCACAAAAAAGTGCCTGAACGCATCAAGACCTTCACGAAAAAAATGACCGTAGCTGCGGAAAAACGGCATTTCCTTTCTGAAAATACCGGAAATCAAATACAGGGGAATGCCTCTTTTTTTCGCTTCGTGCAGGTAGCCCTGCCAAAATTCGTACTTCACGAAAATGCCGTAGTCCGGTTTGATGGAATCAAAAAAGCGCGCAGCGTTTCCGGGCAAATCCGCCGGGAGATAAAATACGGCATCGGCACCCGCATAGTTCTTTCGCACTTCAAATCCCGAGGGCGAGAAGAACGTGAGTACGATGCGCGTGTTCGTGTGTTCTTTTTTGATGGCTTCCAAAACGGGCCTTCCCTGTTCAAATTCACCCAGCGAGGCACAATGCATCCACATCGTGGGCCCGTCCCAGGATCCTAAAGCCGGAATTTGCTCACGCCTGCCCCGAACCCAAAACGCCGCTTTTTTATTGAAAGGGGCTGCCGCACGCACACCCAGCGTGTAAAGAAAAACAAGGGTATGGTACAGCCTTTTCAATCCGCTGAAATCATCGGATGTAATACTCGTTCGTGTTCTTTTTGGAAAAGAAGGGAATCATCCATCCGGCTTTGATTCCGAAAAATCCGTCGAACCTGATTTTTGTGTCGGTCTGCTCCGTGTCGAAATTATATCCGCGGTAACTTTGTGTGGCGGCCTGCAAAAATTCCAACGCCACATAAAAATTAATCCGTCGGTTATTGCTTACCTGTTTATATCCGATTTCCTGCTTCACGGCAAAACCTCCGCTGTAACGGTCATATCCTTTTTTGTATTCCCCGCGCAGCCCCTGCACATTGTTGTCTTTAACCTCAAACCGTATGCGGTGTTGGATAAAGCCGGGAGAGACCATAAAATACAAACCGCAATTTTTATTCGGCCCGAACCAGGGAAATAGTTTTCCAAAACCGCCGGTGATGTGCCAACTCCGGAAATAAATATTCATGGCGGCAAAAGTGCCGTTTTGGGCAATGATGTTGCCGCTTTCCGTTTTCAGGTTTTGCAGCAGCCCCGGTTCTTTTACTTTGGCTCCGTGCGTAAAGTAACTTTCCACCCCGAAGAGCCAGTTGCTTTTCGATTTAAACCGGAGCGGACCGCCCACCGAGAAGAAAAAACCCGTACGCCGGGTCAATTCTCCGTAGGGAAACTGAAAGGAGGCGCCTGGCATCATCATACCGATGAAAACCACGGAGTCTTTGACGTTGCGCTGCGCTTCTGTCCGAAGTACCGAACAAACCGCCAAAAAAAGGAATACGAGGCTTTTCAACGAAATTTTCATGATGCGTAAAACGATTCAAAGAAAAGAATAATTCACGGTTTTTTCTTTTTGATTTCGGGTACTCGGGTTGAATTACCGCGATTTCGCCCTAAATTCGCACTAATTTATTGTCTATGCAAAAAATTGATATGGTAGACCTGAAAGGTCAATACCTGAAAATTAAACCCCAGATTGATACTGCACTTCATCAGGTGCTTGACACTACCGCCTTTATCAATGGTCCGGATGTGAAGGAATTCGCAACGGAGCTCGGTACTTATCTGCAGGTAAAGCACGTGATTCCTTGTGCCAATGGCACCGATGCCCTGCAAATAGCCATGATGGCTCTTGATCTTCAGCCTGGCGACGAAGTAATTACGCCTTCCTTTACTTATGCGGCCACCTGCGAGGTAATCGCATTGCTTAAGCTTACTCCCGTATTTGTGGACACCGACCCCGACACATTCGGCATGAACCTGCATGAAGTGGCCAAAGCCATCACGCCACGCACAAAAGCTATCGTACCCGTGCACCTTTACGGACAATGTGCGGATATGGAACCTCTTCTTGCATTGGCCGCCGAACACAGCCTCTATGTCATTGAGGATACTGCCCAGGCTCTCGGCGCCGAATATCGTTTCCATGACGGAACCGTAAAAAAGGCGGGCACCATGGGTACCATCGGAACCACTTCTTTTTTCCCATCCAAAAACTTGGGCTGCTATGGCGACGGCGGAGCCATTTTTACCAACAATGAAGAACTTGCCGTAAAACTCCGTCAGATAGCAAATCACGGGCAAACACGCCTGTATTACCATGACCTGGTGGGTGTAAATTCCCGGCTGGACACTTTGCAGGCGGCCATTTTAAGATGTAAACTGCCCCTTTTAGATGAGTATGCCGCCGCCCGCAACCGTGCGGCAGATTATTATGACCGTGCCTTTGCCGGGCATCCAAAAATTAAAACGCCTTATCGTGCGCCCTATGGCAGTCACGTTTTCCATCAGTACACAATTACGCTTTCTCCGGAGACGGACCGCGATTTGCTCGGCCGCTACCTGGAAGAAAAAGGGGTTCCCAATAAAGTGTATTATCCCGTTCCCCAGCATTTGCAAAAGGCCTACAATGTGAAAGGCTATAAGGAGGGCGATTTGCCCGTGGCAGAAGATTTAAGCCGCCGGGTCATTTCGCTTCCCATGCATACCGAACTCACCGATGAGCAGCTGGAATATATCACCCGCATGGTAGCTGAATTTTTACGCTAACTTTTTATCTATGCCAGAAAACGAATTTTTTGCCCATGAATCATCCTATGTAGATGAAGGATGTACGATCGGAAAAGGCACCAAAATATGGCACTTTTCACACATTATGCCCAATTGTACCATCGGTGAGCGATGCAATATCGGACAGAACGTGGTGATTTCCCCCGGAGTGACTTTGGGCAATAACGTGAAGATTCAAAACAATGTATCCGTTTATACCGGCGTGATTTGTGAAGACGACGTGTTTCTTGGGCCTAGCATGGTTTTTACCAATGTGATCAATCCACGCAGCGCCGTAAACAGAAAAGAGGAATACAAAACTACGATGGTAAAGCGCGGTGCCAGTATAGGAGCCAACGCTACCGTGGTATGCGGCATTACGCTGGGCGAGTATAGCTTTGTGGGTGCAGGATCGGTGATTACCAAGGATGTGAAGCCCTACGAACTTGTTTACGGAAACCCGGCACGGCACAGGGGGTGGATGAGCGAGCACGGACACTCACTTGAGTTTGATGCCGACGGGAAAGGCCGCTGTCCGGAATCAGGACAGACTTACCTTCTTGAAAACGGAAGCGTGAGAAAGGCCTGATTTAGCTGCGTCTCTTCCTTCCTTTTTTTTCATAAAGCGCCAACGCATTCCGGTATCGTTCCTTCAGCGTGTCGGCTAAGGCTTCCGGCTCAATCACTTTTACCGACTCTCCGTAGGAAAGTAATTCCATGATGAAATCTTCGGTGACGTGAATGTTTATCCTAAGCGTAAGGCCCGCTTTCCCATCGCGGATAATTTCCTGAGAGGGATGAAGAGGCAGTGATTTTACATATTTTCCCTGCAACTGATTGAACCAAAGTGTTATTTCTTCAGGATGTTCACCTTCCGGGGTGATGATTCCGAAGCTGTTGTAGTAGGCATGCTCAGGATTAAAAAAGCCGGCGGGATTAAATCGTTTTTTGGTGATTTCAAAGTGTGAAAGCCGGTCTAATGCATAAATTTTAACCAACCCCGTATCCGCGTTGCGGCCAATGACATACCACCGATTTTTGGACTCTTTCAGCGCATAGGGCTCCAGGCGTTTATGTTCGGCCTTTTCTTGGTAAAATTTGTGGTACTGGAACTTGATCAGGAACCTGTTTTGTATGGCATGCAGCATGCCGCTGAAATGTTCCGTGCCCAGAGGCTTGCGCTTTTCAAAAAATATGCGGTTTGAAAGCCGGTCCGATACCTGGAGCATGTTGTATGTATCAAATGCTTCCAGTATCCGTTCCGTGTAATCTGATTTCTCCTCACTTCCGAGTCGGTAAGTCCGGGTTCCGTGATCGTAAAAAATATCCAGATGGTACAAACTCCGTATATCATTCAGATCCCGCTGAAAAGTACGCGCCGAAATCATAAAATCATGCCCCTGAATGTGCGACTCCCTCTCCAGATAATCCATGATTTCTTCCATGGAGCCGGGGCCTCTACGCAATTTTTTGATGATCAGGTTGATGCGGGCTAATGATTCTCGTTTTGACATGTTTTGAAATATCTGGTTAAAAGGCTGCCGACATGAAGCCGATCGGTTTATGGTCTTTTTTACGCATACTTTCTTCTTCAGCCGCAAATTGCAAAAGTTCTTCCGAATTCGGGAACTGCCCGTTCAGAATTTCATACATCTCGCATTTGCGGGCCAAATTTTCAATCATGCCACCGGAAAAATGGAACTGCCCGGCAAGAAGAGCCGCGGAAGCGTCTTCCAGTTGGGGAATTTTGTCTCTCAGGATGTTTATGCGAATCCGCAAATCAGGCTCAAAAAAGGCCACTTTGTGTAAAAATCGTCGGTCAAAGGCGGGATCCAGATTACCCTCCAGGTTGGTTGTCGCCATCAGAATACCCGTAAACTTTTCCATTTTCTCCAACAAAATGTTTTGTATGGCATTCTCGGTCTGGAACACAGGGGATGAGGCCTGTTTGTTTCTGGTTGAAAACAGCGCGTCCGCCTCATTAAAAAGGAGGATGGGCAGCGTATCGGAATTCTCGGCAAATTCCTTGTAATTTTTGAAAATGGCACTGATTTTTTTTTCGCTTTCCCCGTAAAACATGGATTTGGTGTTGCTCATATCTACCCACATGACCGATCGTCCGCTTTTGCGGGCAATCTGCAACACACTTTCTGTTTTGCCCGTCCCCGGAGGGCCGTAAAATAGCATGCTGATTCCCTCGGGCATGTTTTTTCCCTGAAGTCTTTCCCGGATCCGGGGTAAATGTTCGGGAGAAAGGGTTTGTTCGATAAGCCCTAGTTTTTGTTGCAGTTCTGAATCAAAAAACAGTTTTTTTTCGGGGATTTGGTCGGATTGGAGAACGTCCTGTCGTGCAAGCACTCTTTTTTTCGTCAGTTGAATTTCCTGTTCCTGAAGCCATTCTATGGCCAGGTCTGTTAAATTCAACTCCACATGATTGCCCCAAACCGCGCCGTTCATTTCCACCAAATTTTTTTTGATCAGGCCGTTTTGTTCACGCAATATGCTCTGCGAAAAACGGACACTTTCCGAAGAGTAATCAAACATTTCGTTGACCAGGCTTTCCAGATTGGTTCCGTCCGAACCCAAAAGAAAATCCCAAATGATGGCCCCGAAGGCAAAATATTCAGGCGTGGTCAGGTTAAACTGCTGCCAATTTTTAACCAGCGGAATTTGTCCGTTTGCCGCCCATAAAGCCTCCGCTTTCTTAAACATGCGAAAGGGAGGCATTTTTTCTTTATTCCTCCAATCCAGCAGGTCTTTCATTTCTTTAAGCAGGTCGTATGCATCGCCGATCTTTTTTGGTGAGGGAATGTTTACGGGCCTTTTGAACAGCAGATTCTCCATCACCTCTGCATGCAGGTGATAACGGCGGGTAGTCGGATTGTCATTTTTGGAATGCCTGTTTGATTGCACGTTCAGCCAATTGCCTTCTTCCAGGGGCTCCAAAAAGGCAACCAGATTTAACAGGGAGGTAACCGGACAATCGATGTGCCGGGCAAGTTCTGCGATGGAAAAATCATCTTCGCTGCAGTTAAACGTGAAGGCATGCGCCAAAATATAACAGCCTTCCGGCGGAAGAGGAATATGCTTGGCGATCTCCTCTGCCAGGGGGAGCCAATCTGCCTTCCGGTCTTCGTTTTTTTTGCGTGTAAGCGAGGTGAGCTGGTGAATGAGTTGCAGGAGATCTGCGGATACCTGGTTTGTTTTTTTGGTTTTCATGCACCAAATAAAATCCGTCACTCCGCCAAAACATGTCGTAGTGTCAAAAAGAAATCAAAAATTACGTTAAATGTAAAACCCTTCCGCAGAGTGCCTGTAACGCTTCTTCATCGTGTGAAATGAAAAGCATGGACGTAATCCATTCTCCTTTGAGTGAATCAAGCAGATGCAGGATTTCCCATTTGGTTTCGTAATCCAGAGCGGAAACGCATTCATCGCAGATGAGCAAATCGGGCTTGCAGGCCAAAGCACGCGCTATGGCAATCCGCTGCCGCTGTCCTCCGCTGAATTGATCGGGATACTTTTGGGCATCGGCGGCTGAAAGACCTACCCGCTCCAGCCATGATGCAACCATTTCTTTTCCATCTGCCGCCATTACTTCGGCAATTTGGCGCCCTATGCGCATTTTCGGATTTAATGATCTATAGGGATCCTGAAAAACTAAACTGATTTTTCCGTGTATGTTTTTGCGGGGTTCACCTATCGTTTTCCCATAAAAAAGAAGTTCGCCTTTTTCCGGCACTAGTTGTCCGCAAATGACGGCGGCCAGAGTGCTCTTCCCGGTTCCCGAAGCACCCGAAATTCCGAGGGTTTCCCCATGCTGCAGCGAAAAGGAAAGGTTTTCCCATACCGGTATTTTTTCTTTTCCGAAGAGTCCTTTGGGTACCGTATAGCTTACACACAGGTTTTTTGCTTCAAGCAAGGGTGGCTTTTTTGAAACGAAGTCTGTGTTTTTTTCTGCAGTTTTTAAGATGGGTTGATGTTTTTTTTCGTCCATGGGCGCTTCGCCTAAGGCGACGCTGCGTAAAGCGTATTTTTTGATGATTTCAGGTTCATGGGTAATGAGCAGCAGCGAGGCGGCTGATTGGGCGCAGAGCCGGGAAAGGATTTCCATGATGTTCCGGGCATTACCGGGATCAAGCGAAGATGTGGGCTCATCGGCGATCAGCAGGGCGGGTCGGGGCGCCAGGGCCATGGCAATCATCAGCCGTTGTTTTTGTCCGCCGGAGAGTTGGTGCGGATACCTTTCTGCGATATCTCCGGCTTGATTCAGTCCGACCTTCTTCAACCAATTTAACGTTTCTTCCGCTGCGTTTTTACGGTTGTTTCCCCCATGGATGCAGATTATTTCTTCCAGTTGTTTTCCGCAGGTCATGACCGGGTTCAGACAAAGCGAGGGCTCTTGAAAAACCATGCCGATTTCTTTTCCCCGTAAGGCATGTAAAACGCGTCCGGATGCCGAAAATAAATCAATCCACCCGCCGTCTGATTTTCTGAACAGGGCCCTGCCTTCTACCATTCCGCCGGGTTGCAATCCCATAAGGGCTAAAGCGGTTATGGTTTTTCCAATTCCGGAGCGGCCCGTGAGCGCAACGGCCTCACCGGCATAGAGTGTAAAAGAACAGTCGCGCAGGATTTGTTTTCCGTCTTTTTTCCACCCGAAACCATCTACCTGCAACCTAGTGTCGTTCATAGCGCCAAGCCCTTGAACGGGGCATTTTCTTCAAACTTCGTTAAAAAAAACGGAAAACCCCGAAAAAGTCGCTGCCGGGAAAAACATTTTTGCATTTTTACGTTTTAGAATAAATAAACTTACTGATGGTTAAATCTGCCGTTGTCGGTCTTTACATGCTCGCGGCCGTTTCGGCGGCCGGATTGTTCTATACGACGCCTTATCCTTCCGGGATACCCAAACTGGAACCGCTTCCCGAACATGCCAAGGTGGCTAAAGAAATCGTGAATGCGCTTCGTTTCTATCACTATAAAGAGCAGGTTTTTGACGATTCCCTTTCGGCGCTGGTATACGATAATTATTTCGAAGCCTTGGATGGGAACCGGATGTATTTTCTGAGTTCAGATCTGGATCGCTTTAGGCCTCAACGGCTGAAATTAGATGATCAACTTAAGGATGGAGACCTTTCATTCGCCTACGATGTATATAACCTGTACGCGGAACGGGTTGATGACCGCATCACGTTTGCCGTAAACCTGGCCGAAAAACCCATGACGTATGACGGAAATGAGGTGTACGGGTTTGATCGTTCGGAGAGTCGCTGGTTTTCTTCCCGTGAGGAATTGGATCAATACTGGACCCTCAAAATCAAATACGAAACCTTGAATTTAAAGCTGGCCGGAAAAGAAGAGAAGCAGAGCGAGGAGACCATCACCAAGCGGTATAACACATTCCGGAGCCAGATGGAGAAGCAGAAAAGCGAAGACGTGTTTCAACTTTATATGAATGCACTCACCGAAGCCGTAGAGCCTCATACGTCGTACTTCTCGCCCCGCACGGCGGAATCGTTTAAAATCACCATGAGCAATTCCCTGGAGGGCATCGGTGCCACGCTCCGCACAGAAGGCGAATATACCCGTGTGGTGGAAACCGTGAAGGGCGGACCGGCCGACAAAAGCGGGCAGGTGTTTAAAGATGACCGTATCGTATCTGTAGGACAGGGAGACGACGGTGAACTGGAAGATGTGATCGGATGGCGCATAGATGATGTAGTTTCTAAAATTCGGGGGCCCAAGGGCACCGTGGTGCGTCTGGAGATTCTTCCTGCGGATGCTCCCCCCGGTGGGCCTACCAAAATCATCCGTCTCATCCGTGATAAGGTAAAATTAGAGGAACAATCGGCCAAGAGCGAAATACTGTCCGTGAAAGACGGAGCCAAAACCTACAGGATAGGCCGAATCGATCTTCCCTCCTTTTATTTGGATTATGAGGCCATGCAGAGGGGAGAGAAAGACTACAAAAGCACCACCGGTGACGTAACGAAAATTCTGAAGGAGTTTGTGAAAGAAAAGGTGGATGGCGTAATCATGGATCTTCGTGGAAATGGAGGCGGGTCGTTATACGAGGCAATCGAACTTACCGGTCTGTTCATAGATAATGGTCCCGTGGTGCAGGTGCGCGATGCCCAAGGGCGGGTGGAGGTAAAGCGGGATGAACCCGGCATCGTTTATTCGGGGCCGTTTTTGGTCATGGTAGATCGTTTCAGCGCCTCCGCATCGGAAATTTTTGCGGGAGCCATACAGGATTACGGGCGCGGCGTGGTGGTGGGCAATACCACCTATGGAAAGGGAACCGTTCAAAATTTGATGGACATAAACCGCCTGCTGCCCAGAGAATCTGCCAAACTCGGTCAATTGAAAATGACCATCGCCAAATTTTACCGGATTACGGGGAGCAGCACGCAGCACAAGGGTGTGGAGCCCGATATTCGTTTTCCTGAAATGTATGCCGCGGAGGATTATGGCGAAAGTGCCGAAAAGACGGCTCTTCCCTGGGATAAAATCATGCCGGCCCAATACTCATCCATTCGCAACCTTTCTGCCGAAATTGTGCGTCTTTCCGCAAACCACGAGACCCGCATGAAAACCAGCGAGGATTATAAGCTTCTGCTCGAAGATATCGACGAGTTTGCCAAACGCCGCAAAGAAAAAACCGTGGTGCTCAATGAGCAGCAGATGAAGGAGGAACGCGAGGCTGACAGAAAGCGGGAGTTGACTGATTACAACCGACAAAGAGCGTTGAAAGGATTGCCGCCGATAGAAAAAATGGAAGACCGGCCGAAAGAGGAAAAACCGTACGATTTCGTAAAAGATGAGTCCGCGCAGATTTTGGTTGATTTTATCCGCGGCGGGTCTAAAACCAAGTAGGCTCTCTGAACTAAATATGTCTACTTTTGTTTCAAAATAATAACTGAAATAATATACAGCAAAATGGCCTTTGAACTACCAAAACTTACGTATGATTATGCCGCTTTAGAGCCGCATGTGGACGCCCGCACCATGGAGATTCACCACACCAAGCACCATCAGGCTTACGTCACCAATTTGAATAATGCCATAGCCGGCACGGATGCGGAATCGCACAGCATTGAAGATATATGCCGCAACATTTCTAAATTTTCGGTAGCGGTAAGAAATAACGGAGGCGGACATTACAACCACACGTTATTTTGGACCGTGATGTCGCCCAACGGCGGAGGAGAGCCCACAGGTGCGCTGGGAGAAGCTATTGCCAAGCATTTCGGATCGTTTGATGCTTTTAAAACTCAATTTGCCCAAGCCGCGGCAACCCGTTTCGGATCGGGTTGGGCTTGGCTTTGCATGAAAGACGATAACTCGCTTTGCGTGTGTTCTACCCCTAATCAGGACAATCCACTCATGGATATTGCGGAGTGCAAAGGGATGCCCATTTTGGGTATCGATGTGTGGGAGCACGCCTATTACCTGCACTATCAAAACCGCCGTCCTGATTATATTTCTGCTTTTTGGAACGTAATCAACTGGAGCGAGGTATCCCGTCGTTTTGAGGCAGCTCTAAGCCGATAGATGTATTTTTTTGTTTTTGGAGGGGTGAAATTTTTTCACCCCTTTTTTTGCGCCTGATTTTTTTTGACTATATTAATGGCGAAAAAATGTCAAAAAAATTGTCATGCACGTATTTGCATCCAACCTCAAGTTTTTGCGCAAACGACGAAGCCGCTCCCAGGATGAAAGCGCCGGTGCACTCGGTGTAAAACGTACCACATGGAGCGCATACGAACAGGGGGTTTCAGAACCCGGTTTTGAAACGCTGGTGAAGATTTCGGATTATTTTAAAATACCTATTGACTTGCTCATCAAGGAAGACTTATCCAAGTATCCCGAAAGCAAAATCAGAGAACTGGAAATTGCGCGTGAAACCGACCTCACCGGCAGACACCTACGCGTTATTGTTACCACCATTGACCGGGAAGACGAAGAGGAAAATATCGAACTTGTTCCCGTGAGGGCCAAAGCCGGCTATACGGGAGGTTACGCCGATCCCGATTACATAAAAGTGCTGCCCACGTTCCGGCTTCCTTTTCTGAACAGAGAGCGCAAATACAGGACTTTTCCTATTTCAGGCGACAGCATGCCGCCCGTAGGGGACGGATCCTGGGTTACCGGAGAATATCTGGAGAATTGGACTCAGGTGGCCAACGGCAAACCCTACATCGTCATCACCAAAAATGACGGAATTGTTTTCAAACTCGTCTTCAACAAGGTAGATCAGAATAATACCTTTTTACTCTGTTCCACCAATCCTCAATATGAGCCTTATGAGGTGCCCGTTTCTGAAGTATTGGAAATTTGGAAATTCGTGAATTTCATCAGTCAGGAACTGCCCGAACCCAACATCAACCAAAAGCTTCTTACCAACACGGTTCTGTCTATGCAGCGCGAAATGAATGAACTGAAAAAAAGCATGAATTTGGTACAGAGTAAACTGTTCTAAAAAGGAGTGACATTTTTGACAATATGGCCGGTCCCGTTTCGTTCAATTCGACACGGGACACTCCTTTTTTGGGGTATTCTTTTCTTTCTTGGCTACCTTTGTACGCATTTATTGTGATTTCAATGTCCAGATATACCGTTACCGCCGCCTTACCTTATGCCAACGGCCCCGTACATATCGGGCATTTGGCCGGGTGCTATCTGCCCGCTGATATTTATGTGCGCTTTTTACGCATGAACAAACGGGATGTACTCTTTGTCTGCGGAAGCGACGAACACGGCATACCCATTACCATTAAGGCCAAAAATGAGGGAAAGACTCCTGAAGAAGTGGTGGATATTTACCACAACCTCATGAAAAATGCCTTCGCGTCTTTCGGCATTGATTTCGATATTTATTCGCGGACATCCTCATCAATCCATAAAGAAACAGCATCTCAATTTTTTCTACATCTGCTTGAAAAAGGGGAATTGCAGGTGAAGGAAACGGAGGAATTTTTTGATCCGGAAGCGGGAGAGTTTTTGGCCGACAGGTATATCGTGGGTACTTGCCCTTCCTGCGGAAATACGGATGCTTACGGTGATCAATGCGAAAAGTGTGGAAAGTCCCTCAGTCCTGAAGAATTGATCAATCCCGTTTCTAAGTTATCAGGTTCCGTTCCCATTAAAAAACTCACCAAGCACTGGTATATCGATCTGGGCAAACATCAGGACACCTGGCTTAAGGACTGGATTGTTTCTAAGGAGGATTGGAAAGCCAATGTTCGCGGGCAATGCCTGAGTTGGCTCGGGGAGGGCGAAAATAAGTTGAAGCCGCGTGCCATCACCCGCGATTTAAAGTGGGGCGTTCCTGTGCCCGAGCAGGTGGAAGGACACGAGGGAAAAATGTTGTATGTGTGGTTTGATGCGCCCATCGGATATATTTCGGCTACAAAGGATTTTTTTCAATCCGGAATGTCCCGCGAATGGGTGAAGGGGAATTCCTGGGAAGATTATTGGGCAGAAGGGAAAACCAACCTAGTTCATTTCATCGGGAAAGATAATATCGTGTTTCACTGCATTATTTTTCCGGCCATGCTTAAGGCGCACGGCGGTCTTTCGTTGCCTGTTCAGGTTCCGGCCAACGAGTTTTTGAATTTGGAAGGAAAAAAGATATCTACCTCCAGAAATTGGGCCGTTTGGTTACATGAATACCTGCAGGACATGCCGGGAAGAGAGGATGAGCTGCGTTATGTGCTCACGGCTAATATGCCTGAAACGAAGGATAATGATTTTATCTGGAAATACGACGGCACGGACAATACTACGGATAGTTTTCAGGCACGTGTGAATAACGAGTTGGTCAATAATCTTGGGAATTTTGTAAACAGGGTTTCCGTTTTGGTGCAAAAGTTTTACGGTGGCCACCTTCCTTCCGTCAGGAGCTCTTTCGGCGCGGCAGAAGAGGAATTAATAAGACAAACGAGAGAGTATGTTAATTCTGTCTCTTCAAAATTAGAACGGTTTGAATACCGTTCTGCATTGCAGGATATCATGAAATTATCTTCTGCGGGAAATAAATATCTGCAGGTTTCGGAGCCTTGGAAATCCATTAAAGTGAACCCTGACGCGGCTGCCGTCTCCTTGTATTGTTCTGCCGCTCTCTGTCGTGCGTTAAGCTCTCTACTTGCTCCATTTTTGCCCGGTACATCCCAAAAAATGGCCACTGCTTTCGGCTGTTCATCCGAATATTTATCCTGGACTTTTTTAACCGAAGAGCGGTATCTGGATGTAATTGAAGCCGTGTCCCCCGTGGAGCTATTATTCCGAAAGGTAGAGGACGGCGAAATGGATTTGCAATTGGCTAAACTGACGCAATCTTCAAAAGCTGCAGATGTAGCCCCTGTTTCTTCTGAAGCATCTTCCCCCGTAAAACCGGAAATTCAGATTGATGACTTTGCCCGGGTGGATATCCGCGTAGGCAAGGTACTTGATGTACAGCGGGTTCCCAAGGCTGACAAGCTACTACAACTCAGCATTGATTTGGGCTTCGAAAAGCGCACGATTCTCAGCGGCATTGCTGAATATTTTACACCCGAAGAAGTGAAGGGTCGTTTGGTTTGTGTAGTAGCGAATCTGGCACCCCGTAAAATGCGCGGTATTGAATCTCAGGGAATGATTTTGATGGCTCAGGATGCTCATGGCAAACTTACCTTCGTCACTCCCGAACCAAATTCCGCCCCGGGGTCTCCAGTTCGGTAAAACGGTTGCTTTTGACTCTTTGTGGTTTTGTTTTCTCGCTCTTTGTGGTTTAAATCTTTGCAAATTTATTTTTTCTCTACGCTCAGGCAGCCGTCTTCAATTTTTATGCGCGCAGCGGTAATTACGGGAACTTCAGGACACTTACTTGCCAAATATAGAATTGACTCGGTGGTTTCCACAACTACCTCTTTTTTTGCAGAGGCTTCAAATGTGTAGGCCGTTCTTTTCTCGCCGATGCGCATCTTAAAGGTATAGGCTATATCATCTTTATTTTCATACTCAAATTGAATTTGTGCCTTTGAATAGACGGCAAAGCCAAGGAACAATCCGATTAGTATACTGACATGCTTCATGAGGTGTATTTTTGATTAAATGTAGCAAATTCCCTTAAATGAAAAAGGGCCCGAAGGCCCTGATTCTTTAATGATGTGCTGAAGGATTTTCTTTCTCTTTTTCGCTCAGCGGAACATGTTGGGGGATGAAATCTTCTTCTGCTCCGGGAACGCTGTAATCGTAAGGCCAACGATGTACTTCTGGAATTGCTCCAGGCCAGTTTCCATGGATATGTTCTACCGGAGTAGTCCATTCTAAGGTTGTTGCCCTCCATGGATTTTGAGGAGCTTTAGGACCTTTGAACATACTATAAAAGAAGTTGTACAAGAAAATCAACTGGGCAGATCCTCCAATGATCACAAACATGGTGATGACCACATTGATATCCTGCAGTGAATCAAACATGGGGAATGCGGTATTGCTGTAGTATCTTCTGGGTACGCCAGCCAATCCGAGATAGTGCATAGGCCAGAAAACACCGTATGCGGAAATGATGGTAAGCCAAAAGTGAACATATCCGAGTTTGTTGTTCATCATTCTGCCGTATAATTTGGGGAACCAGTGATATACACCCGCGATGATGCCGAACAATGCGGAAATACCCATAACCAGGTGGAAGTGGGCTACCACGAAGTATGTATTATGGATGTTGATGTCCAATGCGGAGTCTCCCAAAATGATACCGGTAAGCCCTCCTGAAATAAACATGGAAACAATACCTATGGCGAATAACATCCCGGGCGAGAAAGTGATATTTCCCTTCCAAAGTGTGGTGATGTAATTAAATGCCTTAATGGCCGAAGGAATAGCAATAAGCAGAGTCGTAAATGTAAATACGGAACCGAGGAAAGGATCCATTCCAGTAATGAACATGTGATGCCCCCAAACGATAAACGATAAAAAGGCAATCGCCAAAACGGATGCCACCATGGCCCTGTAACCGAATATCGGTTTGCGGGACATGGTAGAAATAATCTCAGAGGCAATTCCCAAAGCGGGCAATAGCACGATATACACTTCGGGGTGACCTAAGAACCAGAACAGGTGTTGGAATAATACGGGAGAACCTCCGGTTTGTTCCAATGCCTGGCCACTGATAAAGATGTCTGAAAGGAAGAATGCCGTTCCGAAACTACGGTCAAAAATTAACAGCAGGGCTGCCGCCAGTAAAACCGGGAAGGAGAGAATACCAAGAATGGCCGCCGTCATGAAAGTCCAGATGGTAAGCGGCATGCGGGTCATTTTCATCCCTTTGGTGCGGCAGTTGATTACGGTGGCTACGTAATTCAATGCGCCGAGCAGCGAAGAGATGATAAAGAGGGCCATGGATACCAACCAGAGGGTCATTCCGAGTCCCGATCCTGGAATGGCCTGAGGCAATGCACTCAGGGGAGGATAAATCGTCCAACCGGAAGATGCAGGTCCCGACTCCACGAACAAGGAAATGATCATCAATACGGAAGAAACGAAAAAGAACCAGTAGGAAAGCATGTTCATGAATGGGTTTACCATATCCCGAACTCCCAATTGATATGGAATAAGAAGGTTGGCATAAGTTCCGGTCAGTCCAGCTGTCAACACAAAAAACACCATCAATGTTCCGTGCATGGTAACCAGAGCGAGGTAAAAGTTAGGATCCAGAATACCGTCTTTTGCCCATTTGCCCAGGAATACATCCATGATTTCAAATGGCTGGTTCGGCCAAGCCAATTGAAGCCGGAAGAACAATGACATTAAAAAGGCCACAACCGCCATAAAAATAGAAGTAACCAAGAATTGCTTGGCAATCATTTTATGATCCTGACTGAAAATGTATTTCGTCAGAAATGTTTCATGGTGATCGTGATGATCTGCGTGATGATCATGTGAATGAGTATGAATCGCTGCAGACTCTTCGGCATGTATATTCAAACTTTCAGCCATGGAATTGAAATTTATGAATTATAAACAATCTTTTTTTCTTAAAGTTTTGCGACGGGGTTTTCAGTTTTTTCTTCTGCCGCCGGTTTTTCTTCTTCTTTTTTATCTCCTTGAAGTGATTCGGCAAACCGCACCTGTGATTTATTCCACCGCTCAAATTCTTCTTCTGTTTCAATCACTATTTTCATTTGCATATTGAAGTGTGCTGATCCGCAGATGTTGTTGCAATAGAGCAGAAAATCAAAGTCGGGATTATTCATTTTTTGTTTCATTTCCGCCGTGGTGATGGTGGGAATAAACGAAAATGAAGTAGTCATTCCGGGAACACAATACATGTGCACGCGGAAATGCGGGAGATAGGCACTGTGGATTACATCTTGAGAGCGCATTTTTAGCTCAATGGGCTTGTTTACCGGCAGGTGAATTTCTCCGCCCGGAGCAATCACGATATCATCGTACGCCTTTACAAATTTCGTTTCCTCATTTTTCTTTCGGAAATCGTTGATCATTTGCAATTGGTGGTTGTAACGAATCAATTGAATATCCAATTCGGCCAACTCTTCGGGCAGCGGGAAATTGTTGATTTGGTTCAATACCTCATTTCTTTTTTCGCTGATCAAGTTGAATTGAGCCTCGATGGTTTCGGGAGTAATCAGCCCTAAACTGTTTAAATCAGAAATCATCGTGTAGTTGGCATCTCCCAATTCTTTGTCTGCTCCGGCATAGCGCGCAGTCCAATCGAATTGTTTGGCATAGAGTTCCACGGTCAAGGGATTGCCTTCTATTTTAGATCCGAGGGTGTCATTCCATATTTTTAAGCCGTAAAAAATCAAACCGCAGAAAATGATCGCAGGTACTACGGTCCAAATCATTTCCAACTTGTTGTTGTGAGCATAATGGTAGGCTTGGTTTCCTTTTCTGTAGCGATAGCGGTAGGCAAAAAACCACAAAACGGGTTGCACCAATAAGTAAGCAATCGAGATAATTACAAAGGAAACAGTCTGTAGCGTGTCTATGGACTCTCCGTGCAATGATGCCGAATCGGGCAGCAGTTTTCCGCCGGCCACATATTCCACATGGAAATAAAAGTAAATTGCATAGCCGAAAAACAACATGAACAAACAAAGTAGGGCGTTCCAATTGTTTTCATTTTCTTCTATTTCATAAGAAGCTTTGTTTCTCACTCGGTTTATCAGTTCCCCTATACTCATTAATTTCCCTACGCTGATAAGGGTGAGCAGGATTACCAGGCTGAATAAAACAGGTACGATCATTTCTCCTTAATTTTTAATATTCGATAAAAGTTATATTTCGTGGTGTTGGCTTTCCTCCAGGAAGGTTGCCTGTTTGGGTTCTACGTTGGCTTTCGTTAAAGCGGTAAAAACAACAAAAATGAAAAGACCCGCAAACAATGCCAGCGTGGACACTTCGGGTAATCCGATTCCCCAATTTTCGGCGACTGTTCCGGGCATGATGATCTGGAACATATCCAGCCAGTGCCCTATTAATACCAAAGAAGCCACAAGTGTGATTAGATTATGATTTCTTTTTGCATCGCGTGTCATCAGAATGAGCAGCGGTAGTACAAAATTCATGACTACCATAAGCAATACCAGCGGTCGGTAGTTGGTATCATATCGCTCCATAAAATACACAATCTCTTCAGGCACGTTGGCGTACCAAATGAGAATGAATTGAGAGAAATACAGGTAGGTCCAGAAGATGCTAAAGGCAAACATAAATTTGGCAACATCATGGATATGGCTCGGATTCAGGTGAGGGAGGTATCCATTTTTATGCAGATGCAATAAAATAATCAAAGTTGCGGCTAAACTTGAAACAAAAATTCCGGCGAAAATGTACCAGCCGAAAAGGGTACTGAACCAGTGTACATCAATTGACATAAGGATATCCCATGCTGAAGTGGAAGAGGTTACCGCGAAAAGAACCAAAAACCCGGCTGCCCATTTACGGACTTTTATGTAGTGGTTAAAATCGCCTCCCTGCTGCTCTTCCTGAAGAGAAAATTTTCGGAGGAGATAGGCAAACCCTGCCCAAATTAAAAAATAGGCCACGATTCTACCAACAAAGAAAGGGGCATTCAGGTAACCCATTTTTCCCTGAATAAGGGGGTCGTTGGCCACTACTTTGGGATCCAGAAATTCATACAGATGGTGTATTCCGAACACGCCGGCAAGGATTACCACAAGAACCGCAGCCATTCCGAAGTAGGTAAACTGTCCCAACGCTTCGGGTACCCTTTTAATCATCGTGTACCAGCCTGATTCACCGACGATATTTACTGCGATAAAGAATGTTCCTGCTACGGCAATTCCTGTGAAGAAAAAGGAGTTGAGCAACAAATTGGCCCATACCCGCTGTGTATTGTCTTTGAACACCAAGAAACTGGCGATCAACCCTGCCAATCCTAATGCCATAAGGGCGAAGGAGGTCATTTTTAATTTTCCCGGAAAAACGTATTTCATCGGTTATGCGTTTAAAATTCGGCGTTTATTTAACCACTGCTGTTGAATCTGTAGGCACTGCTGTTTCCGCACCATATTTTTGAAGCGATTGTACATAGTGAACCAACTTCCAGCGATCTGTTTTTGAAATTTGATATTGATGCGCGCCCATGGCATTTTTTCCATACGTGATGGAATGGAATATTTGGCCTTCGGGCAAATTTTTCAGTTGGTCTGAATTGTAAGCGGGTGGAATCAACACCGCTTGTTTTTTACCCGCTCCTCCGTCGCCCTGTCCGTTTGCACCGTGACAATGAACACAGAAATTGGTGTAAATGGCCTTGCCTTCTTCCAAAACCTGATCACTGAAAGGAATTGGGTTTTTTAACCCTACTGCCGCTGCATATCCCTCCGGTGAGTCCGTGTTTGAATAGGGAAATACGTCCATCAGTTTACTGCGGTCTGTCTGAAAAGGGATAGTTCCATCCACCGGTTTGCGTGCATTAGTGCCGTCAGCAAAATTTTTGTTTGGCCCGTATGCTTCATAGCCCACCGAACGGTACATATCCGGCATAAACTCATATCCGGGACCTTGTGGATCTTTGGAACAGGAGCTTACCAGAAAAGCCGCTGCCGCAAAAAGACCTGCTGAAAAGTATACTTTATATTTCATACTATTCATATCTCTTTTAGTTTTCGCTGCGGTTAATTTCTTCGGCTCCCGACTCCTTCAGCATGCCGATTAATTCCGCTTCGTTTTGTTTTTGGAGTGAAGGATCCAACTCAATGATGATTTTGTCATCGGTGGTTCTGGGATCAGGGTTTTTTCCATCCTTGCCCGGTAAAATATCACTGATAAAGAAAAATGTCCAAATCATTCCGTGAGCTCCAAAGAGCACGGTACATTCAAACATGACCGGTACAAAGGATGGAAAATTTTCAGCCAGGCTGAATGAAGGTTTTCCACCCACGTTCATGGGCCAATCATAAATCATCATGTACCACATCATCAAGATCGCTAGGGATAAACCGGTTGCGCCGAAAAGGAATGCGGCTACCGAAATACGGGTCGGTTTTTGCCCTATCGCGTCATCCATTCCGTGAATGGGGAACGGCGAATACACGGTGTTAATTTTCACTCCGGACTGAGTGAGCTTTGATCCTGCTTTTAAAACGTCATCAGGATCGCTAAATACGGCATATATCAAATTCTTACTCATGGTGGTGTCCAGTATTAGCGTGTTCTTTCAAATGTTTTGCATATTCTTCTTTCTGCTTCTGTCCCGAAGTTTTCAGAATGGATTTCAATTCGGCCATCGCAATAACGGGGAATGTGCGGGAGAACAAAAGAAACAGTGTAAAGAAAATACCCAGTGTGCCGATGAATATGCCTATATCCACCCAGGTCGGATAAAACATAGTCCATGCAGAAGGCAGAAAATCGCGGTGAAGAGAGGTTACGATGATCACAAACCGCTCAAACCACATCCCCAGGTTAATTACCAAAGACATAAAGAAGGTAAATAACAGGTTTGTACGTAATTTCTTAATCCAGAAAAGTTGAGGTGAAATCACGTTGCAGGTCATCATAATCCAGTAGGACCAGGAAAGAGGCCCGGTAGCCCTGTTCAGGAATGCATATTGCTCATATTGCACTCCGGAATACCAAGCGATAAAAAGCTCGGTAATGTAAGCCACACCGACAATTGAACCGGTGGTGATGATAATTTTATTCATAGACTCCACGTGCCCTACGGTGATGTAATCTTCCAATTTCAACACTTTACGCATGACCAGAAGAAGCGTGAGTACCATGGCAAAACCCGAGAAAATCGCTCCCGCCACAAAATAGGGAGGGAAAATGGTGGTGTGCCATCCGGGAATTACCGATGTGGCAAAGTCGAATGATACAATGGTGTGAACCGAGAGAACCAGAGGTGTGGACATACCGGCCAAAACCAAGGATACTTCTTCAAAACGCTGCCATTGTTTGGCCGTACCCGACCAACCGAATGAGGTAATTTTATAAATATTCCTCATCCATTTTACCGACTGACGGTCACGTACTGTGGCAAAATCAGGAATAAGACCGGTGTACCAAAATCCGAGTGATACGGAAAAATAAGTGGAAATCGCAAATACGTCCCAAAGCAGCGGTGAATTAAAGTTAACCCACAACGAACCGAAATTATTCGGGAGCGGCAGGGTCCACCAGCCCACCCAAAGGCGGCCCATGTGAATAAGCGGAAACAATCCGGCGCAGACTACCGCAAAAATGGTCATCGCCTCTGCTGAACGGTTTACGGCCATTCTCCATTTTTGACGGAATAACAATAGTACCGCGGATATTAGGGTTCCCGCGTGACCGATACCTACCCACCAAACAAAGTTGGTGATATCCCATGCCCAGTTTACGGTTTTATTCAAACCCCATACACCCACTCCGGTGCCTAACAGATAGGAAATGCAACCTACGCCCCACAAGGCAGCCATAGCTGCCAACGTGAAGGCCAGGTACCACAATTTTCCGGCGCGCCCTTCAATGGGGGCACAAATGTCTTCCGTAATCTGATTGTAGGTTTTATCTCCTAAAATCAACGGTTTTCTGTGTATCGACTCGCCGTGCATATCTTACGTTTAAATTGCTTGTTTCGTGAAATCGAATTAATGATCGTGACCGTCTTCTTTTCCATGGCTGTCTCCATGTCCTCCGGCATGGCCTTCGGTAGCATGTGCCGTTTCATCGCCGTGATAGTAAGCCTCATCTACGTTTCTCACTTTCACCTGGTAGAACACGTTCGGCTCGGTACCTACTTCTTCCAACAGCGCATACGAGCGGTCGTCAGAACGGAAGGATCTTACCATGGAGCTTTCATCGTTGTAATCTCCGAAAGTAATCGCATGGGTAGGACAGGCAGTCTGACAGGCAGTTTGTATTTCTCCGTCTTTTACGCTGCGGCCTTCTTTTTTGGCGGTAAGTTTTCCGTACTGAATGCGTTGTACGCACATGGAGCATTTTTCCATTACCCCGCGAGAACGAACCGTAACATCCGGGTTTAATACCATTTTACCGAGGTCATCATTCATGTAGAAGTCAAACTTCTCATTATCATGATATTTGAACCAGTTAAAGCGACGTACTTTATATGGACAGTTGTTTGCACAATAACGCGTACCGATACAACGGTTGTAGGTCATCTGGTTAAGACCTTCATTGCTGTGGGTTGTGGCCAATACGGGGCAAACCGTTTCGCAGGGAGCCTGTGAACAATGCTGGCACATCACAGGCTGAAACACTACCTGAGGTGATGATGAAGGCACTTCGGCATCCAGGTTTGCTTTTTTATACTCAGAAAATCCTTTGGCATTTTTGAGTTTTTCTTTTCCGGTATCGGAAGAATAATAGCGGTCAATGCGTAACCAATGCATATCCCTCACCCGACGGATTTCATCTTTTCCGACCACGGGCACATTGTTTTCGGCATGGCATGCAATTACGCATGCACCGCAACCGTTGCAGGCATTCAGGTCAATCGTCATGCCCCAGTTGTGGTTGGGGCGGTCAAATTTTTTCCAAAAATCAGCCTCATCAGCGCTCAAGTGGCCGTGCGTTTCTTTCCCTTTCAGGTTTTTCACCTTTGTATGGAAAGAGTGTTTGTGGTTTCCGCTGTGCGGATTTTCTTTGTATTGAGGCAGCGATGTTTCTTTTACGATATCGCGCCCCATCATGGTATGATGAGTTTGCGTGGAGGCAATGGGATATTTTTCCCCTGCTTTTTTCAGCGTAGCACCGAAAGCATAGAAGGCAACCTGTCCGTTTACCGTTGATGCCAATGGAAACGCATTTTGGCCTACGGTCTGTCCTTCTTTTCCGAATTTACGACCGTAGCCTACCGCAATGCCGATAGTTCCACGGGCCTGACCGGGCGAAGCGATAACGGGAAGTTTGATGGTTTTTCCGTTTACTGAAACTTCGGCCATGTCGGCGGGTTCTTCCTGACCCATCAGTGTATTGTAACCGAGCTCTTTCATTTCCTCATGGCTCATGGTTACGTAATTATCCCAGGTAACGCGGGATATGGGATCGGGGAATTCCTGCAACCAGGGATTGTTGGCCTGGTTACCCGTTCCGATTCCTATTTTTTGGTAAAGTACCACTTCAAAATTTGCACCTGGTTTAAATGCCGCTGTCAATGCGGTGGCGGCACTTTCTACACTTGATGGTGTGGAAACAAAACCGGAAACCGTGTCTTCAAATGGACCTGAGGTTTCAAAACCACCATCATGAACGGAGTAGTTCCAGAAATCGTCAAATGTGGCGTATTTGCTTTGTTTTGCCTGAAGAGTATCTCTCCAAACAGATTTCATGTACTCGCGGTACAGGGTGGAATTTTTATCCGAACGGGTTCCTTTTCCGGCCCAAACCAAGAAGCTCTCTTGTGCCTGACGGGTATTGAAAAGGGGATGGATGGTTGGCTGGGAAATGGCATAGTGGCCACCGAACGGATTAAAATCGTTCCAAGATTCCAGATAGTGGTGATCGGGAAGAGCATACGTGCAGGATTCCGCAGACTCATCCATGTGGCCTGAGAAAGACACCGAAAGCTTTATTTTACCAAGTGCCTCTTTTATTTTTTCGCCGGAAGGATGATGATACGCGGGATTGGCATTGTAGAGCAAAATCCCCTGCGTGTTTCCGCCGGCAATGTCTTTGAACAACTTGTCAATATTTGCAGAATCTCCCTGTTTCAAGTAAACGGGAGTGTCCATATCAATCGTGTTGCCGTTTGCTTCAAGTGCTTTATTGATTTCGGCGGTTATGATTTGGGCATTTACATCATTAAGACCGCAAACAACCAATGCTTTTCCTTTTTTCGATTTTAGGTAATCGGCGCACTTGGCAATTTCTGCTTCACAGCTAAGTTTACCGGCAGACAAAGAGGATCCTGTAATTTTATTGTACAGGTGTATTAGTGCATGGGCAATTTCGGAGTGCTTGATGGCAGAACGATAGTCGGCGTTGGCTCCCGTGAGTGACATGACTGCTTCGAAAGCAAACAGGCGACTCATTTCCTTATTGGGATTTCTTGTTTTGGCAAAATCTCCTTCGTAGGCGTTGTGGTCTAACCATGTCCCCAAGAAATCGGACCCGAAAGAGGCTATAGCTAATGCTTTATCGAACCGGTAAGTTGGGATTACGGCTTTTCCGTTTACGGACGAATTAGCTTTCCAAATACCGTCATAGGAAATGGGATCATACGTTACGTGGTCAATATTTCCGTATTTGGCCATCAGTTCCCCGATGGCTTTTTTGGTGGATGGAGAAATGATGGTGGAAGTTAGAACGGCTGTTCGTTTACCTGCGGCAACAATTTCATTCAGCGCGTTCATGATTTCCTTGTCGGCATCTTCCCACTTAATGGGATTCCCTTTCTTTTTGGCTTCTTGCAGGCGCGTGGTATCATAAAGTCCCAACACCGAGGCGGATACTTTTGCCGATAACCCTTTGCGGTTCTGCACCATCGGGTTTCCGCTCTCGATAAAAATAGGACGGCCTTCGCGGGTTTTCACCAAAATATTGGCGAAGTCGTTGTCATCAAAATAAGCGGATGCGTAGTAATTGGGAATACCGGGAGTGATATTTTCCGGCTTAATTACGTAAGGAAGTGATTTGGTGATGGGTGTTTCGCAGGCTGCAACAGCCGCCGCGGTAACACTAAATCCCAAAAATTTCAGGAAGTCGCGTCGCCCGGTTTTGGCCTGACCGACTTCTTCTTTGCCCAGAAATTCTTCCATGGGAAGCGACTCCACGAATTCATTGTCGCGGCTCTTCACGAATTCCGGCGTCTCGTGAAGCTCTTCCAGTCCTTTCCAATAAACCTTCTGATTACTCATATGATTGCGAAGAGATAATTCGGATTAATAATGACATTTACCACATTCTAGACCGCCAATACGCGATACCGTGAACTGAGACCCTTTTTTGTAGCGCTTGGCCAGGTAATCGTGCAGCTTATCGTAGTATGGATTTTCTTCAAAGTTGACTTTAGTTTCGCGGTGGCAGTTGATACACCATCCCATAGTGAGCGGAGAATATTGGTATACTTCTTCCATTTCTTCCACCGGACCATGGCAGGTCTGGCATTCTATGCCTCCCACTTTATAGTGTTGGGCATGGTTGAAGTAAGCATGATCCGGCAGTTTATGAATCTGCACCCAGGAAATCGGCTTTTGAATGAATGACTGCACTTGACGATACGCATCAGCATCACCCAGCCATTTTTCATAGATGGCAGCCATTTCTTCGTACGGTTTATTTTCAAAATCTTGAATGTACGAATCGGTTTCAGGATTGAATCCGATGGATGCATAAATTTTAGCAATTTCCGTTTTCCCATTTGCAGATCCTTCCTTAACACCTTTATGACAATTCATACACGTGGAAGGCGAAGGGATGGTTGCCTGTTTTGATTCATTAACCCCCGTATGGCAATACACACAGGAAATACCTATCTCTCCTGCGTGGAGTTTATGTGAAAATTTGATGGGTTGGTGCGGTTGATAGTTGGTATAAACGCCGATTCCCAACAAGGCATCCCAAATAAATTTGAGGCCTATCAGGATAAGAAGCGTCACCCCGAGGCCAACTATTTTTTTATTCTCTTTAGCCCAACTTCTGCTGTTTTTCAGGGAATCTTCCATTTTTTGCAGGAAGCTTCTGTCGTCTATTGAATCCTCACCGTCTCTGTTTTTCAGAACGGCAATAAGGGACGAAGACATGCTGAAAAGTGAATAAACCAAGATGAGAAGTACTGCCGATACGGCAATAAGCACATACAGCAAGCTGTTATCATTGCTTTTTTCTCCTCCTGTACCTGCGGCACCGTCAGCCGTTACGGGCTGATCAGCAGGTTTTGCATTTTCTGCATCTACATAATCTAAAATCGCCAATACATCTTCCTTGGCCAGATTAGGAAATGCCGGCATGGCAGATTTGTTGTATTCCTCAAATAATTTGTTGGCATAGGCATCCCCCGTTTTCAGAAACTCGGCTGAATTCTGAACCCAGGCAACCAGGTTATCTTCAGATGACCAACGCGCTCGAACATCTTTAAGTCCAGGCCCGATGAGTTTTTTGTCACTGATGTTGTGACAACGTTTACACTGGGTTTCAAACAGCTTTCCTCCGTCAGGCTGTGCCTTTAATGAAGTTGTACCTAACAACAGGATGGAAAACACCAAGCACCGGATAGCTGCAAAGCCGGCTTTTTTAATCGTAATCTCGGTCATACGGACGAATTTGTTTTTCGAATGACTTGTACGGAACACTCCGAACCGGGCGCAAAGTTAATAGCCTGTTAAAAAAAACCAATGTGGAATACCTAAAATTCGGAAGCACATCGCTTATTTAGAATGATTATAAATAACACCCGGAGTATGCCTGTTTTGGGTGATTTTCAAACTTTTTTTATTAGCTGCTTACATCCAATAGGTTACAAAATACATATGTTGGTTTTATCCTAAAATAGAGCATCTGTTTTAGGGATGCGCAACCTTTTCCAGAGGGCAAAAACAAAATATAATCTTGTTTTAATTTAAGCGCTTTGCGGGGTTTTCACTTTGCGTTCTTGAATTTCAACCACAAAGTGTACAAAGAATTCTGCACCACCCTTTTTGACCTACCCCATCAAGAGCCTGAGACCATTGGCTGGCCGGTGCAAACCAAGGGGTATGGAATTTTTGTATTACAGAATATTTAAAAGCTGCTCCTTGATTTTCTCCAACTCATCTTTCATGTCAACCACTAACCGCTGTAAATCGGCATCGTTGGCTTTTGATCCGAGCGTATTTATTTCCCGGCCTATCTCCTGGGAAAGGAAATTGAGTTTTCGGCCTTGGTCTTCCGGGGTGGATGCCAACATTTGATCAAAGTAATCCAAATGCCCGGAGAGGCGCACTTTTTCCTCGGTGATATCCATTTTTTCCAGATAATAAATCAACTCTTCTTCAAATCGGTTTTTGTCAAAATTCATTTGTGATTTCAAGCTGTTCAGATTTTCGGTAATGCGCGCCATTATTTTCGGCATCCGTTCTTGCTCAAATCCGGCAACCCGGCCAAGGCCTTCTCTTATTTTTTGAATTCTTCCGGAAATTTCTTTTTCCAGCAGACTTCCTTCGTTGTGGCGGAATCCATCTACCTTTTTCAAGGCTTCTTCCAAAGCCTGCAGACAGGCCGCAGCATCTTCTTCAGGCAGGGTGTCTTCCTCGTTTTTAAAAATATCCGGAATACGAAATAGGCTTTCCATCAACCCTGTTTCAGGCTGATTGAGTTTGGCCGCCAAGGCTTTCATTTCGGCGAAATAAGCCTCTGCCAACGGATAGTTTATTTTGCCGGTTCCCGCTATTTTTTTGTATTCGGGGGTTATCCGCACGTCAATTTTTCCGCGGATTAAACGGCTTCCCACTATGCGACGGATTTCCTGTTCCAATTCTCTGAACACCCCGGGAGGCTTCAGCATCAAATCCAGTGAGCGGCTGTTGAGGCAGCGTATTTCTATGGTTATTTTTACGTTGTCTGATTCGGCTTTGGCTATTCCGAATCCCGTCATGGATTTGAGCATACGGGAAAAATTTAGTGGTGCAAAGGTGGTTAAAAATGCACAAAAAAAGCCGAACCCTGCGGATCAGCTTTTTTAAATAAAAACAAGGAAAAATTATTTGCCTTTGGCCAAGGCGATTTTTCCTTCTTCCGTGAGCATTTCTGCATCTTTATAACCCAATGTCTTATGTACAACTTCACCTTTGGCATTAATGAAAAGGAGCGTTGGATAAGCACGCACACTGTATTTCATGGCAAATGCAGGACCTTCACCCTTTTCCATGTCTATTTTAATGTTCAAAAAGTTAGCATTGAAAAATTCACCCGCTTTCACGTCCTTAAAAGTTGAATTATTCAACATTTTGCAGGGTCCGCACCAGGTTGTGTAGGCATCCACGAAAACGATTTTTTTCTTCTTTGCCGCTTCTTTTAATGCTTGGTCAAACGTACCGTCGTAAAAATTGAAGGTATACGTGTTTTGACCTGTCGTGGAGGCTCCAGCCTGTTGGGCGAAAGACAGGGTGTTTAATAAAATAGTTGAAACGACTGCAAAAAGGACTGTTTTCATGATACGTGCGTTTTGATATAGAGATTCTAAAATCATGCCAAATCTACTTTTTTTCCATGTATTTCAAAACCGACGATGCTATTTGGAAGTTTTTAATCCGCAGATTTTTTCAATATCTCGCCCCCAACCTTAAAACATAGATGTGCGGCAAGATATATTAACTCGAGTCGAGGATTCGCTTATTTTTTTAGCAGATTGTCTATCCGTTCAAGCTGCTCCAAGGTATCATCGGCAAAAAAACGCAGCTCGGGGATGGTCCTCAGCTGGTTTCTCAGCCGGTTGCCAAGTTCGAAACGGATTTGCCCATGTATTTCCCGCGCGGTCTGGATGATTTGATCTTTGTTTGCCGAAGGAAAAATACTCATGTAAATGGTGGCCACGGACAAGTCGGGAGAAATGCGAACCTCGGTTATCGTAATCAATTCGGGCCCGAACCAAGTTCTGGCTTTTTGTTGAAAGATAAGGCTCAATTCTCTTTTAATCAGTTCGTTTATTTTTTGTTGGCGGTTACTGTCCATGGAAGTTAATCTAATGTGTCAAAAATACAAACAAAAAAGGAGGGCATTCATTCCCTCCTTTTAAAAATCATTTTTACAGAGTAGTTCTAATCTCTATTCCGCTTTCAATGATGAGTAACTTATTTTAAGCGCGTTGATTTCTCTGAGGCGCTCTTTTACATCGTTCACCAATCCGTAACGGGTTTCTTTGTCTATCTTCAATGAAATAGTCATTTTCAGACGTTCAGCCTCATTGATTTCATTTCTCCAATCTTGTACGGCGGCGTCAATTTCCGTTATATCATTCGCCAAAACGTCATTCAACTGGATTCGTGCTTCTGTACCAAACTGAGCCCGCAATTCTTCCGTAGGTTTTCCGATATATACCGTTTTCACCAGGGAGGGATCTTCCAACTTGGTGGCCGAAGATGCTTTAGGCCTGTCCACCTTAACTTTCAACGTAATCTCCTTCATTTTGGTGGCTACCATGAAAAAGAACAGAAGCATGAATACGATGTCAGGCAGGGAGGCCGTGGAGATGGCCGGAACTGATTTTGGTCCTTTTTTTCTGAACATGATTCAACAATAATTAAATGGTTTTTTTCGGAGAGGACTCGGCAATACTGAGAGGAATCGCTTCATCAACAGCCTCCACTTGCTTTTTCGCTTTTTCGTCTCCCTTACCGGCCAATTCTTTCAACTCATCGTAGGTACTGCGGAATTCCCGGGAGCTCAATTCATTTTTCAAATCGTTAAACGCTCCGGCAAGTACGTTTTGCACCTCGATGTATTTTTTGTAAGAAGTATTTCTGTCCGTTTGTAAGGCTACCACACCTTTTGAAATCAGAATTTCTTTACCCCATTTCTCTGAAAAAATCTGTTTTTTGGAAGACAGTTTATCGTCATTAGCCGGGTTGATAATAAAATTCTTGATTTCTTCACGAAGCAGATTGATGTCGCCGATTTCTCCGTTCACGTACATCTCATCATTTCTGTTGATCAGAATGACGAATACGTTTCGCTTATTGATGTCTATCGGCTCAACTTCTTCAGATGGTTTTGGAGGCAAAGACCGTTGAAGGCCATAATCCGAATCGAAAGTGGTGGTTACCAGAAAGAATACCAAGAGGAGGAATGCGATGTCCGCCATGGAACTTGCATTGATTTCCTGAATTTCTCTTTTCTTTTTTGGTTTGGCCATGATACTTACTTTTTAATCGTCCGAAAAACCTCCATACCAAAGAGGGAGGCTATGGCCAAAATTAGGAAGATGAAGGTGGCATTGATGGCAGCTCCGCTGAATTTACGAGCTCCGGAAGAATACTGCTCATTGATCTGCCGAATTTCTTCGGCGGTTTTTCCCACCCATTTCACGGAATCATCTGCAACTCCATAAGAAATTCCCAAAATGGAGAATAAAATGATGACACCCAGCAGAGTTCCCAACGCTTTTTTCGGCGCTTGAATAACTTTTAACAGGGCAAATGCCACAGCTAAAAGCATACAGATCACCGTAGCCAGGTAAATAATGTAAAAGAATCCGTCTAGCGCTCCACCCATGCCTTCAGGATCGGATGTTTTGGAAAGGGCGATAAAAACAAATATCACACCCAAAACACCTACTACCCCGGCAGCACCCAGTGAAGCATATTTAATGATTTTATTGCTCATAATACTAGGAAGTTAAGGTGTTGGGCTTATTTCTTACCCACTCCATTTTTAACCAAAACATCAATGAAAGAAATGGAAGCCTCTTCCATTGTTCCTACGATTGATTCAATTTTGGACAAAATGTAATTGTAAAAAATCTGAAGAATGATGGCCACGATGAGTCCACCTACCGTAGTAATCAAGGCTACCTTGATACCGGCGGCAACAACGGTGGGCGAAATGTCACCCGCTACCGCGATGGCATCAAAGGCCTGAATCATACCCACAACGGTTCCCAAGAATCCGAGCATCGGAGCAAGAGCAATCATCAATGAAAGCCACGCCAAACCTTTTTCCAGTTTGCCCATTTCCACGCCGCCATAAGCGATAACCGTCTTTTCCACGATATCAATTCCTTCATCTGAACGATTAAGTCCTTCAAGGAAAATACCGGCAACAGGTCCTGCCGTATTCCGACAAACATCTTGAGCCGATTTTACTCCCCCTGAACGAAGGGCTGATTCTACCTGGGAAATCAATTTTTCGGAGTTGGTTGATGAGAGATTGAGAAAAATAATCCGCTCAATGGCGATAGCCAATCCGAGAATCATACAAATAACAACGAGTGCCATGAACTCAGGACCACCTTCTACAAAATAGCGTTTTACCGCCTGGTGAAAAGATTCACCTTCTTCGGCAGGAGCTGCCGCAGCATCAGCGGGCGCAGCGGGCACCTCGGTGTTAACGGTTTCCGTAGTTTGTGCACCGCTGTCGGCAGCGGCGCCGGCCTCTTGGGCAAATAATCCGATTGTTCCGATGGTCATAAATAGAACCATGCTAAACAGAGCAACGATCTTTTTCATTGTTCTTTTGGTTTGATTTGTTTCTAAATTTTTGATTTGAATGAAGGACAAAAGTATCTTTTTAATCGATTAGCCAAACAAATCTGAAATATTTAACCAAAACTTTTTTTGGTATCTGAAGACTGAAAAAAAGAAAAACCGCCTGAGGCGGTTTTTAAAAGTGGAGTCGGAGGGATTCGAACCCTCGTCCAAACGCGGAACCGAGAAGCTTTCTACACGCTTATCATCTGATTTATTTGTCGGGAAGAGTTTTGGCCAGACGCCGCCGGAACTCAACCGTATTCCCTGTTTCTCGCCTCCTCGTCGGGAATTCGATTCGGCCAACCCGATTTAAACGACGCCTCCTGTCACAGCCCTACGGGTTCGCGCTGCGGGAAACGGCAAGGTGCTAATCGTATCGACTAGGCCGCCATTGCGTAAGAGTAGCTATTGCCACTTAAACGTTTGAACCATGATATTTGCGAGGTACAATCCAACCCTCGGCATGCTTACTTATCCATTCGACACGCTGTCAAAACCGGTCGACCCCAAAGAACTGACAGATTGAACGCCTTTTTTCAAAAAAAGTTTCAATACCAATACAAAGGTAATGATTAAATGCCTTCCCCGAATTTTAATGCGTGTTGCTCCATAAATTCAGTTACCGCGGCCTTGAGGGCTTCCGGGTTATATCCGAAATCTTTCGGATAAAGCGGCTTTCCTACCATTACCCTTGCCCGCCCAGGGCCTCCCCCCGGGTAAAGAATGCGGTAAGTGTAAGGGAGTCGCACCAGATTGTCGGGCATATACACGGGAAGAACGGGGCAATCGGCATCGCAGGCCAGTTTAAACGCCCCGCCTTTAAACGATAGAAATGTATTTCTTTTGAAATTCATGGTCCCTTCCGGGAACAGAACAATATCGGTTCCCATTTTAAGATCATGCATGGCGCGTTGCATGCCTTTAAATGCATCCGTCATGCTGTTTCGGTTTATGGGAATATGCGTTTTGCTGAACATGATACCGAAAAAGGGGGTTTTCGCGTGTTCCTTTTTGGCCACGAAATGAAAATAAGTGGGCACTACGGCATACATTTCCAAAATGTCTAAGGCCGAGGTATGGTTAGGACACCAGATAAAGGGCCCTTTATTTCTGATGTCTTTTTCGAAAATAGGACAGGTGCGGATTCCGGCCCAGAACAATAGCCATGATGCCCAGCCTCTCTGAGCCTTAAGAGCAGCCCGATAAAACTTAGGATGACTGAATAAAAAAACAAACAGCGGGTAAAACAGAATAAGGGTAGCCGAAAAATGAATGAAAAAACTGAGCCGCCAAAGGCGGATAGGGAGGGTTTTCAGCTGAAATTTGTCCGAGAAAACAAAGGCCATGCCTATCTGCTTATATTTTCACCTGTTCTGCTTTCACCGGTTGCCCGAAAAACAGAGGTGCATGATTTTCAAAATCGGCGGGGTCATCTGATGTATAAAATCGGCGATCTCCGTGTTGAGCAATCCGCTCGTGTATTTCAGGGTGCCGGCCCAGGTAGTCGGCCAGACTTTCGGAGATGATTTCTCCCTGTGAAATGATGCGCACATGTTCTCCCGCCCACTGTTTTATTTGAGTTTCTATCACCGGGTAATGGGTGCAACCCAGCAATACGGTATCTATTTCTGCAGACAGGTTAAGTAAACCCCGTGTGTATTTTTCAATGAAATAGGAAGCTCCGGGGCTTTCATGTTCATTGTTTTCAATAAGAGGGACCAATAAGGGACAGGCTTGCTGAAACACCCTGACCTCAGGAAAAAATTTCCCTATTTCCAGCGGATAAGAACGGGATATTACCGTTCCCCTTGTAGCCATGATGCCCACATGGCCTGTTTTGGAATAAAGCCCTATTTTTTCTGCCGTGGGTCTTATGACTCCGAGCACCCGGTTGTGCGGGGCCATGACGGGGAGATTTAATTGCTGAATGTTCCTCAACGCTTTTGCTGAAGCCGTGTTGCAGGCCAGAATGACGAGAGGACAGCCTTGTTTGAAAAACCAGCTTACCGCCTGAAGGGTGTATTCATAGACGGTTTCAAAACTGCGGGTACCATAAGGAGATCTCGCATTATCACCAAAATACACAAAGTCATGATTGGGAAAATCTTCCGATATGGCCCTGAAAACGGTCAGTCCGCCGAAGCCTGAATCAAAAATACCGATGGGTCCCCGGTTCATTTGGGCTTGCTTCCGTTGCCGAACAGCTCGTTCGACTTATCCTTGATTTCCTGAATTACGCCGCCTTTCCCGCCATCATTTTTGTCTTCAGGCTCCGCATCGTTTTTACCGGGTTCATATCCCATGGAGCGTATCACCTGATCGCTGATGTCAAACTTGGCACTGGCATACATGATGGTGGTTGCTCCTGCTTTGTCAAAAACGATACCGTAGCTTTTGCCTTCAGATACTTCTTTGATAGCCTCATACACCTTATCCTGTATGGGTTTTATGAGTTCTTCCTGTTTTTTGAACAGGTCACCTTCCTTACCGAAACGTTTTTTCTGCAGCTCAAGGATAGCCTTTCTTTTTTCCTCCAGCTCATCCTCTCTCTTCTTCTTCATTTCCTCGGTCAGAAGGACCTTTTCGGCTTCATAGGCCTTAAAATCTTTGTCAAGAAGGGCGTTTTTGTCTTCAATTTCTTTTTGCCATTTTTGGGCTACCTGGTCCAGTTGAGACTTTGCCTGGGTATATTCGGGCAGGTTGGCCAGAATATACTCCGAATCCACGTAAGCAAATTTTTGAGCCACGGCAATGCCCGAAACCGTGAGGAGCAGAAAAAAGAACAGGGTAATTCGGTTCATATCTATCGGGTTTTATGTCAAAATTAAAATTGCTGTCCGATCATGAAGTGAAAATTTCCTTTTTTGCGTTGGTCTTCCGGTGTTCCGCGCACAGGGTCAAAGCCCCAGCCGTAGTCAACGCCCAGCAGTCCGAACATGGGCAGGAATATGCGTACGCCTACTCCCGCCGATCGGTTCACCCGGAAGGAAGAAAACTCCTTGAATGATTCCCACGCATTACCGGCTTCCAAAAAAGCCAGGGCAAATATTTTGGCGCTCGGATTCCCGGAAATGAGATAGCGAATCTCAGTTGTCATTTTGGTGTATACGGTGCCGCCGAACGGATCACCCGGAAATCCGGGTGTTAGGGCACCGTTTTGGTATCCGCGTAGGGCGATAACCTCCCTCCCCAAAAACTGATTTTGGAAACCAAGTGCTGAAAGCCCATCACCGCCCACCTGGAATCGTTCAAAAGGTGTTACGGGTATGTTGGAATTATAGCCCCCCAGGGCTCCGAATTCGAAGCGATTATGAAGAACGAGTTTCTTAGACAATTTTTGGCCTCCGATACCGGTGAAAAACTGGGCATTGAATTTCCATTTGTGGTATTCCAGCAACCGGTTCTGTTCAGCCACACTTAAATTTTGGTAATCCTTGTCAATCAGATAGCTGAACGGTGGCGTAAATTCGGCGGAGACGGAAATGTTAGATCCTCTCGTGGGAAAAATAAATTCATCGGTGGAGTTTCGTGAAAGGGCAATGGAGAAGGCGATTTTATGTGAAGTTCCGTTGTTGTAATCCTTAGAAATGGCGTAGTTACGCAGGTTGTAACGCTCCCAACGTACAAATGTGTAAATGTTGAAAAAGTCATCGGGCCATTTCAGGCGTTTGCCTATGCTCGTCATCACGCTGGAGGATTGAATACGTCCGTTATTGGCCGTAGTTACACCCAGATTGTTTTGGGAATGGAACGCGGAGATACTGAAAGCAATGGGTTTTTTGCCGCCCAGCCAGGGCTCGGTAAATGAAAAATTGTAGGATTGAAAAAATTGTCCGTTACTCTGGGCTCTGACCGAAAGACGCTGACCATCGCCCGAAGGAAGGGGCTTCCATGCTTTCTTGTTGAAGATGTTTCGGGTGGAAAAGTTATTGAATGTAACACCCAGCGTACCCACAATGGTCCGGTTGCCATATCCCCCGGATAATTCCACCTGATCGTTGGGCTGTTCTTCCACCACAAATTCCAAATCTACCGTACCGTCGGTGGGGTTGGGTTTGGGAACTACATTCATGGCCTGCGGGTTAAAATAACCCAGCTGCCCCAATTCCTGTTGGGTTCTGATAACATCACTCCGGCTGAATAACTGCCCAGGTTTGGAACGGATCTCCCGAATGATCACATGATCGCTGGTTTTGGTGTTTCCCGTAACCGTAACACGGTTTATGATGGCCTGTTTTCCCTCATAAATGCGAAATTCCAAATCTACCGAATCTCCTTCCACGGCCGTTTCCGCAGGGGTAATATTAAAGAACAGATAACCGTTATCCTGATAAAGCGTGGAGATATCCATTCCGGAAGGATTGTAGTTGAGCGCCTGGTCTATTTTTTCGCGGTTGTACACATCTCCTTTTGAAATGTCCAGGATTTTATTGAGGTCTTCGGTTTTGTATTTTGAATTTCCTACCCAATTTACGTTGCGCACATAGAACCGATTTCCTTCCTCGATATCCAGGTAGATGATCATGTCGTTCTTTGCATAGCCGATGCTGTCGTTCAGAATACGTGCATCCCGAAATCCTTCTTTGTTGTAGGCAGAAATAACAGCATCCTTATCTGTTTCATAATCGGGCTCCACAAACTTGGACGACTTGAAAATGTTGAGATTGGCCTTAGTGCGTACGTATTTGATCAGCAGTGGGTAAAAGTCATATTTCTGGTCTTCCCGCTTAATGGAGGCAATGGTGGCTTTCGGGCGTGAAATAAGATTCCAAAGGTCTTTATGAATCAAAAAATTTGATTTTCTTTTGGTGTTTTTCATGGCTTTTTTTACCTGGTAGTCATCCAGGTTGTTGTTGCCATTAATCACAATTTCACCGATGCGTACTTTTTCTCCTTTGTCAATTTTTATTTCCAGAGTTACCGTGGGGGTACCTGCCGCAGAGTCCAAAATTTCCACGGTTTGTATATCGGCAAGAAGAAATCCTTTGTCATCGTAATAGTCCTTTATCTTGGCCTTGGTGCTCATGAGCAGATTCGGGGTGACTACTTCGCCACGGAAAAGTTTGATGATATCCCGGATGTTGTCTTGTTCGGTTTTATTGATTCCCCGAAAGGCAAACTTGGATAAGCGTGGCCTTTCTTCCACATAAATATCGAGGAATGCTTTATCTTCCACAATTTTGGTGATGGTAATTTTCACATCGGAAAATACCTTTTCTGCCCATAATTTTTTGATGGCATTGGTAAATGAGGGACCAGGTATTTCCACGCGTTCGCCGCGAACCAGCCCGGAGATGAAAATCACGTAATTTTTATCCACTTTGCCGGTATTGCTACTTACCGTAATATCGCCTATTTCATACTCTGAAGGACTCTTGTAGGAAACGGTGTTTTCGCCTAAAGGCACTTGGGCACCTGCCCAAAAGGGGGTCAGGAATAACCATAGCAGGAGAGCAATTCGGAAGGCAGTCACCGGATAGTGGAAATGATGAGGGAAGGTAACGTGCATCAGGCGGTTTTATTGTAGGTAGGCAAGAATGGCTCTTGTTTGGTTTCTGAATCGATTTGTTCGCCGGTTTTTCCAAAGCGCCTTTCCCGGTTTTGGAAATCAAAAATGGCGCGGAAGAAATCTATTTTTCTGAAATCGGGCCAGAGCACATCGGTGAAGTAAAGTTCTGCATAGGCAAGCTGCCAAAGCAGGTAATTGCTGATCCGTTGTTCTCCGCTTGTGCGTATCATCAGCTCCGGGTCGGGGATTCCGGAGGTGTTCAGTTCTTTTGCGAATGTGTCTTCATTTATGGCGGATGCTGTAATCGTTCCCGCCTGGATTTTATCAGCCAGGCTTTTTGCGGCGCGCACGATTTCTCTTCTGCCGCTGTAGCTGAGCGCCAGAATGAGCGTCATCCGTGAATTGTTTTCTGTTTTTTTGATTGCCGATTCCAGGTTTATTCTGGTTTTTTCGGGCAAGGTTTCCAACTCTCCGATGGCTTTCAGCCGTATGGAGTTTTTCATCAGGGTTTCCATTTCGGAGTGGGTGCTCTCTATCAGCAGATTCATCAGCGCCTCTACCTCCTCTTTCGGCCTGTTCCAGTTTTCTGTGGAAAAAGCGTAAAGTGTTAAATACTTTACGCCGGATTCTGCTGCGGCTTCCACGGTTTCCCTTACGGCTCTCACGCCGTTTCTATGGCCGAAGATGCGCATAAGCCCCTTTTTACGGGCCCAGCGTCCGTTTCCGTCCATGATTACGGCTACATGGACAGGAATTTTTTCAGAAATTAAATCTTCTTTGCCTTTGAAAACCATGGTGCGAAAGTACAAATAAGCCGGCTACTTTTTTGTTTTGAGTATGGGTTTGTAGCGGCTTGTTTTCCAGCAGGTAGGATCTTTGTCTTTAATGCGGAATGACAGGTAAAGACCCAGATAGGAATACCAATCTTTATTTTTGGCAAAACCCCGCTGCCGGTCGGTCATGTCTACAGTTACTCCGATATTCTGGTCATGTGCCTCCAGTGCGGGTTTTCCGTTAACGGCAATGATACTCTCCTCGGCATATCGGGTGCTGACATCATCCAAATAGTCGGTAAAGGTGTAGTTCATTCTCCACTCCACCATCAGTGTGGCACCCTTGAAGGGGTTCCATTTAATTCCAAGTCCGAATGGAAGCGTGGCATGAAAGGGAAGATAGCGTTTTCTGCCGTTAACCGTGCCCTGCCCTTCGGTATTTAGCGGTATAAGTGAGGTATTTCCGGTGGATAATTTGGTGGTTGGATTAAAATAAAATGCGCCTACACCCCCGAAGATAAACGGTGTGAAGTTGTTTTTTTTTCGGTTTCCCGGTTCGAATTGAAAAAAATTGACTTCCCCTTGCACGGACGCTTCCAATATATAGGAACGAAAACGTAAATTACGTGTAATCTGGTACCCATTTTTTGATGTGGCATCATCGGCCCAAACCTGTCCTCCGATTACATTTCCGCGAACAGAGAAGTGATGATCAAAATTATGTCTGTAAAGAATCCCTACTGCGGCACTTGGGAATTTAAAATGCTTTGCGGGATTTAAATCACCCATGTAATACATAACGCCGCCGGTTATTCCCATGTCATTTTTTTGGGAGAATCCCTCAATTCCCGTAGTCCAAAAAATAAGCAATAGAAATAACGGATAGAGACGGTTCATACTATTTTCCCTGTAAAAGCAAAAACCCCAAAACGGGGTTTTCCAAAAAAGATTGTATCCTGAGAATTAGAAGAATTTGGGCATAGAACCGGCGCTTCTGCCAAAGCGGTATTGTATGTTGATGGTCAGGAACATGTAAGCGTCTCTGTCTTTCGGATCTCCGCGTTGTTGACCGGCTACATTACCCGCTCCTGGGCTGGATGTTTGGCCGATGTATTTACCGCTTCCGAAATATTCAGAAAGAGCCGGATCGGAAGATCCGTTCAGGTTGAATACGGCAGGGTCTACATACTGTGTGCTAACATCATCCACATAATCGGTAAAGGTTTTTCTGAGTCCCAAATCAAGACCCAGCCGCCATTCCGGGGCAAGGCGGAAGGTGAAACCCAATCCCATGGGTACGCAAAGCTGAAAACGTCTGTAAGGGGAGCGGGTATTTACCCATCCCTGTCCTTCAGTGCGCAGAGGCTGAAGAGCCACCCATTCGCCATATAATGGATCGTTTTCTTTTAACATTTGTCCTTTCGGATTGAAATAAAAACCGCCAACGCCTCCGAAAAGATAAATGCCTACCGGGTTTTGACCTTTGGTTCTGGCTCTGGAAAGGGCATATCGGTTTTTGGGTGCAGACTCGGTAAGCAGGTAAATTTCAAAACCTGTATTCACTTCAAAAATGGGAGTGCGAAAATTCAGGTTTCTGCTTTCGCGCGCGGGTTCTCTGGTCCATTTATCATCTCCGCGAAGCCATCCGTAACTCAAGGAAAGGCGCTGGGCAATGCGCGGATGGTAAAAATATTTACCACCGATGGTCAACACAGGGCGGGTGGCTTCAATATCCAAGTCTTTTGCAAAATTGGTGCCTATTTGATTAGCACCACCCAGATCTCCCAAAAAGTTGGTAATACCTATGCCGGCGTACACTTCAAATACATTTTTATTTGTATTTCGCGAATAACGCCTTTGGGCATTTAATTCGGGAAGGCTGACGAAGACCAAAAATAGGGTTAAAACTGAAAGATTTCTCATGGTAATGCGCTTTTTTGATGCATTTGGAACAAAAGTAGTCATTATGAATTAATTCCCAAATTTAATTGCATTTCGTGCATCATTTCCCCAAAATAGTTTGGTTCTTAATGTGCTGAAATAGTCATCGGGTGAAAGCCTGAGAATATTGAAGGTATGCATTTTTTTGGTAACGGTGAGTTCGATTTCCGATTTCAGATGAATGAATTTTGAATCGATGGACGCCAGATAATTTCCGCTGCGGCTGTGTATGCGCAGATGAATTCGGCTGGTATCGGGAATTACGATGGGCCTCACGTTCAAGTTATGCGGCGCGATGGGTGTAATGGCCAATGTGCGGCAATCGGGTGTGATTACGGGACCTCCGCAACTGAGGTTGTAGGCCGTGCTCCCTGTGGGTGTTGCAATGATAAGTCCGTCTGCCCAATATCGGCTGAAAAACTTGCCGTCTACCTCCACGTCCACCGTGATCATGCTGGAGGTGTCCGTTTTGTTCACCGTAAGTTCGTTTAAACCGCAGCTGCCTTCACCAAACAACTGATTCTGGTCAGATTCCACGTTAAGCAGAATACGCCGATCAAGCCAGTAATTTCCCTTGATCAGAAAGCCGATGGCCCTGCTTATTTCATCTTTTGAAACGGAAGAAAGAAACCCGAGCCGGCCTATGTTAAGTCCTACCACCGGAATGCCCGTATCCTGCACGAGCTGTATACTGCTGAGCATGGTTCCGTCGCCGCCTATGCTGAAAAGGTAATCGCAGTTCCCCCTGAGATCCTCCGTTTTTTCAAAAAGAGAAAGTCCTGAAGTATCCTCGAGGTGGGGAAACAAAATATGTGAATAGGGCCCGTACACCGAAATGGCAGCGCCTACCTTTCTCAATTCCTCAATAAGGGAAGCGATGTATGGGAGATTGGGCCGATCAATCCGTCTGCCGTATAAGGATATATTCATAGGCGTCCGCTCTTGGGCGTTGGGAGGGCAAAATTACATATTTATGTAGTTCATCAACTCATCAAAGCGGTCTTTCAGTTCATCATCAAACTGAGATTCATGGTAGAGGGCTTTAATGTTGAAGTCGTAGCGGAGCAGTGCACTTTTTATCGCACTGAGGTCGGAACGGTTTATTTTCAGGGTTAAATCCATGAGCAGGGGATTATTCTCATGGGTGTTGATATATACGTTTAGGATTTTCCCATCTTCTGACTCCACAATCTGTGCGATTTTTGCCAGGGAATAATCACGTTGGTACATTTCCAGAATTACGATGGCTCCCGGATCTTTTACGGAAGAAATTTTGGCAATGCTTTCCAAAACCTCTTTCCGGGTAATGCACCCGAGATATTCACCCGCCTTGTCAACCACAGAAATGAGCGTCAACTTATGATCTGTCATCACACGCAATACATCAAAAACATGTTGATAGGATTTTACGTGCAGGTTGGAGAGAGCCAATTCATGATTTCCCAAAGCCTCTTCGGGAGAGTTGAGATCAAAGATGTCATCTTCACTGATCATGCCCAAAAATTGCCTGTTGTTTACGATGGGGAGATGGTTCACCCTGAATTCCTCCATCCAAGCAACAGCTTTAAGACCGCTGTCTGATGTCATCAGCGGTGGGATATCATTTGAAAGGATATGTTCGGCTATCATCGTTGCAAGTATAAACGAATTTCCGATTAAATAGGTTCAAATTCTGAGCCAAAATCTCTGTTACTTTGCACTGCCCGTCTTAAAATTAGATTCATGAGTACACATTTATCGGTAAACATCAATAAAATAGCCACCTTACGGAATGCCCGCGGAGGAACTAACCCGGATGTAGCTTTAGCCGCCCGCCGTATCCAGGAGTTCGGGGCCGATGGAATTACGGTACACCCCAGACCTGACGAGCGCCATATACGCCGCAGCGACGTGGCCGAGCTGAAGCAGGTTATTTACACAGAATTCAACATAGAGGGGTATCCATCTCCTGATTTTATCCGGTTGGTTTGCACCGTAAAACCGGAGCAGGTAACTCTGGTTCCTGACCCGCCCGATGTGCTTACGTCCAACAACGGTTGGGACTGCAAACGGTATGAGGATTTTTTACGCGAGGTAGTTTCCGAACTTAAGAAAGAAGGTATACGCGTTTCCCTTTTTCTCAATCCCGAACAAGCCCAGGCGGAATTTGCCGCCCGCACGGGCGCCGATCGTGTTGAACTTTACACGGAAGCCTACGCCTCCCTCTATTTCCATGGCCGGGAGCAAGCCGTGAAACCCTACGTGGAAACGGCTTTGGCGGCACGGGAAGCCGGCTTGGGGGTAAATGCAGGTCATGATCTGGATTTGAATAACCTGCGTTTTCTGAAAAAAAACATTCCGTTTCTGGCTGAAGTTTCCATAGGCCATGCCCTAATTTCCGATGCGCTGTATTATGGTCTGCAGAATACGGTGGGCATGTATAAGCGCCAGCTCTCTGATGAAGATTTTTGATTTCTGATTCGAACTGTCTATTTTTGACCTCCTTATCCTTTCCTGATGACGCTTCATTTTAAAAAAACCGGTGACGGATATCCACTGATCATTCTCCATGGCCTTTTCGGCATGAGCGACAATTGGTATTCGCTGGGCAAATTGTTCGGGGCGCATTTCAGTACCTATATGGTGGATCAGCGAAATCACGGAAGGTCGCCCCACGCCGATGCGTTTGATTATGATGCACTGGCTGCCGATCTGCTCGATTTTATGGAAGAGCATTTCATCGAGTCGGCCCACATTTTAGGACACAGCATGGGCGGTAAAACGGCCATGACATTTGCGGTAAAGTTTCCCCATAAGGTAGGTAAGTTGGTGGTGGCTGACATCGCTCCCCGTTATTACGCGCCGCATCATCAGGAAATTTTGGAGGCATTGCATTCCCTTCCCATCGAAAATTTGGATTCGCGAAAGGAAGCGGAAACGTTGTTTATGGAACGTATACAGGACTCCGGAACGGCTCAGTTTCTGCTTAAAAATTTGTATGCCCGCGACGAAGGCGGGTATGCCTGGCGTTTTAACCTGCCGGTTATCGCCGCGAATATTGCCTCGGTAGGCGAAGAGCTGGACGAGATTTATCGTTTTGAAAAACCGACCTTGTTTGTGCGTGGCAGCAAATCAAACTATATCAAAGACGGCGATATTCATCGCATTGAAAACCAGTTTCCTAAAGCTTCGGTGGTAACCATTGAGGGAGCCGGACATTGGATTCACGCAGAAAAACCGCAGCTTTTTCTGGAAACCGTATTGGGTTTTCTGAAGAAATAGAGGGTTTTTACCTTGGCTGGGTGTTTTTACCAACCGGTTGCCAAAAAATCATCAGCATTATTTTGACAGAATTCAATAGAATTGCGTCAGTTAGGCTTTTGATTAGTGAGAATACCCGCCCGTCTCTTCGAGGACAATCGGTTCCGACAGGCATCAAACTCTCATTATTTGCCCCGGTTTTAGAATGGATTTTCTAATTTCGTGGCAATAAGCAATTCAAGCGTATGATTAATAAAACCGTGTCGGGAGTGCGTGAAGCATTGACCGGAATTCAGGATAATATGACCCTAATGGTGGGGGGCTTCGGCTTGTGCGGAATACCCGAAAACAGCATTACCGAGCTGGTTCGATTAAATGTGAAGGGTCTTACCTGCATATCCAACAATGCGGGAGTGGACGATTTCGGTCTGGGACTATTGCTGCAAAACAGGCAGATTAAAAAAATGATTTCGTCCTACGTGGGTGAAAATGCCGAGTTTGAGCGACAGATGCTGAGCGGAGAGCTGGAGGTGGAGCTTATCCCACAGGGTACTTTAGCCACGCGATGCATGGCTGCAGGGTATGGAATTCCTGCTCTTTTTCTGGCCGCGGGAGTGGGTACAGAGGTAGCCGAAGGCAAGGAGGTACGCGAGTTTAACGGTAAACAATATGTTTTAGAACAGGCGTTCGATGCGGATTTTGCGTTGGTGAAAGCCTGGAAAGGCGACACCGCGGGAAATTTGATTTTTCGCTACACGGCACGCAATTTTAATCCCATGATGGCTATGGCCGGTAAAATAACCGTGGCCGAAGTGGAAGAGCTGGTTCCCGCCGGGGAATTAGACCCTGACCAAATTCACGTTCCCGGGATTTATGTGCACCGCATTTTTAAAGGGGAAAAGTTTGAAAAACGGATTGAACAGAGAACGGTGAGAAATGCCTAATGTGCTGATGAGTCTATGTGCTGATGATCAATGAGAACGTTGACGAAAAGCTATACTCTAACACCAAATTAATATGAATGAAAAGCCAAATTTAATTGTTGATTTAACATTTGATTTTGCCTTGAAAATTATAATTTATACAGAAATATTAGAAGAAAGCAGGAGGTATAATATGGCTAATCAACTTTTTCGTTCAGGAACTTCAATTGGAGCTAATGTAAGTGAAGCACAGCATGCCGAAAGCAAAAAGGACTTCATTCATAAACTAAAGGTTGCCGCTAAAGAGGCTGAAGAAACCAAATATTGGTTGTCGCTTTGCGAAAATTCTTCCAGTTATCCGAATCCAAATTCATTGATATCCGAACTGCAGACAATTCAAAAAATTATGACTAAAATAATTTCTACCTCAAAAAATAATCAGTAAATACAATTAATATCAAGTATAAAGTATCAGGGACTAAGATAAGACACATCAGCACATCAGCATATCAATAAATTAGCACATTAATTATGTTAGATAAAATAGGAATAGCCAAACGGATTGCCAAAGAGGTAAAGGACGGAATGTACGTAAACCTGGGAATCGGAATTCCCACTCTGGTGGCCAACTATGTACCCGAAGGAATCAACGTGGTACTACAGTCGGAAAACGGCCTGCTGGGCATGGGGCCGTTTCCTTTTGAAGGCGAAGAAGATGCCGACCTCATCAATGCAGGAAAACAAACGGTGACCACGCTGCCCGGTTCCGCCATTTTCGACAGTGCCATGAGCTTCGGCATGATTCGGGCCGGCAAGGTGGATCTGACTATTCTCGGCGCCATGGAGGTGAGCGAGGACGGAGATATCGCCAATTGGAAAATACCCGGAAAAATGGTGAAAGGTATGGGTGGCGCCATGGATCTCGTGGCCTCTGCCAAAAATATCATCGTGGCCATGCAGCACGTAAACAAAGCCGGCGAAAGCAAATTGCTTCCCAGTTGTTCACTCCCGTTGACCGGTGTACGCTGCGTGAAAAAAATCGTGACGGAACTGGCCGTTCTGGAAGTGGCTGAAGGTGGCGGTTTCCGGCTGCTGGAAAGGGCCCCGGGTGTGACGGTAGATGACATTTGCAAGGCTACCGCGGGGAAGCTGATTATCGAGGGCGACATTCCGGAAATGAATCTTGAATGAGACCTGATAAAACCAACCGCCGTAAACGGCTGCGCATTTTTCTGTTTTGCTTTCTCGGCATTTTTGTCGCATCCCTTTTTGGATATGCGTATTTTCGAACGCTTTATTTGCTGAACAGAGTTCGCGATGCACGCCTCTATGCGGCGGGTTTTCGATCCTATATGTGGCAGTCTGATTCTGCTGAAATTAATTACCAACGTGGAGGCAGAGGCAAAAAAAACGTTGTCCTTCTTCACGGGTTCGGATTGGGCGGCGCAAGCACCTGGCTGGACCCCATGTTATCTCTGGAGGAGGATGTTCATCTGATCGTTCCCGATTTGATGTGGTTCGGGAATTCACAGGGCAAGGTTTCACCTTCCCTTTACAACCAGGCCCGTGTGATGTGGCAATTTTTGGATCATCTGGACATCCGCCCCGACATGATTGTAGGGATTTCTTACGGCGGATTTGTCGGGTTTGAAATGTTGAATCAGCGGCCGGCAGGCACCGATGAATTTTTGATCATCAACAGCCCCGGACCCGTGTTCGGAAGAGACGATGTGGATTCGCTTTGCCTCAGGGCTGATGTGAACAGCCCCGAAGAATTGTTTATTCCTGACAGCGTGGCCGGCCTTCGCCACCTGTTCCGTTTTGTTTTCTCCGCCGAACCGCCCATTCCGGAGTTTCTGTACCGGCAGATTTTTGAATTTGAAACGCGCAAACATGCAGAGGTGAAAATTGCCCTCATGCGCGAGCTGGTGGCTAATGAGGCCAAATACAAAGCAAGCCGGCTTTCCACCACCGTAAAAAATAAGGTGATCTGGAGTGCCGATGACCAGGTTTTTCCGCTTCGCTATGGAAGGCAATTGGCCGACACGCTGGAGGCGGAATTCGCCATTCTTCCCAACTCGGGACATGTTCCCAATCCCGCCGTGCGCGATGAATTTAGAAGGTTGATGAAAAAAATGATGATTCCCTGACGGGATGATTTACAATCTATGTAATCTGGTAATTATGCAAAAAGCTCCCTCCGCTGCCAAAATTCCCCATGAAATTACCGAGCACGGACATACCCGCATAGACGATTATTTTTGGATGAACCGCCGGGATGCGCCAGAGGTACTCGAATACCTGCACGCTGAAAATGCCTACACGGAAGAGGCAATTGCTCCTTTGGCTGATTTCAGGGAACAGCTTTTTCAGGAAATGAAAGGCCGCATAAAGGAGACGGACATGAGCGTACCCTATCTGCTTCGTGGATACTGGTATTACGTAAGGTATGAAAAAGGCAGAGAATACCCCATCTATTGCCGAAAAAAAGACACTGAAAACGCCGTAGAGGAAACAGTATTGGATGTAAACGGTCTGGCCGAAGGCCATGAGTATTGCGAGGTTACAGGCCTTACGGTGAGTCCCGACAACCGCTGGCTCGCATTCGGAATAGATACCGTGAGCCGCAGACAGTACGTGTTGCGCATAAAAAATTTGGAGACGGGCGCCATGAACAGGGAGTGCGTGGAGGATACAGACGGATCTTATGTCTGGGCCAATGACAACCGAACCTTGTTTTATGATGTGAAAGACGAGGAAACGCTCCGCACCTATCTCGTAAAAAAACATGTTTTGGGCGAAGAGCCCACGCTGGATAAAGTAGTTTTTGAAGAAAAAGACGATGCCTTTTATTGCTCTGTTTCCAAGTCAAAATCAAATCAATACATTTTCATTTCCTCGTTCAGTACCGTGAGTTCGGAGGAACGTTTTATACGGGCCGATGCACCGGAATCCGATTTTGAAGTAATTGCCCCGCGCAGGCGCGATCACCTTTATTTTGTTTCTCATTTTCTGGACTCGTTCTTTATACGCACAAATGCCGATGCCGTTAACTTTAAACTGATGAAGGCTTCGGAACATGATTTTGCCGAAACGGATTGGAGGGAATTCATCCCACACAGGCCGGAAATACTGCTGGAGAGCATAGACGGTTTTCAGAATTTTTTGGTATTGGAAGAGCGTGAAAACGGTCTCACCTACCTTCGGGTGAAATCCTGGGATGATACCGAAGATTATCGCATAGATTTCGGGGAGCCGGTTTATTCCGTTTATCCCGACTTAAATCCGGAGTTTCACACCGACAAGCTACGCTTTGTTTTCTCTTCACTGAAAACACCCGCCTCCGTGTTTGATTTTAATTTAAAAACCCGTGAGCGCCAATTGCTGAAACAACAGGAGGTGGTGGGCGGACACAATCCTGAGGAGTATGTGACCGAGCGCCTGTGGGCCACGGGGCACGACGGAAAGAAGATTCCCATGAGTCTGGTATACCGCCGGGGTTTGAATAAAAACGGGAAAAATCCATTGCTACTATACGGATATGGTTCTTACGGCATTACCGTGGATCCCACTTTCAGCTCCGTACGCCTGAGCCTGATTGACCGGGGTTTCGTATTCGTGCTCGCCCACATACGCGGCGGACAGGATTTGGGCCGAACTTGGTATGAGGATGGGAAAATGTTGAAGAAGCGAAACACCTTTCTCGACTTTATTTCCTGTGCCGAATTTTTGTGCAACGAACAATTCACCTCAGCGGAACACCTCTATGCCATGGGAGGCAGTGCCGGCGGGCTGCTCATGGGCGCCGTAATGAACATGCGGCCCGATTTGTTTAACGGCGTGGTGGCAGCCGTGCCCTTTGTGGACGTGGTAACCACCATGTGCGACGAAAGCATACCCCTAACCACAGGCGAGTTTGATGAATGGGGAAATCCGAAAGAGGAAGCCTATTACCGCTACATGCTCAGTTATTCACCGTACGACAATGTGGAGCCAAAGGCCTATCCACACCTGCTGGTGACCACGGGCTACCACGACAGTCAGGTGCAGTATTGGGAGCCCGCCAAATGGGTGGCCAAGCTCAGGGAACTCAAAACAGATAACCGTCTGCTTCTTTTTCATTGCGAAATGCAGGCCGGCCACGGGGGTAAATCAGGGCGCTTTGAGCGGCTTAAAGAAATTGCATTGGAATATGCCTTTTTACTTCATTTGGAAAAGAAAACCAAATAGTAAAAGGTCCTTTTTTCTGCTTGGCGAAATTTGAATTTAATTCCATTTTTTCGAATACTTTTTTAGCCCGGAAGTGCCCAAGGTTGACTTTTTGTTATATTTATTCCTCAAAATCAAAACGATGAAAGGGATTCTTGTTTTTGGTCTTTTCTGTCTGTCGAGTTTGGCTACAAAAGCTCAAAACCCTTATTTTCCGCCCAATTCAGGAGGTACGTGGGAAACGATTTCTCCTTCGGATTTAGGATGGTGTCAGCCTCAAATAGATTCTTTGTATGATTTTTTAGGGCAGACGAATACCAAAGCGTTTTTGGTTCTGAAAGATGGTAAGATTGTTCTGGAAAAATATTTTGCCCCGTTTGTTCAGGATAGCCTCTGGTATTGGGCATCCGCCGGCAAAACCATAACATCCCTGCTGATAGGCATTGCGCAGGAAGAAGGTGCGCTGAATATTCAAAATCCATCTTCCGATTACCTGGGAACGGGCTGGTCTTCGCTCAGTCCGGCTCAGGAAAGTGCGGTAAAAGTATGGAACCATCTCACCATGACTACCGGCCTGAATGACGGTGTGTCTGATTTGTATTGTACCCTGCCTTCCTGCCTCACTTATCTGGCGGCTCCCGGAACCCGCTGGTCTTATCATAATGCGCCTTATACCTTGCTGGATAGCGTAATCCGCTCCGCCACCGGACAGACCTTAAACGGATTTACCAATACGCGTTTGAAAAGTAAAACAGGTATGACGGGTACATGGATAAAGGTGGGTTATAACAACGTCTATGTCAGTACGGCCAGAAGCATGGCGCGTTTTGGTGTTTTGATACATAACAATGCCAAATGGAACGGCCAGGTGGTTCTTGGCGATACCGCCTATTTCAATCAGATGATTTCTACCTCCCAAAACCTGAATAAGGCATATGGATATCTTTGGTGGCTAAACGGAACCTCAACTTACATGTTGCCGGGAACTCAAAA
>CAYYRB010000005.1:3801-61485 GCA_964473995.1 uncultured Candidatus Competibacteraceae bacterium | reverse complement strand
AATTTATACACTCACTAAATCCTATACGGCTGAAAAGCAGTAAGAAAAAATTAAAACTTCCAACGCTTGTGACTCCATAACCAGTCCGCGGGATTTTTCATTACAGAGGATTCGAGGGCAGCGGCGTATGATTTCAACATAGCTTCCTCCGAAACAGACGCTCCGTTTTCATGCAACATTGATAAGCGGACTTCGTAATACCCGCTCCGAACCCTTCGCGTCTCCAGATACACGACGGCAGCTCCCAGCTTCTGAATCATTCGTGGTGTGCCGGAAAAAAAAGCAGTAGGAATGTCGAAAAATGGAACCCTGACATAATTATTTTTAGGTGGGGATTGATCTGAAAGGCTGTACACCTGAAAAGGAATCCGAGAGGTAGCGAGATATCGGTAAAGGCGTGAGGAAGGAATCAGAACATCCACCTTCGTTAATCGCTTTCGCACTTTTCGCATAAGCTTATCCGCCCATTTATTTTTAAGCGGGAGATAAACCGCCACATTGTGCATGGGAGAAAAATTCCCTGCAGCCATTCCTCCCCATTCCCAATTTCCAATATGCCCACCTAAGAAAAAGGTGGGGATGTGTTTTTGATGTAGTTCCAAAAACAAATCCGGATTCACGACTTTCACGCGGGTAAGAAGAAAGGATCTGGAAATAAATAAACTCATAACACTTTCAACCAAAATGTCGGAAAGATTAACATAAAAGGCCGCCTCCATCTTGCGTATGTCAGAAACAGAAGCGGTAGGGAACACCCGTTTCAGGTTTGCCTTAACCACTTTTCGTCTGTACCCGATAACCTTATATATGGTAAAGCAAACTATCCTTTTTACGGCTAACTCGATAAAGTAGACCACACTTCCTAATTATTAAAATTCCGGGGACAAAATTGATTAAATTAAACTAACCTATACTCATGTATTCACGGAGAGACTTACAAGGATAAAGCAAGAAACGAAGGCTGGAACGAGAAAAAAGGAAAAAATATTTTACATCCTGTTGTGTATTATTCAAAAAATCCTACCTTTGCGCTCCCCTATTTTAGGGCGTAAATAGAGAATTTGAAACGTAAATAACTGATTTTTAAATGCCTACGATTCAACAATTAGTGCGTAAAGGAAGAACGCAAATTAAGCGTAAAAGCAAGTCAGCTGCTTTAGATTCCTGTCCTCAGAGAAGAGGCGTATGTACCAGGGTGTATACGACGACTCCCAAAAAGCCTAATTCTGCCATGCGTAAAGTAGCCAAGGTAAGGCTCACAAACGGAACGGAGATTATCGCTTACATTCCCGGAGAGGGACATAATTTGCAGGAACACAGTATTGTGTTGGTTCGCGGAGGCAGGGTGAAAGATTTACCTGGTGTTCGTTACCATATCGTTCGCGGTGCACTGGATACTGCGGGTGTTGAAGGAAGAAATCAGCGTCGCTCTAAATACGGTACCAAAAAAGGTAAAGCCGGACAAAAGGGAGCCACCAAAAAGAAATAAGTAATAAAAGGATTAAGTACTCCATAAGATGAGAAAGACCAAACCAAAAGCACGAATTATTCTTCCTGATCCGAAGTTTAATGACGTATTGGTAACAAAATTCGTAAACAATCTGATGCTTGAAGGCAAGAAGAGTACCGCTTACGAAATTTTCTACGATGCCATAGAAGAAGTTTCCAAAAAGACAGGAGAGAACGGACTGGATGTTTGGAAAAAAGCCTTGGAAAACGTAACCCCACAGGTTGAGGTACGCTCCCGTCGAGTGGGCGGTGCCACTTTCCAGATTCCCCAGGAGATTCGTGCAAGCCGGAAAACATCCATGGCCATGAAATGGATGATTAATTATTCACGTTCCAGGAACGATAAATCAATGGCCAGAAAATTAGCTAATGAAATTGTTGCCGCCTTCAAAGAAGAAGGCGGAGCATTTAAGAAAAAAGAAGATACGCACCGTATGGCTGAAGCCAACAAAGCGTTCTCTCATTTCCGCTTTAAATAAATAAAACAGACTAGAGTAATCTAACGCACGAATATGTCAAAAAGAGACCTGAGATTTACGCGAAACATTGGTATTGCCGCACATATTGACGCGGGCAAGACAACTACAACCGAGCGTATTCTTTATTATTCCGGGGTGAATCACAAAATAGGTGAGGTCCATGATGGTGCTTCCACCATGGACTGGATGGTTCAGGAAGCTGAGCGCGGAATCACAATCACCTCAGCAGCCACAACGGTAAATTGGAACTACCGCGGGAACAAGTATCACGTAAATATTATTGACACACCCGGCCACGTAGACTTTACCGTAGAGGTAAACCGCTCCTTGCGTGTATTGGATGGTTTAGTGTTTCTTTTCAGTGCGGTTGACGGTGTGGAACCCCAGTCAGAAACAAACTGGAGGCTTGCCAACAACTACAATGTATCACGTATCGGTTTCGTAAATAAAATGGATCGCTCCGGTGCCGATTTTTTGAACGTGTGCAAGCAGGTTAAAGAAATGCTCGGAAGTAACGCAGTTCCTCTTCAGCTTCCTATCGGTTCTGAAGACAATTTTAAAGGCGTAGTAGATCTGGTTAATTTCCGCGGAATAGTTTGGGATGAAGATACCAAAGGAATGACCTTCCAAGAAGTGCCCATTCCGGACGATCTTTTGGAAGAGGCAAAAGAATGGCGTGAAAAACTTCTTGAAGCCGTTGCCGAATACGACGAAAGTCTGATGGAAAAATATTTTGAGGATCCCAATTCCATTTCGGAGGCAGAAATCCTCACGGCCCTGCGCAAGGCCACTATTGACATGGCCATCGTTCCAATGATGTGCGGTTCGTCCTTTAAGAATAAAGGCGTTCAGACCATGCTCGATTATGTGATGGAATTGCTTCCCTCTCCTCTTGACCAAGAGGCCATAGTAGGCACGAATCCCAAAACAGGAGATGAGGTTTCCCGTAAACCTGATGAATCTGAACCGTTTGCGGCATTGGCGTTTAAAATTGCCACCGACCCGTTTGTAGGCCGTCTTTGCTTTATCCGCGCCTACTCCGGTGTTCTGGAAGCCGGGTCTTATGTATATAATTCCCGTTCCGATAACAAAGAGCGCATCTCCCGGATTTTCCAGATGCATGCCAACAAGCAGAATCAAATTGAGCGAATCGCTGCGGGTGACATAGGTGCCGTGGTAGGTTTTAAAGATATTAAGACTGGTGATACCCTCTGCGATGAGGCCAACCCGATCATCCTGGAATCTATGGTGTTCCCCGAACCTGTAATCGGATTGGCCATCGAACCCAAAACCCAGGCTGATGTGGATAAATTAGGTATGTCTTTGGCCAAATTGGCTGAGGAAGATCCTACCTTCCGCGTTCATACAGATGAAGAAACAGGGCAAACCATCATCAGCGGAATGGGTGAGTTGCACTTGGAAATCATCCTTGACCGTCTTAAGCGCGAATTTAAAGTAGAATGCAACCAGGGTGCTCCACAGGTAGCTTACAAAGAGGCTATTTTAGGTACCGTAAACCACCGCGAAGTTTACAAAAAACAAACAGGTGGTAGAGGTAAATTTGCCGATATCATCGTTAAAATTGAACCCGGAAGCGCTGAAAAAGAAGGTTTGGAGTTTCTGGATCTTATCAAAGGAGGCTCTGTTCCGCGTGAATTTATTCCTTCCGTAGAAAAAGGATTCAAAGAAGCTATGAAAACCGGTGTACTCGCCGGGTACCCGATCACCTCTCTAAAAGTTTCTTTGGTAGATGGTTCATACCACAACGTGGACTCGGATGCTCTTTCTTTCGAATTGGCCGCTAAAATGGCGTTCCGCGAAGCAGTTCCCAAATCAAATCCGATTTTGCTGGAGCCAATAATGAAATTGGAGGTAGTTACTCCTGAGGAAAACATGGGTGACGTGGTAGGTGACCTTAACCGTCGCCGTGGAGTTATTGAAGGAATGGATAGCCGCTCCAATGCAAAAGTTATCAAAGCGAAAGTTCCTCTGTCCGAAATGTTCGGATATGTTACCCAGCTCAGAACCATTACCTCGGGACGTGCATCTTCTACCATGGAATTTGACCACTATGAGCAAGCTCCACGGAACATTCAAGAAGATGTGGTGGCTAAAGTAAAAGGGAAAGTAACTGCATAAATTATAGAACGTTCTTTATAATCAGACCAAACATGAGTCAGCGAATCAGAATCAAATTAAAATCGTACGATCATAATCTGGTGGATAAATCCGCCGAGAAAATCGTAAAAACGGTAAAATCTACGGGAGCCGTGGTGAATGGACCCATTCCACTTCCCACGCACAAGCGTATCTTCACGGTATTGCGTTCACCTCACGTAAACAAAAAAGCAAGAGAACAATTCCAACTTTCCTCTTACAAGCGGTTGATGGATATCTACAGTTCTTCTTCCAAAACGATCGATGCACTTATGAAACTGGAGCTTCCCAGCGGTGTTGAAGTAGAAATAAAAGTTTAGTTAATCACCTCCGTATGATTCCTCCGGCGGAATCCTATGCGGAATAAATCAGATAAAAATGGCAGGAATAATTGGAAAAAAAGTCGGAATGACAAGCATCTTTACGGAAGATGGCAAGAATGTAGCCTGTACCGTAATTGAGGCTGGCCCATGTGTGGTAACCCAAGTAAAATCTAAGGAAAAAGAGGGTTATGACGCAGTGCAGTTGGCCTTTGATGACGCCAAAGAAAAAAACACAACCCGTCAATTGAAAGGACACTTTCAAAAGGCGAATACCACCTCCAAGAGGAAAGTAGCCGAATTTGAATTTGATGCGCCTAAATCGTTAGGAGATACGGTATCCGTTGACATTTTTAACGAAGGAGAATTTGTTGATGTGGTAGGCACATCTAAGGGTAAAGGTTTCCAAGGTGTTGTAAAACGTCACGGTTTTAGCGGTGTAGGTATGCAAACACACGGACAGCACAATAGATTGCGTGCCCCGGGTTCATTGGGCGCATCATCTTTCCCAAGCCGTGTATTCAAAGGAATGCGTATGGCCGGAAGAACTGGCGGATCGCGTGTGAAAATGCAAAATCTGGAAATTGTAAAAATTCTGGCCGATAAAAATTTGGTTTTGGTAAAAGGAGCAATTCCCGGACCTAAGGGAGGCTATATAATCATTGAAAAATAAGCGACATGGAACTTTCATTATACAACACACAAGGTAAAGAGACAGGAAAGAAGGTTTCGCTGAACGATGCTGTTTTTGGAATCGATCCGAGTCAACATGCCATTTATTTGGATGTAAAACAGTACTTAGCCAACCAGCGCCAGGGAACTGCGAAAACCAAAGAAAGAGCTGAGGTTGCACGCTCGACCCGTAAAATTAAAAAACAGAAGGGGACCGGCGGAGCCCGTGCAGGATCTATCAAATCTCCCTTGTTCATAGGAGGGGGTACTGTATTTGGACCACGTCCCAGAGATTACGGATTCAAACTGAATAAATCACTTAAGAAATTAGCAAGAAAATCAGCCCTATCCGCTAAAGCAGCCGAAGGAAATCTGCTTGTTGTTGATGGAATAAATTTAAGTGAGCCGAAAACAAAAGATTTTGTTCAGATTCTTAAGAATTTCGATGTTTTAGACAAAAAAACACTCTGGATAGTTGGTGAATCCAATAAAAGCGTATATTTGTCGTCCCGAAATTTGAAGGGATCTGACGTTGTAATTGCCTCAGATTTAAACACTTATCAGCTTGTTAATGCCGATAAAATTGTTTTAACCGAGGCGTCAATAAAGAAAATTGAAGAACTCTTAACGGGAGAATAAATGAAAGCGATCATAAAAAAACCGGTCCTGACGGAAAAAATGACCTCTCTGACCGAGAAGGGTAACCGTTATGGATTCATCGTGGATATGGAAGCCAATAAAATCCAGATAAAAAAAGCGGTTGAAGATACCTATGGCGTTGCAGTAACGGAAGTTAATACAATGCGCTACATGGGTAAATCAACCAGCCGCTACACCAAAAAGGGATTTTCTTTCGGCAGAAAGAACCATTACAAGAAAGCCGTAGTTACGGTTAAGGCAGGTGAAACAATCGACTTTTTCAGTAATATCTGATTAGGACATGGCAGTACGTAAATTAAATCCGGTAACGCCCGGCACGCGCCACAAAGTAGTGGTAGATTTCGCGGAGATTACATCCAACACTCCGGAAAAATCTCTTTTGGCTCCTCTGAAAAAATCAGGAGGTAGAAACAATTCTGGAAAAATGACCATGCGCTACACCGGCGGCGGTCACAAAAGACAATATCGCATCATCGATTTTAAGCGCAACAAACACGGTATTCCTGCAGAGGTAAAAACAATTGAGTATGATCCGAACCGCACCGCACGCATTGCCCTTTTGGTGTATGCAGACGGTGAAAAAAGATACATTCTTGCGCCCAACGGTCTGAAAGTAGGTCAGAAACTCGTTTCAGGTGCCGGCAGTGCTCCTGAGGTAGGTAATACATTACCATTGTCCGAAATACCTCTCGGTACGGTGATTCATAATTTAGAAATGAATCCCGGAGCGGGAGGCATCCTGGTAAGAAGTGCGGGCAGTTATGCCCAATTGATGGCACGTGACGGAAATTATGCCGTAATAAAAATGCCTTCCGGTGAAATCCGTAAAATTCTATTGACTTGTCTCGCTACCATAGGCAGCTTGTCGAACCCTGAGAACAACCTGATCGTACATGGTAAAGCCGGCCGTAAGCGTTGGTTGGGTAAACGTCCGCGTACACGCCCAGTTGCCATGAACCCTGTAGATCACCCGATGGGTGGTGGTGAGGGACGTGCATCAGGAGGTCACCCGCGTTCACGCAAAGGAATTCCGGCTAAAGGGTATAAAACACGGGCGCCTAAAAATCCATCATCGAAGTTTATCCTCGAAAGACGTAAGAAATAATTTAAGGTATGTCAAGATCACTTAAAAAAGGTCCATTCATAGATTTCAAGTTAGAAAAACGGGTTTTGGAAATGAACGATTCCAACAAAAGAACCGTAATCAAAACTTGGTCAAGAAGAAGTATGATTTCTCCCGATTTTGTGGGTCACACAATCGCGGTGCATAACGGAAATAAATTTATCCCTGTGTATGTGACCGAGAACATGGTAGGTCATAAACTGGGCGAGTTCTCCCCTACCCGCACTTTCCGCGGACACAGCGGCAATAAGAAAAAATAATTTAACTGATTAGAACGAATCATGGGTGCAAGAAAACGTATAGCAGCAGACAACCGCAAAGAGGCCAACAAGACAAGGTATTTTGCGAAGTTGAACAACTGCCCGACATCACCTCGCAAAATGAGACTGGTGGCCGATATCATCCGCGGTGAGGATTTGAACAAAGCGTTGGATATTCTTACCTTCACGGGTAAAGAAGCGGCGGGCCGATTGTACAAACTTATCCGTTCTGCGGCAGACAACTTTGAGCAAAAATCTGGACTCAAGGCTGACGAAAGTGAGCTTTATGTTAAAACCATTTTTGTTGACGGTGGAGCGATGCTGAAAAGAATTCAGCCAGCCCCCCAGGGACGCGCATACCGCAAGCGGAAACGCAGCAACCACGTAACCGTGGAGCTGGATACCCGCAATGAGGGCATCAAGTCGGACATCATGACGAAAACAATATCAAACGAAAACGAATAAGGGAATCCAATTAATATGGGACAAAAGACCAATCCGATAGGTAACAGACTGGGATTCATCAAAGGGTGGGATTCCAATTGGTATGGTGGAGATAACTATGCCGACAAAATTGTGGAGGATAATAAGATCCGCAAATACATCATGGCCCGTCTTGTAAAGGCGAGTATCTCCAAAGTGGTTATCGAGCGTACACTGAAGCTGATCACGATTACCATTCATACCGCACGCCCCGGGATCATCATCGGTAAAGGAGGACAGGAGGTAGATAAGCTTCGTGAAGAATTGAAAAAGATTACGACAAAGGAAATTCAAATAAACATTTTTGAAATCAAGCGTCCTGAAATTGATGCCAGACTGGTGGCCGATTCCATCGCCCGGCAAATTGAAGGCCGTGTTGCATTCCGCCGTGCAGCCAAAATGGCTATTTCATCTGCCATAAGAATGGGTGCTGAAGGAATTAAAATTAACTTATCGGGAAGACTTGCCGGGGCTGAAATGGCCAGAAGTGAAAACTTCAAAGAGGGACGTACGCCATTGCATACATTCCGGGCCGATATCGATTACGCAGTAGCTGAAGCTCACACCACCTATGGCCGCATCGGTATAAAAGTATGGGTATGTCTGGGAGAAGTCTACGGAAAAAGAGATTTAAGTCCAAACCTGGGTATGCAGAAAACCAGAAAGTCGGGTGCAATGAACGATCGTCCGGAACGTTTCGAAAAGGGAAATAGAGAAGGACGTCCTGCGGGAGATTCAAGAAGAAAAAGAAAATAACCGGAAAGACCGGAAAATAATAAGTTGACATGTTATCACCGAAAAGAGTAAAATACAGGAAAGTTCAGAAAGGCCGCATGAAAGGAAACTGCAGCCGTGGAACGGAGATTGCCTTCGGGTCATTTGCGCTGAAATCGCTGGATGAAGTATGGCTTACTGCCCGCCAGATTGAAGCTGCCCGGGTGGCACTCAATCGTTATATGAAACGTGAAGGTCAGGTGTGGATCCGTATTTTCCCCGACAAACCGGTTACGCGCAAACCCGCTGAGGTAAGGATGGGTAAAGGAAAAGGAGCACCTGAGTTTTGGGCAGCCGTGGTAAGACCAGGTAGAATTCTTTTTGAAGTGGAAGGTGTAGACCAAGCCATCGCAGAAGAAGCACTTCGCCTCGCCGCACAAAAGCTTCCCGTGCGTACTAAATTTATGATCAGACGTGATTACGTGGCCTAATACAAAGCATGTATGAAAAATACGGAGATAAAAGAGTTATCTAACTCAGAATTAAAAGAAAAGCTGGTTGATTTTCAATCAGAATTGGTAAGAATGAAAATGAATCATGCGGTTTCTCCTTTGGAGAATCCACTCACATTGCGCGTTCAAAGAAAATCCATTGCACGCCTTCTTACCGAAATAAGAAAACGTGAATTGGCAGAAGTTAATAAATAAAAAACAGATTCCATGTCGGAAATCGTAACAAGAAACGCCCGTAAAGAGAGAATTGGAATAGTAACTTCCAACAAAATGGAAAAAACCATCGTGGTATCCGTGGAGAGGAAAGTGAAACACCCGAAATACGGGAAGTTCGTAAAAAGAACTAAAAAGTTCTATGCTCATGACGAGAAAGCAGAGTGTGGTATCGGTGACACGGTACGCATCATGGAAACGCGTCCTCTGAGTAAGTTGAAAAATTGGCGTTTAGTTGAAATCGTAGAAAGGGCTAAATAATCATGATCCAGTCAGAATCCAGACTCACAGTAGCAGACAACAGCGGCGCCAAAGAAGTATTGGTTATACGCGTATTGGGCGGTACCCGCAGAAGGTATGCCGGATTAGGTGATACGGTGGTAGTTACCGTTAAACACGCCATGCCCACCGGAAACGTAAAAAAAGGCCAGGTAACCAAAGCCGTAATTGTAAGAACCAGTAAAGAAGTTCGCCGTTCCGACGGATCTTATATCCGTTTCGATGACAACGCGGCGGTTCTGCTAAACAATACCGGAGAAATGCGTGGAACACGGATTTTTGGTCCGGTAGCCCGCGAACTTCGCGAAAAGCAGTTCATGAAAATTGTATCATTGGCACCTGAGGTGCTTTAAACCAGAGGCAGGAAAATGAAAGCACACATAAAAAAAGGTGATAAGGTAGTCGTAATTTCCGGCGAAAACAAAGGAAAACAGGGCACTGTATCTTCCGTGGATATCAAAAATGGTCGGGCTACGGTGGAAGGAGTCAACATGGTTTCGCGCCATACCAAACCCTCTGCCCAATCGCCAAACGGGGGAATCATCAAGAAAGAAGCTCCTTTGCACATCAGCAAATTAAAAGTGGTGGATTCACAGGGCAAGCCTACAAGAATCGGAAGAATGACTGATGAGAAATCAGGAAAAACCGTACGCATTTCGGTAAAGGCAAAAAAAGAAGGTAAAACATTAATCATTGAGTAATGCACCAGGCCAGATTAAAAGAGAAGTATAAAAATGAAGTGGTTCCTGCACTGATGCAGCAGTTCCAATATAAGTCCATCATGCAGGTACCAAAAATCACCAAGATCGTTTTGAATCAGGGTGTGGGCGGTGCCGTTGCAGACAAGCGACTCATTGATACGGCAGCGGCTGAAATGACCACCATTGCCGGTCAAAAAGCCGTGGCTACCAAGTCTAAAAAAGATATCTCCAACTTTAAACTCCGCAAAGGAGTGAATGTTGGTGTACGGGTAACGCTTCGTGGAGAAAAAATGTACGAATTTTTGGATCGTCTGTTATCTATTTCACTTCCCCGTATCCGCGATTTCAAAGGAGTAAACGCCAAAGGTTTTGACGGAAGGGGAAATTACAATCTGGGAATTACCGAGCAAATTATTTTTCCTGAGATTGACATTGATAAAGTGGCCAAGATCAACGGTATGGATATTACGTTTGTAACCACCGCACCGAACGACAGTGAAGCGTATGCGCTGTTGAAAGAATTTGGAATGCCTTTTAATAACATTAAGAAATAACGAGAAATGGCAAAAGAATCAGCCAAAGCAAAACAAAGGAAAAGAGAGCGCATGGTAGCTAAGTTTGCCGAAAAAAGAGCTGCTCTTAAAGCCGCCGGTGATTACCAGGGACTTGCCCAGCTTCCTGCAAACTCATCTCCCGTGCGTCTGCACAACCGTTGTAAACTGACAGGTCGCCCTAAAGGATACATACGTCAGTTCGGTATTTGCCGTAATCAATTCCGTGAAATGGCCAATTTCGGTTTAATTCCCGGTGTTAAAAAAGCCAGTTGGTAAACTAAAAATATAAGGAAATGGATCCTATTGCAGATTTTTTGACTAAAATAAGGAATGCCTCAAAAGCTAACCACCGCGTGGTAGAAGCGCCGGCTTCCAACATCAAAAAAGACATTACTAAAATTCTTTTTGATAAAGGCTTTATAGCCAATTATAAATTTGAAAAGGAAGGGAATCAGGAAAAGATAAAGATTGCCCTCAAATACCACCCTGTTTCAAAAGAATCCGCCATCAGAAGCATCACCCGCGTGAGTACTCCCGGCCTTAGAAAGTACAGCAGTGCTGTTGACCTTCCAAGAGTTCTGAACGGATTGGGTATCGCTATTCTGTCCACATCACAAGGTGTTATGTCGGACAAGCGCGCCAGGGAATTGAACGTGGGCGGAGAAGTATTGTGTTACGTGTATTAAACGAATTTAAAAGCAATGTCAAGAATTGGAAAATTGCCGATTACACTCCCTGCGGGAGTTACCGTAACGGTAAACGAAAATAACGTGGTTTCCGTGAAGGGTCCAAAAGCCGAATTGAAGCAGGCTGTTGATCCTTCCATCAGTGTGAACGTTGAAAACGGAAAGATGACCTTGGTTCGTGAATCGGATCAAAAACGCCACAAAGCTATGCATGGGTTATACCGTTCTCTACTCAGTAATATGGTTACCGGGGTAAGTACAGGATTTAAATCTGAGCAGGAATTGGTAGGTGTAGGTTACCGTGCTGAAGCCAAAGGACAACTTTTAGAACTCACGTTGGGTTTCTCGCATAATGTTCTCTTCGAATTGCCCAAAGAGGTCTCCGTAGAAACAAAAGCGGAAAAAGGAAAAGCGCCCAGCATTACCCTGAGCAGCCATGACAAACAATTGTTGGGTCAGGTTGCCGCTAAAATACGGTCTCTGCGTAAGCCTGAACCGTACAAAGGGAAAGGTATTAAGTTTGCTTCTGAAGTACTGCGCCGTAAAGCGGGTAAATCGGCCGGTAAATAATTCTATTGTTCAATTCAGCATTCATAAAGAAGTATGTCAGCAGTTAAAAATACCAGACGAAACAAAATTAAAATGCGTATCCGCAAAACGATTGTGGGTACGTCAGAGCGTCCCCGTGTTTCCGTTTTCAGAAGCAACAAGGAGATTTATGCCCAAATTGTGGATGATTCCAAGGGAGTAACTTTAATTTCCGCTTCCACACGCGAAAAATCCATGGCTTCTGTCAAAGGAACAAAAACCGACTTAGCGTCTGCGGTAGGAAAAGCATTGGCTAAAAAAGCACTCGAAGCAGGTATAGAACATGTAACGTTCGACAGAAACGGTTATCTGTATCACGGAAGAGTAAAAGCACTGGCCGAGGCGGCACGTGAAGGAGGACTTAAATTTTAAGCATTTATGGCAACAGCAACAAATACAAAACGCGTAAAGTCCGGCGAAATCGAACTTAAAGACAAACTGGTTGCTATCAACCGAGTAACCAAGGTAACCAAAGGAGGTAGGCACTTCAGTTTTTCTGCCATCGTGGTGGTAGGTAATGAAAATGGAGTTGTAGGTTATGGCCTTGGTAAGGCCAATGAGGTTACGGATGCTATTTCGAAAGGAGCCGAGGACGCAAAAAAGAATCTGATAAAAGTGCCTATTTTAAAGGGTACCATTCCTCACGAGCAATCTGCCAAATACGGAGGTGCACGCGTTTTCCTGAAGCCTGCGGCGAACGGTACGGGTGTAATTGCCGGTGGTGCGATGCGCGCGGTATTGGAATCAGTTGGCGTAAAAGACGTACTGGCCAAATCAAAAGGATCTTCCAACCCACACAACGTGGTAAAAGCTACCATTGAAGCGTTGGCTCAGTTGCGGGATGCCGCATCAATCGCCCAGCAAAGAGGTGTATCTTTAGAAAAAGTGTTTAACGGTTAATACAACAGACATGTCTGGTAAAATAAAAATCACCCAACTGAAAAGCGGTATCGGCAGAAGAATAGACCAAAAGCAGACACTTCAGGCTTTAGGTCTCAAAAGAATCCGTCACACCGTTGAACATACAGCCACTCCCCAAATTTTGGGAATGGTGAAGAAAGTGCAGCATTTGATACAAGTTCAAGAAATTTAATACTTCGGATTGACATGAAGCTTAATGACTTACAACCTGCTGAAGGTTCAGTTAGAAACAACAAACGGGTAGGCCGAGGCCAGGGATCCGGACGTGGAGGAACCTCTACACGCGGACACAAAGGGGCCCAGTCGCGCTCCGGCTATTCCAAGAAAAAAGGATTTGAAGGCGGTCAGATGCCCCTGCAAAGACGTGTTCCCAAATTTGGCTTTAAAAATATCAACCGTGTTGAGTTTAAAGGATTGAATTTGGATACCCTTCAAGCGCTGGCAGATGCAAAGAAAATTACGGAAATCAATAATGAAGTTTTATTTGCCAACGGTCTGGTACCCAAAAACAGTTTGGTAAAAGTATTAGGACGCGGAGAAATCAAAACAGCAATTACAGTTTCCACAAATGCGTTTTCAAAAAAAGCCATAGAAGCTATTGAAGCAGCGGGCGGAAAAGCTGAAAAAATATAACCCATGAAGGACTTTATTACTACCCTGCGGAATATTTTTAAAATTGAGGAACTGAGAGGTCGTATTATTACAACCCTCAGTTTGGTGCTTGTATACCGCCTCGGTTCTTTCATCATTCTTCCCGGAGTGGATTCTGAAGTTCTTGCAGCCCAATCACAAGGCGCATCAGGCAGCGTACTGGATATTCTGGTAAGCTTTACGGGAGGTGCGTTTTCTCGGGCATCAATTTTTGCCTTGGGAATAATGCCCTACATATCGGCGTCCATTATTGTTCAGCTGTTGGGAATAGCGGTTCCTTATTTTCAGAAATTACAGAAAGAAGGAGAAAGTGGACGAAACCGGCTGAATCAAATTACACGGGCCCTTACCGTTTTGATTACCGCTTTCCAGGCTCCCGGTTATCTTACATCCCAGGTCCCACTTATGGCCAGACCCGACAGTGCTTTATGGTGGCTAATGGCTATCACGCTTCTCGTTTCCGGAACTATTTTTTGTATGTGGCTTGGTGAAAAAATCACAGATAAGGGTATCGGAAACGGTATTTCGATTCTGATTATGATTGGTATCATTGCCAATTTACCCACAGCCCTTTTTGTAGAATTTGGAGCAAAAATGGAACCGGACGGAGGAGGATTGATCCTATTCGTGTTGGAAATCATTCTTCTTTTGGTTGTCATCATTTTGTCCATTTTATTGGTTCAGGGAACGCGGAGAATTTCTGTTCAGTTTGCCAAACGAATTGTTGGGAACAAACAGACAGGAGGCCGCCGGGAATTTTTGCCGCTGAAGGTAAATGCGGCCGGTGTGATGCCGATCATCTTCGCACAAGCAATCATGTTCGTTCCCATTTACCTGGTAGGGTTCGCCGATGATGGAGGAGGAAGTTGGATTGCACGAAATTTCCAAGATTACACCACTTTCGCATACAACTTCACGTTTGCATCCATGATCATCCTTTTCACCTATTTTTACACTGCGATTACCATTAATCCCAATCAAATCGCAGACGATTTAAAGAAATCGGGGGGATTCATTCCCGGAATACGTCCAGGAAAGCAGACCGCTGAATTCATTGACAACATCATGTCAAAAATCACATTGCCCGGATCCCTCTTTTTGGCTTTGGTGGCCATTCTTCCGGCATTTGCCACATTGGCCAATATCAACACCGCATTCGCTTACTTTTACGGAGGAACTTCTCTGTTGATTATGGTGGGTGTGGTATTGGACACCCTGTCTCAGATTGACAGTTATCTGAAGATGCGGGAAATGGACGGATTGATGAAATCCGGTCGTGTAAAAGGTCGCAATGCGGCCACTTCGTTGAGTATCTAATTTCGCTCAGGGAAAGAAGTGGGTACTATTATCCTGAAAACTCCTGAAGAAATTGAACTCATTCGAATAAGTTCTTTGCTTGTAGGCGAAACGCATGCTGAATTGGTGAAGCATATACGGCCTGGCGTAAAAACCAGCGAATTAGATCGTATGGCGGAAACCTTCATCCGTGACATGGGCGGTATACCATCATTTAAAGGATACGGCGGCTTCCCATCCACCCTATGCATTTCCATCAATGAATCCGTAGTTCACGGAATACCCGGAAACTATGAAATTAAACCGGGAGATGTGGTGAGCGTGGACTGCGGAATAAACAAAAACGGATATCATGGAGATTCAGCATACACCTATTTACTTGAAGACCAAAACAATGAGAGTAAAAAAAAATTACTCAAAATTACTTTGGAATGTTTGCAAATAGGTTGTACTTTTGCCGCCCCCGGAAAAAGGACGGGGGATATCGGCAGGGCCGTGCAGCAGCATGCTGAAAAAAACGGATATGGCGTAGTCAGGGAACTGGTGGGACATGGGATAGGAAAAAATCTTCATGAGAAACCCGAGGTGCCTAATTACGGAAAATCCGGAAGCGGCCCGGTGTTGAAGGCGGGGATGACCATCTGTATCGAGCCCATGATTAATATGGGTACTAAATCGGTAAGAACGCTTTCGGACAGATGGACAATCGTGACGGCCGATAAAAAGCCGTCTGCTCATTATGAGCATGTGGTAGCGATAACAGAAAACGGGAACGACATTTTGTCGTCATTTGAGCATATTGAAAAAGAAGTTGATAAAAACGAATATTTGGTAAAAATACACCATGGTTAAACAGTCTTCCATAGAACAGGATGGCACTATCATTGAGGCCCTTTCCAATGCCATGTTTCGCGTGGAGTTGGAAAACGGTCATGTGATAACTGCCCATATTTCAGGGAAGATGCGTATGAATTACATCAAGATTTTACCCGGTGACCGGGTTAAAATTGAAATGTCACCGTACGATTTGACTAAAGGCAGAATTACTTACCGATATAAATAAATTGAAGAGGTTATGAAAGTAAGAGCATCAATAAAAAAGAGAAGCCCTGAGTGCAAAATTGTGCGCAGGCACGGGAAACTTTATGTCATCAACAAAAAGAACCCGAAATATAAACAAAGACAAGGTTAATAATTTTAAGAAGTCTATATGGCAAGGATAGCCGGTATTGATTTACCCAAAAACAAAAGAGGCGTTATAGGCCTTACCTATATCTACGGAATAGGACAAAGCACCTCAAAGAAGATTTTGGCAAAAGCCGGAATCGATGAAAACATCAAGGTAAGCGAATGGAATGATGACCAGTTGGCATCTATCCGAGGTCAGATCAATGAGATAAAGGTGGAAGGAGCACTACGTTCCGAGGTGCAGTTATCCATCAAGCGTTTGATGGATATCGGTTGTTACCGTGGTGTGCGTCACCGGTCCGGTCTTCCCCTCAGAGGTCAGCAGACACAAACAAACTGCCGCACCAGAAAAGGTAAGAGGAAAACTGTGGCCAACAAGAAAAAGGCTACCAAATAAGTGATTTCAATTTTTTAATCAGATAAAATGGCAAAAACCAAACAACCGAAGAAGAAGGTGAAAGTAGAGCCGATGGGCGAGGCGCACATCAATGCTACGTTTAACAACATCATCATCTCTTTGACCAACTCTGCAGGCCAGGTAATCTCTTGGTCCTCGGCAGGAAAAATGGGCTTCAGGGGCTCCAAAAAGAACACCCCTTACGCAGCTCAGACGGCAGCACAAGATTGTGTAAAAGAGGCATTTGATTTAGGTCTCAGACGTGTTAAAGTGTATGTAAAAGGACCCGGAGGAGGTAGAGAATCCGCCATCCGCAGCATACACGGCGCAGGTATTGAAGTTACCGAAATCGTGGATGTAACTCCGCTTCCCCACAATGGATGTCGCCCTCCTAAAAAGAGGAGAGTTTAATTTTTTGTTTTATTCCAATTCAGTCAATTTACCATGGCAAGATATACAGGCCCACAAACAAAGATTGCGAGAAAATTCAAAGAGCCCATTTTTGGGCCGGATAAAGTTCTCCAACGGAAACAATACGGTCCGGGAATGCACGGTCCGTCAAAAAGAAGAAAAAAACAGTCAGAGTATGCCATTCAGCTTAATGAAAAGCAGAAGGCCAAATATACCTATGGCATCCTCGAGCGGCAGTTTCGCGTAATTTTCGAAAAAGCAAGCCGCCTGAAAGGTATCACGGGTGAGAACCTCCTTCGGATGTGCGAATCCAGACTCGACAACATGACCTTCCGTATGGGTATTGCCCCAACACGTCGTGCTGCACGTCAATTGGTGGGTCACAAACATATTTTGGTAAACGGAGAAGTATGTAATATACCAAGCCGCATACTGAAACCCGGGGACGTTGTAAGCGTGCGTGAAAAATCCAAAAACCTGGATGTGATTATCGCTTCACTTTCCATGCACAGAAACAACTTGGATTGGGTTACTTTTGATCCTTCCAAATTTTCCGGGACTTATATATCCCTTCCGGTACGTGATCAGATTCCGGAAAACATCAAAGAACAACTGATCGTGGAATTGTACTCTAAATAATTTCTAAAAGAAAGCAAAACATGGCTATCCTTGATTTTCAAAAGCCGGATAAAGTTATCATGCTTGAATCCGATGACCGTAAGGGTAAATTTGAGTTCAGACCTCTTGAACCCGGTTACGGTATCACTGTAGGAAATTCTCTCCGTAGAATTCTGCTTTCTTCCCTGGAGGGATTTGCAATTACCACCATTAAGGTAGACAAGGCTCCGCATGAGTTTTCTACCCTGAAAGGTGTGGTTGAAGACCTCACGGAAATAATTCTCAATCTTAAGAAAGTGCGTTTCAAACGTCAGATTGATTCTGTTAGCGAGGAGCGAGTAACCATGAGTTTTACGGGGCAGGATAAACTCACTGCAGGAGATTTGGGCAAATTCATATCCGGATTCCAGGTATTGAATACCGACCTGGTGATTTGCCACCTTGAACCGTCCGTGAAATTCAATATGGAATTCACCATCGGGAAAGGGCGTGGATATGTACCTGCGGAGGAGAATAAATATCCGGGTGCAGACCCCGGTATGATTGCCATTGATTCCATCTTTACTCCGATAAAAAATGTAAAATACACCATTGAAAATTATCGGGTAGAACAAAAAACAGACTACGAGAAACTCGTTCTGGAAATTATCACCGATGGATCTATTCATCCTAAAGACGCGCTAAAAGAAGCAGCTAAGATTCTGATTCATCATTTCATGCTGTTTTCTGATGAAAAAATCACTTTGGATTCAGATGATAAAGCTCAAACGGAAGAATTTGATGAAGAGTTCCTTCACATGCGTCAACTACTGAAATCTAAATTGGTGGATATGGATTTATCCGTGCGCGCCTTAAATTGCCTGAAAGCTGCAGATGTCGAGACTCTTGGCGAATTGGTCTCTTTCAACAAAAATGACCTCTTAAAATTCCGCAACTTCGGGAAAAAATCGTTGATGGAGTTGGAAGATCTCGTGAAAAGTAAGAGCCTCCACTTTGGCATGAATGTGACAAAATACAAATTAGACAAAGAGTAATTCTCTGAAAATCGAATTGAAATGAGACACGGAAAAAAAATAAATCACCTTGGAAGAACATCCTCTCACAGAAAGTCACTTCTTTCCAATTTGGCCACCTCTCTGATTACCCACAAGCGGATCACCACCACGGTAGCCAAAGCGAAAGCATTGAGAACTTTTGTTGAGCCGCTTCTGAACAAATCCAAAACGGACAGTACGCACTCACGCAGGGTTGTTTTCAGTTACCTGCAAAACAAAGAGGCCGTTACCGAACTTTTTCGTGAGGTATCCGGCAAAATTGCCGAACGCAACGGAGGGTACACCCGCATCATTAAATTAGGTGCGCGCCCCGGTGATAATGCTGAGATGGCCCTTATTGAGCTGGTTGACTTTAATACAACCTTCGTGAAGGGTGGAAAAGCCGGTGCCAAAAAACGGACACGAAGAGGAAGTAAAGCAGCTCCCAAAGCGGAAGCCGCTTCGGCCTCTGAGCCCGTTGAAGAAAAGCCGGCTGTGGAAGAATCAACCACCCAAGAGTCACAAGAACCGGAAAATGAGGCCTAACACAAGTTTTAATTAATTATCAAAAAAGGATAAATCGAACAGATTTATCCTTTTTTTTTGCATAACAATTCAAGACTCCGATGAAGTACGAAGTAGCAAAAGAAGCCTTTATCCTCTTAGCAGATGGAACCCTTTTCAAAGGGAGGTCTGCGGGAAAACCAGGAACCGCCACGGGAGAAATCTGTTTTAATACGGCCATGACGGGCTACCAGGAAACCTTCACCGATCCTTCGTACTTGGGACAAATTTTGGTGATGACCAATGCCCATATCGGGAACTACGGAGTAAACAGCGTAGAAAAGGAATCAGGCTCGGTGAAGATTTCTGCTCTGATCTGCAAAAATTTTTCAGTGAAAGCGTCCCGTGTAAAATCATTCGCGACACTGGATAACTATCTGAAGGAAGCAGGAATTACCGTAATTTCTGATGTGGACACCCGTGCTTTGGTGCGCCATATACGAAACAAAGGAGCCATGAACGCCGTCGTTTCTACGGAAATTTTGGATAAACATGAGCTAAGCCGGATTCTGGATGAAGTCCCATCCATGCAAGGCCTGGAACTATCGTCTAAAGTGGCAACAAACCACCCATATGATGCAGGAGATGCTAACGCTAAACACAAGGTGGCCGTTTTGGATCTGGGCCTTAAAGAAAATATAGTGCACTGCCTGACCGAACGCAATTGCCTCGTAAGGGTTTTCCCCATGGATACCACCTACGAAGAAATGAAAAGCTGGAACCCTCAAGGCTTTCTGATTACTAATGGTCCAGGAGATCCGGCTACTCTGATACAACCCATTGCGACAGTTAAGAAAATAATAGAAAATGGTGATACCATGTTCGGAATATGCCTGGGTCACCAAGTATTGGGTCATGCCGCGGGCCTGACGACCTACAAAATGATCAACGGCCATCGTGGAATCAATCATCCCGTTTTAAATCTAACCACGGGGAAGGGAGAAATCACTGCGCAAAATCATGGTTTCGTCATAGATGAAAAAGCCTTGGAAAAAAGTGAAACCGCCGAATTGACGCATATCCATTTGAATGACGGTACAGTGGCAGGAATACGAATAAAAAACAAACCCATTTTTTCAGTTCAGTATCACCCGGAGGCCTCCGCGGGTCCGCATGATTCCAGATACTTATTTGATGATTTTATAAATTCTCTATAGCTTTACTTGTTAAAATCACCCCTCATGAAAAAAACGGTTTACACATTCAGCTTTCTTTTTCTTCTCCTGTCCGGTTTATTTGCACAGGAATCGCTCTTTAGCAGTTACCCTTCCGGATATCGCTTTGCGCAGGATGTATCAAATCTACGGGTAGAAACCGTTGAAGGCCCTTCTACGGAAACCCTTCAGTCCATACTGAATGGCGAACATCCGAAAAGCGGGGAAATGTATATCATAGGGCAAAATATGCCGGTTAACATGACCCCTCAAAATGCAGGGGAATGGAAAACCTATGACGGCTTTAAAACATGGCGTTTAAAAATTAAAAGTCCGGGCGCGGAGGGAATTGCCTTGTTATACTCCAAATTCCGTATTCCCAACACGGCCTCCGTATTTGTATATAACAGCGAAATGACTCATAAATCAAGGGCGTACAAAAATCATGAAAACCCCCAGGGAGCTCATTTCTCCACTGAAATCATCACCTCAGATGAAATTATTCTTGAATATTGGGCACCCCTGACGGAAACGGCAGAACCCATCATTGAAATAGAAGCCGTATCCCATGTTTTTCGGGGTGGAAACCAATTCCGCCCCAAAAATTGGCAACAGAACGGAAGTTCAGATGCCTGTGAAGTTAACGTAAATTGTTCAGAAGGAAATAACTGGCAAGATCAAAAACGGGGCGTGGCTAAAATTTATGTTATAGACGGAGGCAGCGGGGGGCTATGCACGGGCTCTTTGATCAACAATACGGCCCAGGATTGTAAGAATTACTTTCTTACGGCTCAACACTGTGGTTCGGGTGCATCGGCCTCAAGTTTCAATCAGTGGCAATTTTATTTCAATTTTGAATCACCCAACTGTGCCGACCTAACCAACACCCAGGCAAATAATGAGGATAATGAAGTTGTGACGGGCTGTACCAAAAGGGCTACCAGTAACGATGTTTCCGACATCAACAGTTCGGATTTTCTTCTCGTTGAATTCAATGGTGCCATCCCTTCCTCCTACAACGTTTATTACAGCGGATGGGACCGCAATAATACGGCTGCAACAAGCGGAGTAGGCATCCACCACCCTTCAGGAGACATCAAGAAAATTTCCTCCTTCACAAGTACCCTTCAAAACACCTCATGGACGGGTACGCCCGGAACTCACTGGAGAGTAGTGTGGGCCGGAACTGCGAATGGACACGGAGTTACCGAGCCGGGCTCTTCCGGCTCCCCCATTTTCAATCAAGCCAAACGCATTGTTGGTGATTTATCGGGTGGAAGCTCTTTGTGTACGGCGACTTCCCAACCTGATTTGTATGGAAAAATTTCCTACAGTTGGCAAAGCGCCGGAGCGGCAAATAACCGCCGACTGAGTCCGTGGTTAGATCCTGGAAACACAGGAGCTACTACCCTTGATGGAAGAAATAACTGCTCCGGAGGCACGCCCAATCCCGCAACAGGCTGTGATACCATCTCCCAATTTATCAGCGGAGTTCATACCCCTTCCGCGCTTACCGTTCCCGGAGGAACTGGCTGGCTGGCAGGAACGAATTCATACAATGACAAGGCGAAAGCCGAACTTTTTCAAGCCTCCTCATTCCCTGCCAATTTTCAACTGACCGGTTTTTACATTTTCTTCCATGCGGCGTCAGGTACAGGAAATGTTACCTTCAAAGTCTGGAATTCAGCCGGCGCAGGTGGTACTCCCGGCACTGTTTTGGCTCAGGGAAATATTCCCATCGCCAATATTCCGACTAATGGGAATGCTATTTTACTCGACTTAAGTGCCAACCCCATTCCCATTACGGGAAACTTTTACATCGGATTTGACATTCCCACCACGGCAGGAACTAGCATAGGTATGTATACTACGGCAGCCAATCAACCGGCAGCCAATAGCGGTTGGGAACAGTGGAGCAACAATTCCTGGAACTCCTATCAAACTGCTTATAACGGAAACTATGCCAATGCTGTTTTTGCCATCGGCTGCTCAACAGCATCCACCGCAGCGCCTGTAGCTAATTTTACCGGCACTCCCACCACGCTTCCTGCAGGAAACACAGTTCAGTTTACCCAGACAAGTACCAACAACCCGACTTCCTTTGCGTGGAGCATTTCACCCAACATGGGAATCGTATACTCAGGTGGCACCAACGCCACATCGGCAAATCCTACCGTTCAGTTTAATACACCCGGCCAATACACGATTACCTTAACCGCCACAAATTCCGGCGGATCAGACAGTGAAACAAAGACTGCCTACATCACCGTTACCAACTCGGGTGGAAACGTTTCTCTGGATGAAGCCTTTACCTCAGGGCTGGCCTCCGTTTTTCCAAATCCTACCGAACACACACTCACCGTCGACTTGGGAATTGCTCTTCAGGACGAGATTGAAATCCGAATCATTGACATGGTAGGAAAAACAGTAGAGACCGCCTTCATTCCATCAGGAAATCAGACAATCACGCTCCCCGTAAATCATTTGGCGAAGGGTATTTATCATTTGGAACTGAGCGGCAAAACGGGTAAAACCACTAAAAAAATCATAAAAAATTAATTATTCACCGATTAAAAGTGATTAAAAGGGGGCATTCAAGCCCCTTTTTAGTTTAAGTTTGAATTCAATTTTGATTTATGAAACAAGCGATCACGTTCACTGCTTTTCTTGGTATTCTTTTCCTGGGTTCAAATGCACAGGTTTCCCATTCCGTCTCACCGGCATCTTTTTCGGCGAACTTGGGATCGCCCGCCGCGGAGATTGTATTGAAAGCACCTGATACACACTTATTGGCCGAGGAAGATAAACAAAGAGAAAAACAGGGAGTACTTTATCGAACGGGAGTAATCATGCCGATGGAAACCGTAACGGAAACGTCAGGAGTTTGGGACTATACCGATGGAAAAGCAATATGGCGCCTCAAGCTCAAAGCACAAGGGGCCAAAGGGCTTAATGTATATTTTGATCATTTTACTTTACCTGAAGATGGAGTCTTTTTCGTGTACAATGCAGACAAAAGCCATGTGGTGGGTTCCTACACCAGGCAAAATTCAGCCACGGGAGACGTATTTGCCACCGCACCGATTTTAGGTGATGAGCTTATTCTCGAATACAACGGAAGTAAAGAAACAGCGCATGAATTCCATTTTTCAGCCACTGAAATCGGGTATATGTACAGGGGAAGTTTCGGTCCTAAAAACGCATCGGATTACCAAAGCTCGGACAATTGTGAGGTGAACGCCAATTGCAGTGAAGGGGCCTCCTGGGATGCCCAGCGCCGAGCCGCGGTGAAAATCATCGTTAGAGACGGTAATGCCGCCGGGCTTTGTTCCGGCTCATTAATCAACAGCGCCAACAATGATTGCACCCCTTACGTACTCACAGCCAACCACTGCGGCGGAGGAGCCACCTTATCCAATTATAAGCAATGGGTTTTTTATTTTAATTTTGAAACACCCGGCTGCACCAATCCCGCATCCGCCACCAACCTGGATGATCAAACCATTACAGGATGTTTGAAAATGGCCAATTCTTCCGATGTTTCCGATGTTATATCATCCGACTTTTTGCTGGTGCATCTGAAATCAAGACCGGCATCCTCGTTTAATGCCTACATGGCGGGATGGAGCCGAAGTACATCGGCATCAACTTCCGGTGTGAGTATTCACCATCCTGCGGGCGACGTAAAAAAAATATCTACGTACACCAACACGCTTACCAATTCAGGATGGAGCGGCGGAAACTGGGGCAAGCACTGGGGAGTTGTTTGGGCCGCCACTGCCAATGGGCATGGTGTAACCGAAGGCGGGTCTTCCGGATCGCCCATCTTTAATTCTGCGGGCCAAATTCTGGGACAGCTCAGCGGGGGAAGTTCCTTTTGCAGCAACACCTCCGGTCAGGATGTGTATGGTAAGTTTTCATTCAATTGGGATCAAACGGCAACCACCGAAAACCGACGACTAAAACCCTGGCTGGACAAAGAAAATGCCAATCCCACTACCCTACCCGGAAAAGAAGTAAACAGCTGTTCCGCATTGGCGGCGCCTACTGTAGATTTTGTAGCTGATAATACGACACCCAGCGTAGGCCAGACGGTTTCTTTTTCCAACCTGACTCCCGGGAGTTCAGACGGGTTTCTTTGGAGCATTTCCCCATCCACCCATACCTATGTGGATGGAACCAACGATAAATCCGAAAATCCCAAAGTAATCTTCAATTCCACGTCGAGCTACACCGTTATTCTTCATGTTTACAATGCGGGAGGATATGGTATAAAAACACGTACCGGTTATATAAAACCGCACAATACGGCGTCAATGGCAGAAACTACTTTGCCCGGCAAACCGCTTTTTTTCCCGAACCCTTCTTCAGAAGGAAGATTAACGATTGTGAGTGAAAATCAAAATCCAATCATGGGGGTACGCATTTCGGACATAACAGGGAAAGTATTATTTGATGCAAAACAAAACGAGACAACCCAATTTGACTCGAACGGCCTTTCCTTTTCCAATGGCGTTTATCTGATTGAAATAGAAACCCGCGAAGGGCACTTTTTCGATAAATGGATCGTGGAGTAATTCGGTAAAGCCTTTTTCCTGAGCACCCATCCCACGCTTAAGGCAATCTGACAGCAGGGAAACAATGGGAATAATGCTAAAAAATCTTGGGGGGAATGCCGGTCAATACGCCCTGGCAAAAATTACCCTTCTGTTTGATGACCTTCCTGAGAAAATACAAAAACCAGGCTCCTCTTTTGCATCCAAAGGAATGCATCTGATGGTGGCCTTCGTTTCTGCCTTTATCGCTTCTTCTGTTTCAGATGTTCCATCCCAATGTGCGGAAATCATCCCCCCCGTACTATCTAACACCTGCTTAAATGAGGCAAAATCATCCACCTGAAGCGTGTTATCGTTGAGGCGCTTCAAGGCAATTTGAAAAAGACTGTCCTGAATTTCGTCCAATAAAGTTGTAATCCTATCCGCCAAGCCATCAGCGGATACCGTTTGTTTTTCGCCTGTATCTCTGCGGGCAAGTTCCACATTACCTTCCGCCAGATCTCTGGGACCCACGGCCACGCGCAAAGGAACACCTTTCAATTCATACTCGGCAAATTTCCAACCCGGCTTCTGGGTGTCCTTGTCATCCACGCGAACCCTGATTCCCACTCTTTTGAGCGAAGCCGCCAATTCATGGCAGGTATCCGAAGTAAGTTTTTGTTCTTCTTCCGTGCGGTAAATGGGAATAAAAACCACCTGAATAGGAGCTATTCTGGGCGGCAAGACCAAGCCTGAGTCATCCGAATGAGTCATAATGAGCGCTCCCATCAAACGGGTAGATACCCCCCAGGAAGTAGCCCACACATAATCCAATTTCCCATCCTTTCCGGCAAATTTCACATCAAATGCCTTGGCAAAATTTTGACCAAGAAAATGAGAAGTACCGGCCTGCAACGCTTTTCCATCCTGCATGAGAGCCTCGATACAATAGGTTTCATCTGCTCCGGCGAAGCGCTCATTCGCCGTTTTTATTCCTTTGATAACCGGCATGGCCAACACATTTTCAGCAAATTCGGCATACACATCCAGCATCTGCTCGGTTTCCGCAATCGCTTCCTCTTTGGAAGCATGGGCCGTGTGGCCCTCCTGCCATAAAAACTCGGCCGTGCGCAGAAACAGGCGTGTCCTCATTTCCCAGCGCACCACATTGGCCCATTGATTCACCAGAATTGGCAAATCACGGTAACTCTGAATCCAATTCTTGTAGGTATTCCAAATAATAGCCTCACTGGTAGGACGGACCACCAACTCCTCTTCTAAACGAGCTTCAGGATCTACCATCAACTTACCCGGATTGGCGGGATCATTTTTAAGACGATAATGAGTAACAACGGCACATTCCTTCGCAAATCCTTCCGCATTTTTTTCTTCAGCCTCAAACAAACTTTTAGGAACAAAGAGAGGGAAATACGCATTTTCATGACCGGTTTCCTTGAAACGGCGGTCTAATTCCTGTTGCATTTTCTCCCAGATAGAGAAACCGTAGGGTTTTATTACCATACAACCTCTCACGGCTGAATGATCAGCCAAGCCCGCCCTGACTACCAATTCATTATACCATTCTGAATAATTTTCCTTTCTGGATACAAGCTTTTTCACGATGAATGCGATTTACCGGTACGGATTTTGTTTGTACTTTTAACGAGGTTACAAAAGTAACCAACATAAAGTTTAACCCAATAAAATTGGATTAAAATGAAAAAGATATTCGTTCCGTTTTTGGCCGTAGTGGTTATAACCATGTTTTCCTGCTCGGGTTCACGCCGCGCAGATTATTTGTATTACGATGATGCCTATTACGGCATGAGTGATGCCAGAAGGGATTTCAACCGTTACAATCGAACCAATCAAGGTACCGTCGGAAATGCGGATGAAGCCAACAACTTTCAATCGGCAAACGATCCGAATTATTTTGGGAATCAGGGAGGAATGAACGGCAATACATTTATTTCCAATAATTTTTATTCCAATAACGGATTTTCAGGATACAACGGATTTAATCCTAACGGATTTTGGAACAATCCACACACATCCATGTGGGCGATGAACTATGGATTTAATTCCTGGGGCGGCGGATGGAATTCAGGATGGGGAAATCCTTATTTTGGAAATCCATGGAATAACAATTGGAACAACCCTTGGAATAATCCCTGGAATAACCCCTGGTATAACCAGTGGAACAACCCCTGGTATAATTCATGGAATAATACCTGGAATAATCCTTGGAACAACCCTTGGAACAACCCTTGGAGCTGCGGATGGGGCAATTCGTGGAACAGTCCATGGAATGGAGGAGGTTTTGGGGGTGGTGGCTCATGGGGGCCTTCCTTCAGCGGTTTTTGGGGGCCAAGAGGAAGCGTTTCGGGCACGATTCCGCAAAATTACAATCCGCACTTTGTAGCAGGATTTATCAAGTCCACGAAAAAACCCTCAGAGACCACCGGAAAAATCACCACCCAGAATGCAGGAGAAGGAAATGCAAAACCGAACATCGGTGTAGGTTCTTCAGGAAAACCGGTAACCACGGATGCCGTAAAACCGATGGATCGGGTGCGTGCACCTCAGGATCAGCAAATGAGTAATGGAAAAGAGCCTATAACAAAACCGGACTACAGTCGACTGAATACGGTAAGTGGCCAAAGACCGTCATCGGGATCCGAAAGGCCTGCCAATGATAAATTGACGAGGCCTGTGCAAACTACCCAGCCCGACCGACAACAACAACAGCCCTCATACAGACCGGTTCAAGCTCAGCCGGCACAACAGCAACAAACTACCCGTCCGGGAGCACAGCCCGTGCAACAGCAGCCTGGTCAGCAACAGCAATTCCAAAGGCCATCGCAAAATCCTTCGCAGCCCATGAACAGTGCTCCTTCAAGACCTGTACAAACACAACCTCAAAACATTCAACCGAGCAGACCATCCAACGGCAATTTTTCATCTCCCCAACCACAGGGAGGTTTTCAAAGATCGGCTCCGTCAAACGGTGGATTTACATCTCCATCAGGAGGTACAAGGCCATCCGGGGGCGGCGCCCCATCTTCCGGAGGCCGCAGATAATTAAAAAATTCACTTTCTTCGGGAAGTGATTTTTTTTGCATCAGGATATATGAAAAAAATCATAGCAGGGTTTTCAGTTGTTCTTTCGCTGAGTGTCTCTATTGCCCAAAATGAAGGAGATGCGTTGCGCTATGCCCGTTATTACTTTACAGGCTCGGCACGGTATGCCTCCATGGGCGGTGCTTTTGGAGCCTTGGGCGCTGACATCTCGAATGCGGCCAATAATCCTGCGGGAATCGGCCTTTTCCGAAAAAGTCAATTCACGCTCACTCCCGGCGTTTCCTACAACAGCACACGGTCAGACTTCCTCGGTTTCTCAGACTCAGACAACCGCACGGTCTTCAATCTTGCAAATATGGGGTTGGTATTCAGCAGTGATGTGTCAAAACGAAGAAGAAAAACACCCTCGCAAGGATTTCAATTCGTGAATTTTGCCATCGCTTACACCAAAAATTCAGACCTGAACAATCAAACCTTGATTCAGGGAATAAACAGGGAAAGTTCATTGCTTGACGTATTTGAAAGCAATGCCAACGCGGGAATCATTGACCCGTACTATGAATCGTTGGCCATCAGTTCCCAGTTGCTGGTGGATGCTCCCGGCGGCGGATACACTTCCTTTCAGGCACCTTGGCCACAGGTTGAAAAACGACAGCGTAAGGAAATTGAAAGCCGCGGCTCTATGGGTGATGTCAGTTTTGCTTTGGGAGCCAACCTCGCCAACAGCCTGTATTTGGGTTTTTCACTAAACATTTCCGTCCTGGATTACCGCCAAACTTCGTTCCATTACGAAGAAGATTCAGGTGATTCCATCGCAGAATTCACCCACTTTACCTTGAAGGAATATTTCCGTACACGGGGAAGCGGCGTGAGCGGAAAATTTGGGCTCATATACCGACCGGCGGATTTTCTAAGATTGGGCATCGCATTCCACACACCTACCTCGTTTTCACTCACCGATCGATTTGCAAATGACCTAAACGCCCAATACGATAATGGTGCAACCACACAAGCCCTTTCCCCTGAAGGCGTTTTTAAATATCGCTACAGCAACCCCATGCGGTTGCAGATTTCAAGCGGATTTGTGCTTAGTAAGTTTGCCCTGCTGGGATTGGAATATGAGCTGGTTCCCTACAAAGGCATGCGCTTCCGCGAATCTACCGCGTCCACAAATCTGTTTCAGGGAGTAAATGACCGCATCAGGGACGTGTATAGAACAGGACACTCTATAAAAATGGGAACAGAGTTCCGGCTTGATCCATTTTCGCTGAGAGCAGGTTTTACTTATGCAGGAAGCCCGTACCGTCGCGACATCAATCATTCTCCCGTTTGGGGAGTTTCGGCGGGCGCAGGCTATAGGGACATCAGTTCCGGATTTTTTATTGATTTTGCTTACTCCCTATTCGTAATAAAAGAAGCTTATTGGCTCTATGATTCAAACCTGATTCCCGCAGCCATGAACCGCACAGGCAAAAGCAACTTTCTTCTCACGGGGGGAATTAATTTTTAGGCCAATCACGGTAAAGGGTTAATCCTGATTAAAAAAAACGGCTTACCCTTTCGGGAAAGCCGCACACAATAATCTAAATGACATTTTTAGCTTTTCAGCACCTTCAGCATTTTATCTTCCTCTTCAGAAGCCAGAACCTGATCGGTAAGAATACGTCCACAATATTCACAAACGATTACTTTTTTACGTTGGGCAATATCCAACTGACGTTGGGGAGGAATATGGGCAAAACATCCTCCGCAGGCATCACGCTGAATAGACACTACGGCTAAACCGTTGGCAGCGTTGGAACGAAGGCGTTTATAGGCTGATTGAAGACGATCTTCGATATAACCCGCAAATTCCATTGATTTATCGAGCAGCATTTCTTCATCCTTGCGTGTTTCTTCTACGATATCCTCCAACTCAGATTTTTTCAGATTCAAATCCTGCGTCCGATCATCAATTTTAGCCGAAATTTCTTCTGCCGCCTTCTTCTTGTCTTCGATGCGGAATTGAGCCTCCTTTATTTTCTTTTCGGCCAATTGAATTTCGAGCGTTTGGAATTCAATCTCTTTGGAAAGAGAGTCAAACTCGCGGTTGTTCCGCACATTCATTTGCTGTTGCTCATATTTCTTGATGAGCGTCTGAGCATCTTTGATTTGCTGCTTGCGCGCCGAAACTTCTTCATCGAATGTTTTGGTTTCAGCTTTGAGCTTATCCAAGCGGGTTTTCAGACCGGCGATTTCATCCTCAAGATCCTCTACTTCCAAAGGCAATTCACCGCGGATGGTGCGGATTTTATCAATTCTGGAATCAATCTGTTGAAGATCGTAAAGAGCCCGAAGTTTATCTTCTATAGTAACCTCTTTGGCTACGGCCGTTTGTTTCTTTGCCATACATTCAGAAAATTAGCGCTTTAACTTTTCAAGGGAGTGCAAAGGTAAAAAAAAATGTTTACCAGATACGCCCGAACCAAAATAACCGCGGTACCCATTAATGATTCAACAACCGAAAGCTCATTTTTAACGGAAAACCATCACGCACCGCATAAATTGAATCGGGTAACTGCTTACGTGAATCAAGAAAATAAAAATCAGCCGACGACTGCACCCGCTTTCCCCTAAACATTTCTACCCTACGCGGAAACTCCTCCCCCGTTTGATCGATCTTCAGATCATATCGTAATTGGGAACAAGTCAAAACGGACTGTTGGTGGTGTTCAAATGCACAATTCAATGGACGCAAAAGGGCACTTTGAAGCACATCAGCAAGCGCCCGTTGAATGATTTTCTTCTTAAAAGGTCCTACTCCAGAATGAAAAATAACGGCACTATCTGCCATACCCAAATCAAAAAAAGTAAATCCGGTTTCGGCAGTATAAACCGCACGAAGAGAAAAATCACCCACCCGCTTAACCAACAAAATCCCCGAAATAGGGTGCCCGGCAAGTTCTAGGCGGCATTTAAAAAGCCTCCGCGTAATTCCATCCGCAAAAAAATGCCTGTATCCCTGCTGAGCCGATGAATAGCTATACATCATGAGAATAAAAGCAAAACCCCAAAAAACAGAAAGCAAGGACTTCATTTGATAAAAAACAAATCGTCCTTCACACCTGAATTTACTTTTTTTGAGAAAAAATGAACCAAAGTATAATCACCTTCGGATTCCTCCATGCGCAGCTTGGCTACCGTGAAATCCTTTTTGTCGAGATATAATCCGATTTCCCTTATAAAATCACGCATTTTCACATCCACTGGAATCATTTTTACCAGAATAAATTCATTATTCTCAAAAAAAGTGCTCGTGTAATCGGGGCTGGTAAATAAGTTCCCCTGCACGGTCCCCAATACTATTTTATTTATTTCTCGAAACATTTTACTCGATTTAAGGTCATATTGCTTTTCACGCCCCTCATCATTTACATACATTTTTTGGCCGTTTATAACAATCAAATAGTTAAACGGGGTATCGTAATTCCAACGCACTTTATTTTCTTTTTTAAAATAAAAGGTGCCGCGGCTTGTTATAATTTCTTCCAATACGTTGAGGTGTTTTTCCTGAAGAAAAACGGCTGATATATCCATGGTTTCAGAGGCCGATTTTTCCAACCTTTTTTTTACGGGTTCCACATCCGATAAAGGTTTCATACCGTCTGTCTGACCAAAAGTAAGGAAAGAAAAACAAAGAAAAACAGAAAAAAATATTCCCTTTTTCATACTTGAAAAACACAAAATAAGTTTCAAAAAAATGGAAAAAGCCCCCTGCGGAGCTTTTTCCTATTATCCATTTTCGGTAACATCCGTAATTGCTTAGTTATTCGGCATAAATACGATCTACCAGTTGGGTATATTTTTCCATAATGGGCTTGCGGCGGAGCTTCAGTGTCGGTGTCATTTCGCCTCCGTCCACGGTCCAATCGTTTGGAATGAGTTCAAACTTTTTCACCTGCTCCCAATTTCCGAATGCCTGATTATGGGTGTCCACCTCGCGCTGATACAACTCAATCACCTTGGCATTGGCCGTCAACTCCTGGTTTGTATTATATTTTACCCCGTTTTCTTCAGCCCATTTTTTCAGGTTATCCCAGCTTGGCACAATCAGGGCAGCGGGATGCTTCCTGTTCTCGCCGATGACCATAATCTGCTCTATGAAGATACTTTCCTTGAATTTATTCTCCATGGGCTGAGGAGCCACATATTTACCACCAGATGTTTTAAATACTTCTTTTTTACGATCGGTAATTTTCAGGAATTTTCCATCTACCAATTTGCCTACGTCACCCGTGTGAAACCAGCCGTCCTTCAACACTTCCGCGGTAAGATCGGGACGTTTGTAGTATCCCATCATCACATTGGGGCCCTTGCAGCAAATTTCTCCCTCTCCTTCACGGTATTCTCCGTCCGTAGAATCAATTTTCACCTCAACACCGGAAATTACAGGACCTACCGAACCGAAACAGCGACCTTCTTCTTCTATGCGGTTGGCTGATATGACCGGCGATGTTTCCGTAAGACCATATCCCTCCAGAACAATAATGTTTCCGGCCGTGAAAATACGGGCGAGTCTTGGCTGAAGGGCTGCGGCGCCTGAAAAAATAAATTTCACGTTGCCTCCCAACGCTTCGCGCCATTTGCTGAAAATAAGCTTATCGGCTATCTTGAGTTGAAATGCATACCAAGGCCCGTTTTTCCCGTGCAATTCAAATTTCAAACCCAGGTCCACGGCCCAGAAGAACAATTTTTTCTTGATTCCCGTAAGTTCATGGCCTTTGGCGATGATTTTATCAAATACCTTTTCGAGTAAGCGGGGAACGGTAGAAAACACATCAGGCTTTACCTCTTTCAGATTATCTCCGATGGTTTCCATGCTTTCGGCGTAATAAACCGAAACTCCGATATACATGTAGCAGTAAAAAATGGTTCTTTCAAAAATGTGGCACAATGGAAGAAAACTCAGCGCTTTCGCATTGGCCATATCCCCCTTGAATACATCAGCCGCAGCTGCACGGATATTGCTGATGATATTGTTATGCGAAAGCATGACCCCTTTGGGAGTACCTGTGGTCCCCGAGGTGTAAATCAAAGTCAGCAGATCCTCTCCCTTCACCGAATCGGCCAGCTCCTTCACCTTTGCGGGATCGGGATGCGTTTTTCCGGCCACTACCACTTCTTCCCAAAGTTTTACACCTTCCAGCGGATTAAAGGAATACACAAACTGAAGGGAAGCAACATTGGATTTTGCTGCATTTACTTTACCATAAATTTCATCAGTTTCCACAAACGCTGCCTTCACCTCCGCATCATTCAGAATAAACACATAATCATTCACGCTGAGGGTTGGGTACATGGGCACGGTAATGATACCGAGTTGTGAACAGGCGAAATCCACCAGGTTCCATTCGGGTCGGTTCGCGGAAATAATCGCCACCTTATCGCCCTTGGTCAAACCCAGGGATAATAACCCATAACTGAGGTTATTCACCAATTCCACAAATTCGTCTGATGAGTAAGTTACCCATTGGCCATTGCGTTTCGCGGCCACCACATCATCGCGCTTGTACTTTTGCTTAGTAAGTTCTAACAGATCAAAGTTTCTCAGTATTTCCATATCCGTAACACATTTTTTATGAGGTGTTAAAAATAGTATTTTTTTTCACGGATAGGTAAACCTGAAAATCTTTTCAGATCCAAAGCAAAAATTTTTATTCAGCGTTTTTTTCGAGGCTTGAACGGATAAGAATATCCTATCCCAAAACCGAAGCTGATATCTCTGGTGATAGCCGATTGACTTTCGTAATAACCTTCCCGCTGATAAACATACCTGGAGGAAATCAGGTCATGATGAGAAAAGCCGCCCCGCAACAGGAAGGTAAGCACGTGTGAACCGGGCAGAGAATACCGTATGCTGAAAACAACCGGAATAAACAAATGGGGATTTCCGTTCGGGGTATTAATCCGCACCTGATGCTGTATTGATACATTGACAGGATTTGGAGAAAATGAGTAATCCACACCGAGACTGCTCAGCGTGGTGGGCATGTAAAGGGTGGTACCCACCCCGGCAGAAAATCCGAAGGTAATGGGAGCCGAGGGGAGTTTCTTCTGCCAGAAACCCTGTAGAGCAAATCGGCCATAAAACGTTTCACCCATGCGCATTCGCCTGAACCGATCATCGGTCCACTGATCATTTACAAAAACGGAATCAACCGTGAAGGATTCCCGAAAAAAAAGAAGGCCGGCAGAAGCCGTAAGTTCCAAACCGAATCCTTTTTTACCGATGGGAAAACCCGCCAAAAAATAGAGTTCAGGTGAAGGATTGGAATGCAATGTAAGATTAAGCCTGCCGGGGGAATAAGGCTCCGTACGCAGGGGATGCCAAGAGGCCCACAGTCCTATCCCGAAATATGGTTTTTGATTTAAAGAAGATGTTTCTACTTGGGAATAAACCGAAGGAGAAAGGAAAATTAAACCTATCAGAGGAACAGATAAACACGTTATGATTCCCCTTTTAATCAACATTGAAAAGTGTTATCTTTATTTACAGATCCTTTTAATACCGATAATACTCGGGCTTAAAGGGACCTTCCTTTTTCACGCCGATGTAGGCCGCCTGATCATCCGATAAGTTTTCCAGTTCCACACCCAATTTATCCAAGTGCAGTCGGGCTACTTTCTCGTCAAGATGCTTGGGCAGCACATACACCTCATTTTTGTAGGAGGCATGGTTGTTCCACAATTCAATCTGAGCCAACGTCTGGTTGGCAAATGAGTTTGACATCACAAAAGAAGGATGTCCCATGGCACAACCCAGATTTACCAAACGACCTTCGGCCAACACGATAATTTCACGGCCGTCCAAATTATACACATCCACCTGCGGCTTAATCGTGTATTTGGTACTGCCATAGTTGGCGTTCAACCAAGCCATATCAATTTCATTATCAAAGTGGCCGATGTTACACACGATGGTTTTGTCCTTCATTTTCTCGAAATGACGGCCAACCACGATGGATTTATTGCCCGTGGTGGTAATCACGATATCCGCGGTACCGACTACGGTATCCAATTTTTTCACTTCGTAACCGTCCATGGCAGCCTGCAGGGCACAGATCGGGTCTATTTCCGTAACGGTAACGATGGAACCCGCACCGCGGAAGGAAGCCGCTGTTCCTTTGCCTACATCTCCATAACCGCAAACCACCACACGCTTTCCGGCCAGCATCAAATCCGTGGCACGGCGGATGGCATCAACGGCGCTTTCTTTACAGCCGTATTTATTGTCAAATTTCGATTTCGTTACCGAGTCGTTTACGTTAATGGCCGGCATGGGAAGCGTGCCATTCTTCATGCGCTCATACAGACGATGTACACCGGTGGTGGTTTCTTCTGAAAGTCCCCGAATTCCGGACACCAGTTCCGGATAACGATCCAATACCATGTTGGTAAGGTCTCCCCCATCGTCCAAAATCATGTTGAGCGGTTTGCGCTCCTCGCCGAAAAAAAGAGTCTGCTCAATGCACCAATCAAATTCTTCTTCGGTCTGACCTTTCCAGGCATACACCGAGATACCCGCAGCAGCGATAGCGGCGGCGGCATGATCTTGTGTAGAAAATATGTTGCAGGATGACCAGGTAACTTCAGCACCTAATTCTGCAAGTGTCTCAATGAGAACGGCGGTTTGTATGGTCATATGCAGACAGCCGGCAACACGCGCGCCCGCCAATGGCTTTTGTGGACCATACTCGGCCCGTATGGCCATCAGACCGGGCATTTCAGCCTCGGCCATTTTTATTTCTTTTCTTCCCCATTCGGCGAGAGAAATATCTTTCACTTTATAACGGGTGTTTGTATCGGTCAATGCAGACATATTGAATTATTTAAAATAGAGCGGCAAAAGTACGCTTTTCGCCCGGTAAAAAATCATCTGATCAATAAAACGCTACCTGACATGGTTTGTTCAGGCCCTACGTAATATTGGTAATTGATTACATACGTGTAAACACCGTTGGGATGAATTTTCCCGTCTTCCGATTTTCCATTCCAAAAATAAACGGGATCAATGGTTCGAAAAACGGCTTCGCCCCAGCGATTAAATATGGTTAATTCAAACTCCTTTAAACCGCGGGAGCCGATGACCAGTTCATCATTGATATTATCACCGTCCGGGGTGAATGCATTTGGGACATAAATAATCATCTGTTCATTCACCACAATCAGGATAGTGGCTGTATCGCTGCAGCCGAAATCGGTACCGGCAAATTGAGTAACTAGAAATTGACCGCTATCCGGATAAAAAGTAACAGGGTTTCTGATATCAGAAGTTGCCCCGTTGCCGAAATTCCATTTGATAAAATCCGCACCGAAACTTAAATCGGTAAAATTGACCTGATTGAACGGAAGTTGAACCACGATGGGATCTGCGCTAAAATCAGCAATCGGAGTTTGATTAACCTGAATATAAAATGGCTTGGATTCTAAGTCCTTACAAAAAGTAGGGCCGGGACCCGTCACTTCCAGAAAGACGGTGTATTGCCCAGGTGAATTATAAATATGGGAAGGATTCTGTATATCCGATTCATTACCGTCTCCGAAATTCCATCTCCACTGAAGGGCACCGCCTGTGGATAAATCGGTAAATTGCACGGGACGGCCCGTACACACCTGTGCGGGTGAAGCAGTGAATTGGGCTGTTGGCGAAGGATTGATGAGAATGTAATTCAACTCGGTAATGGTATCCGTACAACCGGAAATGTTATTGGACACGATAAGAGAAACCGTGTAGGTACCTGCATCCGTATACCAGTGTAGGGGATTTTGCAGATTAGAGGTTGGTGTTCCATCGCCGAAATCCCAAAGCCACGAGGTAGCCCCCGAAGACGCGTCCTGAAACTGAACCTGAAAAGGTTCGCAGGCCTCCGTTTCTACAGCCGAAATGCCAGCCGTAGGCAAGGCTTCCACAATAACGGCATTCGGAGCATAAGCCGTATCAAAATTCACCCCGTTGGACGAAACCAACATGACCGTATAGATGCCGGCCGAATTATATATATGAACGGGATTTTGCAGATTGGAGGTATTTCCGTCACCGAAATCCCAAAACCAAGAAATCACATTTCCCGTGGAACTATCAAAAAACTGGGCGGATGAACTGCCGCACTGGGTTTGAAAACTTAGATCGAAGGATGATTCCACCTGAGGAGCGACCACGATATTCATATTAATGGAGCAAGTCGCTTCACATCCATTGGCATCCGTTGCCGTAACGGATACGGGATAATTTCCGGTACCCGAAAACTGATGTGTGGCGACACTGTCACCGGAAATGCCGCCATCACCAAAGTTCCAAAGAAAGGTGTACGGACCGGTTCCTCCCACGGGAACCGGCGTAAAAATGGAGGGAGCTCCCAAATAATTACCAAGGAAATTACAATTCAAAACAGGTTGGGGAAAGACCGTTACATTCACCGGCAGCGAAGTAACCAAAGCCGGTTGTGGACAAGCATAACTGCTGGTCATCTGAGCGGTAATGGTTATAGGTGCCGTTAGATTATTTTGGGTAAATACGGGGCCTGTGAAGCCTGAATTTACGCCATTTACAAACCACAAAAATTGAGGATTTGTTCCTCCGTTCACGGGAGAAGCCCCGAACGTGACGCTTTGCCCATTACAGATTTGGGCACCCGAAGAAGTAACCAGTACCTCCGGTGTCAATACGGGAAGCACATTTACCTGTATTGAGTCGGGAACCGACCAACCGCAGGTCTGTGATTCTGTTTGCAGGGTTACCCAATACGCTCCCGTACTATCGAATGTGGAGGCCACGTTTTGATTTCCAGGTCCCAAAATTTGAGCGGGACTGCCTCCCTCAAAATTCCAACGATAATCCAAGCCCGCCAAGGAAGACGAAAACTGAGCGGTACTTCCCGGGCATATGATGGTATCGCCTGATAGTATATCGGGAATAAAAGGCGTACCGTCCTGAAAAACCCCGACAAACTCGGAATATATATAGGGAAGGCCGTTGACCACGAGGGTAACGGTATGCCTTCCAGGGGTGGTATAATGCACGGTAGCTGTTGGGCCGGTAGCAATAAGCGGCTCGGTACCGCCGTCAAAAAACCATTGGATAAAACCGAAGGCATTTGTAGAAAAAGTAAATTCAGAATAGGTACAGCCCAACCCGCAGACCACCACCTGAGGTTCTGCAGGGCCGGCGAAGGAAGCTTGTTGGATAGGCTCGCCGTTGGGATCTTCCCAAATGGCAAAACTTACGCCCGGATTTCCATTTCCCCCTTTTCCTCCATTTCCCCCATTTCCTCCTTTTCCGCCCGGGCCACCGCGACCCATATCACATCCACTTCGATTACCTCCGGGGCCTCCGTTACCACCATTGCCTCCGAGACCGCCCACCTGGCCGCCCTGAGCTCCCTGACCGGGAAGACTTGATTCTACATAGGTATCAATTAATTTTCCATTCAGTCCGTTATTCCATACAAAAACTCCGAAAGATCCGCCGCCGCCGCCGCCGCCGGTGGCACCGATTCCTCCCTGTCCGCCCTCTCCTCCGCCTGCACCGCCGGGTCCATCGTCATTCTGGTTGCCAAATAAACAAATCAGACCGCTTTGAGAACCGCCGCCGCCGCCGCCGCCGCCGCCACGACCGTTACTACCCGGTTGTCCGTTTTGACCTATCGCAGGCTGAAAAAATCCGGCAGCAAACCCGGCCACACCATCCACACCGTCGGCTCCGTTAGTTCCATTCGCACCGGGCTGACCAGGCTGTCCTTGGGCCGCGGGACCGTTACCATCGCAACCGAAAGAGGCTATACTGCAAACTACCGAACCTCCGCCACCACCTGCACCTCCGGGACCCTGCCCAGCCTGACCCGCAGTACCGTTAGAACTGCCGGGGCAACTATTATTGCAGGCCCGTTGCCCGCCATTACCCCCATTTCCACCTGCAAAACTTCCCGGATACGAGCCTGAACCTCCCGCACCTCCCTGACGACCGGCTGCACTTCCGCAGTTTTCACAACCATTACCGCCATTCACTCCGGCGGCACCGTTAATACCTTGAGTACCATTTGCACCAGGAAGGCCATCGGATGCATTACCTGCCTTTGCCTTACAACGCACGATAGAATAATTGGAGCATCCGCTCAAATAAATGGCGTAGGTGGTCACTCCGTTGCCGACGGCATTTTCGGTTTCAATTTCCACATCAAAAATGTAGAAATTAGTGATGTTTACGCATGAAATGGCCACAAGACGGTTGGGGTTTGTGGTGATGTTTTGATTGGTACGGATGATCTTTGAACTAAGTGAAGAATTTTTACACCAGGTAACCGGATCATATCCTCCTTCTAAGGTCAGATCGCTGGTCATATTGATGGTATTCGTCAATTGATAAACTCCGGAAGCCAATCGAATCTGCTTCCCCGGGCCCGCATTGGCCGCAGCGAAATTCAAACTTGCCGGACTTGCCTGGGTTCCGGTACCGTTTCCGCCCGGAGTAACATAGATAATGTTAGGCTGTTGAGCACAAACTTCCGAAAGAAGCGAAAAGAAAAAAATGAAGCAAAAAGAAATTGATCTGATCATGACCGACAATTATTGTGCGATAAGTTTAAAAATTTGTCCGTCAACCTGAAGAATATAGACACCCGGTGCTATCCGGTAATCGGGGCTGATTAACATGTCTGTACCGGAATAATTCCCCATCTGAAGAGGAATCTGCTTTCCGGAAACATCTTTTAAACTGATTTCGCCAGGTACTTGAGAAGTTCTGATGTAAAATGATTCCGCGAAGGGATTGGGGAAAACGATTATATTGATTTCCGGTGCATGCTCATCCACCCCTACATGAACCTGAGCAAATCCATTTTTCACGGTTGTATCGGCGCAGCCGTAATTATTCGTCACCACTAAAGTAACCGTATAGTTTCCATTAGCCGAATAAACGTGGGTCGGGTTTTGAATATTTGATGTATTTGCCGCACCGGATGACGGATCTCCGAAATTCCAATTCCAGGTCCACGCATCTGCCGAATTATCCGTAAAGTAAACCGTCTGACCCGCCTCCCCTACCACCTGAGGATAGGCAGAAAAATTAGCTACTGGACGCGGGAAAACCGCAATTTGGGAGGTGACTGAAGCAGACAAATTACCGACCTGACTAAAACCGCTCAGCGTAACATCGTAAATTCCCGGGGAGGTGTATACATGAACCGGATTGGCCTGATTGGAGGTAGTCCCATCCCCAAAATCCCAGAGATACGTAATCGCATTCACGCTTTCATTAAAGAAAGACACCGGGAGCGGTGCACATCCATTGAACGTTCCGCCCGTATTGAAGTTAACCGAGAGAAAATTCTCAACCAGAACGGCCAAATTACAGACTCCGGTACAGCCATTTGCATCGGTAACATCAACCTGCACATTATAGGAACCGGCCACCGGATATACAGTAGCCACTGTATCGCCGGACCCGAACGAATTATTTCCAAAATTCCAAGTGTAGGTAAAGGGAGCCAAGCCTCCAGAAACTACGGTGGCATCAAAGAAACTGGGCTCATTGGCAAAACCGGGGGTAGACGAACAAGAAATGACAGGAGTTTCAATTACGTTGATCGAAATAATGTTCGATAAAGCAGTAAGGCCGGTGGAGCATCCCAAATCCGACGTAACCTGACAAGACACCTGATCTCCCTGAGCAGGCGAATTTAAAACCAGGGTAGAGGTTCCTGTTCCTACGGGATTTCCATTTAAAAACCATTGATAACCGGGCTGATTGGCCACATTAGCCGCTGTTGCCGTAAATATGACATTGGCTCCCTGACACACATTAAATCCATTATTTTCGATGATGGACTGAATGGCAATAGACGGCTGAATCAACCCATCGATAAAAACATCAAAGGAATCACGGAAGGAACGCCCGCAGCAGTTATCAACCGTTTGGAGATAAACTTGATAATTACCCGGCTGGGTAAATGTGAATGAGATTTGTTGATTTGAGGGCCCGATGATGGTTTGATTAACTCCCGAAGAGCCGCCGGTAATTTGCCATTCGTAGCTGTCAGCAGAAATGGACGAAGAAAAAGTTCCTGTGGCTCCTACGCATAAAACTGTATCCGTGGAAACAATTTGAGGAATCGGAGGTGCCGACCCGTTGATTATATTCAAAAATTCAGTGTAGGTGTAGGCAATTCCATTCCACACCATAGTAAAGGTTTTTTCCCCTGTGGCCGTGTAGTAGGCTGTTGCTGTCTGCCCAAAAAAGGTAGCGGGTTGTGAAGCCGCACCAAAAAACCATTGAATGGTTCCTGTTTGGTTCGTACTGAATTTCACCGGCGCATTAATGCACCCTGAATATTCAACGGTAACTATGGGCTGCTGAAGATTATTGATATTTTGTATGGAGAGAGGTGTACCGTTTTGGTAAAGGGACATGCTGACACCGTCAGAGCCGAGACCGCCCTTTCCGCCACTTCCCCCGTTTCCGCCGTTTCCACCATTACCTCCTGCGCCTATGTCGCAATTAAGTTGGCCGCCTCCGGCACCGCCAACACCACCCAAACCACCGGCTCCACCCAAACCGCCGTTTCCACCGAGACCAAACTGCCCGGTCTGGAAATAGCAGTCTTTGATAATACCACCGGGGCCGTTATTCCATACAAAAAGACCAAAAGAAGCACCGCCGCCACCGCCGCCGCCACCGCCTGTCCCTCCCTGTCCACCTTCGCCTCCGCCTCCGCCGCCGGCTCCCGTACCGTTTGAATTAATTTCTCCGGTAATGCCGGGAATGGCAGGAATTACGACAACATAACCCTGAGAACCTCCTCCGCCGCCGCCGCCACCGCCAAATCCATTGGTACCCGGGGTTCCGTTTACACCTGAAGCGGGTTGAAACCAACCACCGGTAAACGAAGCCACTCCGTCAGGGCCGGGGATCCCTTGTACACCGGGTGTTCCCGGTGTACCGGAAGTGCCGTCATTCATGGTCGTTCTGGCGCAGGCCGACAAAGAAATAATCCGATCATCTACGCCCACACCACCAAGCCCTGGTAATCCTCCCCCGGAACCCGGTGCCGAATTACCGGCAGTTCCCGGAGGAGCTGATCCGCCGATCGGAAAAGAATAGGTTCCGCGCGGACCTCCATTTCCTCCGGCACCACCCGGATTGCTGCCGGGGAAAGAACCTGAGCCCGGAGCGCCGCCTAAATTGCAGCAAGGCCCATCCTCATCCCCATTTTGTCCCGGTACTCCGGCTGCTCCTGCAATTCCGTTATTTCCCGAAAGGCCGGAAAGTCCTCCCGTGGCAGTCCCTGCCTGAATTCGTACGCGAACCAACTCATAGGCCGAACAATTGCCCAGATAAATTCCATATGTTGAGATACCGGTTCCCACGGCATTGGCCGTTTTTACTGTAATATCATGCAATTCAAAATTAGTTATTCCATTCCCCTGAAGGGCTACCAAACGCGAAGGATTGGACTGAACGTTGGTAAAATCCCGAAAAATAATTGATTCAGAACCGTTCGTTTTTCTCCATTGGGTATTAAAACCACCATATATTTTTACGTTAGAAACCAGGTTAACCGGGTTTGATATATTGTATGTGCCCGCCCGCATATACAACACATTGGCTGTTCCACTGACCAAAGAAAGACCATAAGTAAGGCTGGCCGGATTTTGCCGCGTACCTGCATTACCCGAGGATGCACCTCCAGGCGTCACATAAATAACATTACAATCCTGAGCCTTTCCGGAAAGGTAAAAGCCACATGAAACAACACATACAAGAATAATCAGACGGTACAAATGATTCATGAGCACTGAGTAACTTAACCGACAATGTTACAATTTTTTTATCAAATATTTGCACTACAAAAAAGATAACCCATCATTTTGAGTTTCATCGAAATCAAAAACAAAAGCTATCGGGTCGGTATCCATGTGGAACACAGGGATGCTGCACTTGTTGAACTCACTAAGACTGCGCGCGAAAAATCCGGAGAACATGAATTGATGAAACACCTTTTCCCTCCTCACGGAAAAGTGTGGAGTTACACCGAATCCGGAAAACCGGTTTTACCGCAATCCGGACTGGATTTATCATTCAGCCATTCGGAAAACATCACGGTTTGTCAGCTATCCCCCTCCATTTCCTGCGGAATTGATATACAGCATTACCGGGGAAAAATTCTCCGTGTCAAGGATAAATTTCTCAATGCCGCGGAGCTTCTCTTTTCGGAAGGTCTGCCTGAAAAAGAACAAATCCCCCTACTAACGGCAATGTGGAGCGCCAAAGAAGTGTTGTATAAAATGTACGGGAAAGGCTTTATCGACTATCTGAATAAATTTACGATTCATCCATTTCGTCAATCAGACTCACTGATTATAGCCACAGCTGATTTTGGCTGCGGTTCCCGGGAATTTTATCTGCGGTTATTTTTTGAAGAATCCCATGTGATCGTTTTTCATCACGGAATTGCTACTTTAGACCCCGATGACATCATCCATTTACCCCATTTTTGAACAAGCCCGGATTGAAGGGCGAAAATTGCTTATTCCACTGGCTGACCCCGACAAAATACATGGGGAGAAAGCTCGGCATCTCGGCTTACTGGCCCAAAAAGCCAATCTTCCCTTAATTCTGGTGGGAGGGAGCTTACTTACACATGGCACGGCAGAGGAAACCATACGGGAAATTAAAACCCGATTCAAAGGGAAAGTAATCCTCTTTCCCGGTCATTCCATTCAGGTTTCTGCCCAGGCCGACGGTATTTTGCTGCTTTCATTGATTTCAGGGCGAAACCCGGAATTTTTAATCGGACAACATGTGGTTGCCGCACCATCCCTGGCCCAATCGAAAATGGAAATAATCCCCACAGGCTACCTACTCATCCAGGGTGGCAATGATTCATCTGCAGCCTACATAACACAAACGACACCTATACCGGCCGACAAGCCGGATATCGCAGCTTGTACAGCACTGGCGGGACAAATGCTCGGTCTTCGATGCATATATCTTGAAGCCGGCTCAGGAGCCCTTTTTCCTGTTTCTGAACACATGATTCAAAAAGTAAAAAGCGCCATTCAAATACCCCTTATTGCAGGAGGCGGAATTCAGACGGAAAATGATGTGATTAAAGCGTGGAAAGCAGGCGCAGATGCGGTGGTGGTGGGTAACATTTTGGAAAAAGATCCCGACCTGCTCCTTACCTTAGCGGCAAGCCATTCACATTCGACTGATGAATTGGGGTAATGCAGCCGAATGGACGGCAGTGGTGTGCGGACTGCTTTTTTTGGCATTGACCATACGGGAGAACAGAACAGGTTGGCTTTTCGGTGGGATCAGCACGGGTATTTTTGCTTTTATCATGTTTGATGCAAAATTATTTGCCGATATGGGGTTGAATATATTCTACACCTTAATGGCCGTGAAAGGTTGGTCCGACTGGGGAAAACCGGAAAAAAAGATAGCTGTTTCTCGAATTTCTTTACATGAAGGTCTATTCGTTATCCTGTTAATTCCCGCCACCAGCTTTGTCATGGGTTCTCTTTTGAGTAGGTATACGGAAGCCGAATTCCCGTTCGCCGATTCATTCGTTTCCACAACGGCAATTGCGGCAACCTGGCTATCCATTCGTAAAAAATTGGAAAATTGGCCGATCTGGATTATTTCAAACGGCGTTGCCATTTTTCTATTTATCCAAAAAAACCTAAGCCTGACAGCCATACTCACCTCCGTGTATTTTATTTTGGCGGTGGAAGGATGGATAACATGGAACAGAAAATGGAAAAACAACCGATAAAAATAGCCATTACGGGGCCCGAAAGTACAGGAAAAACATTCCTTGCAAAAACGCTCACGGACGAATTTGGCGCTTCATTGGTACCCGAATATGCCCGTGAATTTCTGAAAGGGCGAAAACCGCCTTACGATCCCTGCGATCTGGAGCAAATTGCCAAAGGCCAAAAAGAAGCCGAACAAATGGCTTTAACCGCCACTAATGGATTGTTGATTGCCGATACGGAAATGACCGTGCTGAAAATATGGAGCGAACATGCCTTCGGTTATTGTCTTCCGATCATTGAAACGTTTTGGAAAAAGCAGCAATATGATCTGTACTTGCTCATGAACACAGACATTCCTTGGGAGCCTGATCCGCTCAGAGAGCATCCACAACTTCGCAAACACTTATTTAATACATTCAAAAAACACCTGGATGATATGCGGGTTCCTTATGCAGTAATCTCAGGCGAAGGAACCCAAAGAGTTGGACAGGCACGAAGGGCAATACTAAATCTTATGAACCCCCGATAAAGAAAAAGGGGACATACATATCCCCTTTCGTTTTTTACTGCTATTTGAAAATTATTTCCAGTTTCCGTTGGTAGTCGGTTCAACCATACTTCCCACGCGAATGGCAGAGTCGGGAACGACTTTTTTATACTTTTGACCGAGCTCTCCAAGAAAAGTGGTAAATTGAGCGGATGCCTCGAATACGGGAGGACGATAATCAGAACCTTCTGCGCCCAATATTCCCGCAGAAAGGGCAAATACTGAACCATTACCGAAAGGAATATATTTCAGCGAATCTACCGGATAATTTTCAGGCTTGAAACCATTACCCAAAACGGGAACCAAAAGCGTATCCCGACGAACCTGGCCGGTGGCTACTGCCAAAGAATCCTCTTCATTACCCACCTTTTTGATGATGCGCATTTTACCGGTTTTCACAAAAACGATGAGTGAATCAAAATTATCGGAAAACTGACCCTTTTCATTCTTGTAGGTCACCTGTGCCTCACGAATTTTTTCCAAACGCTCACGCACCTGACTGTATCGATAATCAGTAAGGTTTTTGTAGTCTATATCATCTTGGATTACGGCATAATTTTGATAGGCCAAAAAACCGGCTACCGGAATAAGGACATACCCGAGGATGGTAGCTACTTTTCCTTTCAAAATTTCGGCGCTGGCCAAAATCATGATTACCGATGAGGCCAACAATAAAAAAGCGGATAATAGAAAAATCCCTGATTGTATCTTACCCGGCTTTAGTCCGATAATCAACAAAATTAAGCTCACCAACAATAAAATGATGGGAAACAGATACCTGGATAAAAAAAGTTTGATGTTCATTGCGTTTTACTATTTCGAACGGCGGTCAAAGTTAAAAACATATTCAATCCATCAAAACCTAATCAGATATTTTTATCGTTCATTTAAAACAATCAGACCATCCTACTTTTTACATTTGCGCACCATTGATACTTTTTATAAAGATGTTTACCCAAGGACAGATTTATTTTGCGCTGTTTTTCATCATAACCTTCACGGCGGTTTTGGTTTTCGCCTATATAAAGGACAGACCCATCCAAAAAAGCCACTACCGGGGAGTGCTGCTCATTCTTTTTGCTGTATTGATTTTCTTGGCCATTTTTATAATCACGAAACGATATCTTCTGGGAGTTTAGCCAAAAGGGCTTTAATCTCGGCGGTAATCATCGCGGTGGCTCCCCACACGACCTGATTACCGAAACAAAAACAAGGATAATTTTTCATGCGGCCATAAGCCGTATTAAAATCCGAAAACACCACCGAATCGGGAGACACTATGCGTTTTAAAGGGATTTCAAGAATATAATCTACCTCCCGGGCATCAGGCGAATATACCAAATGGTCTGAGGCAAACGCCAGAAAAGGCTCAACCCAAAAATGGCTGGGAGGAATATACACGGGAGATAGCCTCCCCATTATCCGAAACGATTTGGCAGAAACGCCGATTTCCTCAAACGTTTCCCGGATGGCCACATCCTGCAGACTGAGGTCACCTTGCTCCGCTTTTCCTCCGGGAAAAGAAATTTGCCCGCCGTGTGTACCCTCATAATCAGGTCGCTTGATAAAAACCAGCCGATACTCTCTTTCCAAAACTTGGCGGATAACGGCTAAAACTGCTGCGGAGCGCGGCGGATCGGGTTCACTGAGTCTGCTTAGAGCCGCCTCCTTTCTGCCCGGCGGAACCATGAGTGATTGAGCCTCCCAGCCAGGCAACCCTCCCTCAATCAGCTTTTCAAGCCTATCGGAAAGAAGGCTCATGGCATCAAGGCGTGCGGATAATTTTTGCCCCGATGGCATTCAACCGTCCGTCGATATTCTGATATCCACGATCTATCTGATCAATATTATTGATGACACTTTTTCCTTCCGCACTCATGGCAGCTATCAGCAAGGATACTCCCGCCCGTATGTCAGGGGAACTCATGGTTATTCCCCGAAGCGGATATTTGCGATCTAAACCGATTACGGTAGCCCTATGCGGATCACATAAGATAATCTGGGCACCCATATCAATCAACTTATCTACAAAAAACAAACGGCTTTCGAACATTTTCTGATGAATCAGCACGCTGCCTTTGGCCTGGGTAGCTACGACCAACATAATACTCATGAGATCGGGCGTGAAGCCGGGCCAGGGAGCATCGTAAATAGTGAGTATGGAACCGTCGATAAACGTATCGATGGTATAGTTGCTTTGCCGCGGAATGAAAATATCATCCTCCCTGCGCTCAGTATGGATACCCATACGTGAAAACATTTTAGGAATGATGCCCAAATTATCGTAACTCACATTTTTAATCGTTATTTCGGACTGAGTCATGGCAGCCAAGCCGATAAAAGAGCCTATCTCAATCATATCAGGCAATATGCGGTGAGTACAGCCCCCCATTTCAGGAACCCCTTCTATGGTTAAGAGATTAGATCCTACCCCGCTGATTTTGGCACCCATCGAATTCAGCATTTTACACAATTGCTGCACATAAGGCTCACAAGCTGCGTTGTACAAGGTGGTTATTCCCCTGGCCATAGCGGCAGCCATCAACACATTGGCCGTTCCGGTGACGGAAATCTCATCCATGTGGATATACGCCCCCTTAAGCTCCTTGGCCTTCACGGAAAAAGACTCCGACTCTGTGTCATATTCAAATTCGGCGCCCAAATCTTTAAATCCGAGAAAATGGGCATCCAGCCGGCGACGACCGATTTTATCCCCCCCGGGTTTGGGTATGAATCCCCTGCCAAATCGCGCCAAAAGAGGACCGAGCAGCATTACGGAGCCCCTTAACTTACTAGCCTTATCAATAAAATTCTTGCTGAATATATAGTCTGGATTGATGGCGTCCGCTTTAAACTCGAACGTTGAGGGGTCCACCTTGCGAATTTTCACGCCCATATCCCCGAGAATCTCGATGAGTTTGTTCACATCGATAATATCAGGCACATTTTGCATCACTACGGTTTCGGTGGTCAGCAATACGGCGCTGAGTACCTGTAAAGCCTCGTTCTTTGCGCCCTGCGGAGTAAGTTCCCCTTTCAGATGTTGTCCGCCTTCAATAATAAATGAACCCATTCAACTAATTTTAGTCGCTAATTACGTGAGAAGTAATTTTGGATTTGACATGCACCGGCACCAAGTTTTCACGCCCCAGTGTTTATATGTTTTGTAAACTCAGATTAAATAACCGAGCGGAAGAAATCCTTTCCGCTGCAGTTTAAAACCAAAACGTACGCCACTTTTAAGAACCATGCAGCAAAGTAAGACCCGGAAAACAATTCAGTGATACACTGAAAAAAAGGCAGAAAATTTGGAAGTAAAAAGAAAATACCGCAACTTTGCAGCCCCTAAAAAATAAGGGATTTAAAACTACTAAAAAATGTCGGTAAAATTAAGATTACAGAGACATGGCAGAAAGAAAAGACCTTTCTACCATATTGTCGCAGCAGACTCTCGATCTCCACGTGATGGAAGGTTCATCGAGCGAGTAGGTACTTACAACCCGATCGTAGAACCGGCAGCCGTCATCGTAGACATCGAAAAAGCCGTAAAATGGCTTCAGGTAGGAGCAACTCCTACAGATAAAGTACGTGGTTTATTTTCTCAGGAAGGCATCCTGCTGAAAAACCACCTTCAGACAGGGGTGAACAAAGGAGCCATTACCCAGGAACAGGCTGATGAAAAATTTGCAGCCTGGGTGAAGGAAAAAGAAGCCCGCACAGGCAAAATTCTGGAAAGCAGGAGCCGTGCCGAAGAAGCTGAAAAGGCGAAGCGCCTGCAGGCCGAAAAGGACATCTTTAACAAAAGAGCAGAGTCCCGCGCCGCAGCCCTTGCAGCAGCTCAAGCTCCGTCAGAAGAAACCGCCGAAGCCGAAGAAAGTTCGGATGCTGAAACGACACCTGAGGTGGAATCTTCATCAGAAGAAGGTACCGAAGCTGCCGCTGAGTAACGTTGATTTTGTTTTGTTCAATACACTTGTAAACCCGGATGAAAGCAAGCGATTGTTTCTCTCCGGGTTTCATTATTAAACCCCACGGCCTCAAAGGTGCCGTTACGGCAAAAATCAAGGTGGAGCCTCTCCTGTTTCCGAAATCCGGGGAAGTACTTTTCTTGGATCGACAGGGAAATGCCGTCCCGTTTTTGATAGAAAGTCTATCGGCCAAGGGTGACCTTCTTTATTTGAAACTGGAAGGAATTGACACTCCCGAACAGGCGGAATCGCTGAAAGGATCAAGTTTACTTCTGCCACGAGAAATGGAGCCAAAGCACTCCCCCGACTCCTCAGACCGCATAGTAGGATATGAGGTGATAGATGAAGATAGTGGTTTGCTGGGAAGGGTGACCGAGGTGCTTGCATCCGGAAGCCAGGAAACCCTATGCATCAAAGGCGAAAAACATGAGATTCTCATTCCTTTTGTCATTCCACAGGTGGTTTACCAAATAAACCATGCGGAACGAAAAATTCACACCCGTTGTCCGGAAGGATTATTGGAATTATTTTCAGGTGAGTAACCCGTTCCGATTTCAGCATTTCACTGTTTTTCAAGAAAAGTCAGCCTTTAAGGTCGGCACTGACAGCGTAGTATTGGGCGCATGGATTTCCTGCGAAAAAGCCACATCCATATTAGATATCGGTACCGGAACCGGGCTTTTGGCGCTGATGAGCGCGCAAAAAAATCCTGATGCACAAATCATCGGAATTGACTCGGATGAGGATTCACTCTACGAGGCACAGGAAAACTTCAGGCATTCCCCCTGGTCTGATAGACTAAAAGCGATAAATACCAATTTTCAGGACTTTCATATCGAAAAGCCTTTTGATTACATCGTGTCTAATCCTCCTTACTTCAGCGGGGCCCTGCCGGGTCCTGAAAGCAGAAAGAACAATGCACGACACATGGAAGCCGACGGCTTCAAAACATTGGCCCGGCAAATTTCACGGTTGCTAAAAGCGGAAGGTATCTTCGGGTGCATATTGCCCGAAAAAGAATGGACCGCTTTTTCAGCAGAATTGTCCCAAAATAATCTTTTTCTCAAAAGAAGCCGAACTGTCTTTCCAAAACCGGGGATAGGCAACAAAACACGCATACTTTCCGAATGGTCCCCCGTAAAAGAAGACCTGATTACAGAACCTGAACTGGTTTTAAGATCGGAGAAAGGAACATATTCGGAAGAGTATAAGGAACTCACGCAGCCATTTTACCTCAAAGAAGCACTTACCTGCCTCTGAAAATAAAATAGACTGCTAAGAGAATACATACGAAGGCGGCAAGGTAATTCCAGGTCCATTTTTCCTTTAAGTACAAGACGGAAAAAAGGGCAAAAACGAAAAGGGTTACCGCTTCCTGGGTAATCTTGAGCTGGGCAGCCGAAAACTGACCGCTGAAAAACCCCATACGGTTGGCGGGAACCATAAGCATGTACTCAAAAAAGGCAATTCCCCAACTGGCCAAAACAGCCTTCCAAAGCGGAATTTCCGTGTATTTGAGATGGGCATACCAGGCAAACGTCATAAACACGTTGGAAACAACTAAAAGTAAAATCGTTTTCATGATTCAATACGGAATTTTAGACGGATTATTCTCCCACTCAGTAAACGGACTTTCGGATTCAGGCACCGTTAAACACACAAATGGAATGGTTCTCTGCTGAAAGGGCTCAGCAACCTGGCGCGCAATATATGAATCATCAAACCCAAACCTGGCGGCTACCTGAAGCGAATTCGCAAAATAAACCGCTTTAGGCCGGGCCCACAAGATAGCTGCCGTGCACATGGCACAGGGTTCACTGCTGGCATAGATCTCACAACCCTCAAGTTGCCAGGAGTCCAACGTAAGACAGGCCGACCTGATTGCTTCAACTTCCGCATGGGCCGTGGGATCATTACGGGAGGTAACCCGATTTACCCCTTCGGCAATTTTAATTCCCTCTTTATAGATTACGCAACCGAAAGGACCACCGTTCTTCTCTCTTACGTTGCTCAAAGCCAGATTCAGGGCTTCTTCCAACCTTTTTAGGATTAAGTCTTTGTTAAACATAAAATTAAATGTTGCAGGAAGGGTATATTTGTTCACCTACAAAAGTATGCACGATATTGAACCTTACGACGGATGGCGGGAATTATACCGTGCGGAATTTGATCACCGATCTCCCTTTTACGGAAGGGAATACAGCGAATTTAGCTGTCACAACGAAATATACGGGTATTATCTGCATCCGCAGTGGGATGAATTCGGCTCTCCTACCCTATATTTGAAATTGCTTTTTGCCGATTATGAGAAGGGATATTGCATCATTGAATTGATAGGAGAATGGAATGATGCAGTACACAATGACATCTTATTTTTAAAAAGGGATTTTGCGGATTGCTTACTTGAACAGGGAATACGCAAATTCATCCTCATTGGAGAGCAGGTGTTGAATGCATTCCCGGAAGAAGATGATTACTATGCGGAATGGATAGAGGACTGTCCGGGAGGCTGGATTGTGGGAATTAATTTTCAGCCTCACGTTTCGGATGAGTTCATTCAATATGGTATAGGAGTATACTTACACCTTAACATGGAATTGACTCATTTAAATTGGAGGGGCAAGCCACCTGAAGTCCTATTCGAAGCAATTTCCAGATTGCTTTTCAAAAGAATTGAAAAAATTTAATTTATTCATAAAAAAAATTTAAATTTGACAATATCTTTTGTCCAGCATAATAATTCTCCTATGTATCAGTTTAAAAAAACCTGTAGTAAATGTGGGAAAGAGCCGTTGGCCAAAACCCGACGCGGTCCGTTAGACAAGTTCGTTCAACTGGTCATTCCATATTTACGACATCATCATAAATTGATTTGCACCTCCTGTGGACACAAGGGATTTTATAAAATTGAAAATCCGGAGGATGAGATTTTCATTTAAGATTGAAACTTAACCAAAACTGCATTTTTTTCAACCGCCTGGCCCGATTTCACAAGAATTTCCTTCACCTTCACGTCGGCGGGAGCCTTTAATACATTTTCCATTTTCATGGCTTCCAGTACCAAAATCGGATCACCTTTCTGAAGCACGTCACCCGGATTTGCCTCAATCTTAAGAACCAACCCCGGCATGGGAGATTTCAATTCATTCACTTTTGGGGTAGGAAAAGCCTGAATGCCAAACTGGGCAAGTTGTTCATCGTTCCTGTCCTTTACCGAAAACTCTTTTCGCTCACCGTTCACACGCAGTACAATCTTTTTCTCGGTCTTATCAAAAGACTCAAATAGAACATGATGCACAACTCCGTTTAAAGTTATCTTTCGATAATGTTCAGTAACTTCAGTCACCTCGGCAGCTATGGGTTTACCATCCACGTAGATACTGCCTGATTCACCATCCGTATTTACAGACCAGCTTTTATCCCCATGTTTTACCTGAAAACGTGCCATATCCATTCGTATATTGAGTGGGTAAAGGTAACCAAATCCGGGTTTTTAAATTGTACGTTCGGTCAAACCTCTGTTAAAAACCCACAAACAAATTTTAAAAACTTTTATTTGAAAGTATACCTGATAAAATCGAATCGTTAAGATAAATTTGTGGGGGTATGGAAAACAATTCAGAAAAAGCAAAACAGGACCGGAAAAGAGGTCCACGCGTAAAAAATCCTGCAGAAGGGTTGGAAATAGGCAAAATACCGCCACAGGCACTTGATTTGGAAGAGGCCGTTTTGGGAGCGGTAATGTTAGAAAAAGAAGCCGTTGCTACCGTAAGTGAAATTCTCCAGCCAAATTATTTCTACAAGGAAGCGCACCAAAAAATCTACGAAGCCATCAAAGACCTTTTTGGAAGAACCGAACCCGTAGATATTCTTTCGGTTACCAACGAACTTCGAAAAAACGGAAATCTTGAAATCGTGGGCGGGGCATATTATGTGGCTTGGCTCACCAGCCGGGTGGGATCTGCAGCCAATGTGGAGTATCATTCACGTGTGATTGCCGAAAAATTCATAAAAAGAGAGTTAATCCGTGTTTCCGGAGAAATTCTACAGGACTCATTCGATGAAACGGTGGATACATTCGACCTGATGGATTCCGCGGAAAAAAAAGTGTTTGAAATTGCCGAAAACAATATCCGCAAAGGTTTTGACAGCATCCAAATGCTGCTCGAAAAAGCCGTGAAGGAAATGGAACGCCTGAAAGAAGAAAAAAAGGAAGGAATCACGGGGGTCGAAAGCGGTTTTTTCGATTTGGATCGCATCACCTCCGGTTGGCAACCTACCGACCTTATCATTCTGGCCGCCAGGCCTTCCATGGGAAAAACGGCACTCTCGCTTTGCCTGCTTAGAAACGCCGCGGTGCAAAACAGAAGGCCGGCAGCCATTTTTTCACTGGAAATGAGCTCACTCCAATTGGTAAATCGCTTGATTGCGTTGGAGACGGGTATCAACTCAGAAAAAATAAAAAAGGGAAAGCTTGAAGAAGGAGAATGGAGAATCCTGCACGAAAAAATAGCGCACCTGGCTGAAGCAAAAATATTCATTGACGATACCGCTGCTCTTTCCATATTTGAATTCCGGGCCAAAGCGAGAAAATTGCGTGCCATGCACAATATAGAGCTGATTATTGTGGACTACCTGCAGCTCATGACAGCCGGATCAGAAGGCAGGGGTACCCGGGAACAGGAAATTTCCGCCATTTCACGCTCACTGAAAGGAATTGCCAAGGAACTCCAAATACCTATCATCGCCCTATCCCAGCTCAGCCGTGCATCTGAGGGCCGAACAGGATTTGACAAGCGGCCGCAACTGAGCGACCTGAGGGAGTCCGGATCCATCGAACAGGATGCTGATATGGTGATGTTTATTTTCCGTCCGGAATACTATGAACTCACCGAAGACGACGAAGGAAACTCTACCCATGGAATCGCTGAAATTATCATACGAAAACACCGAAATGGGGCCGTGGGAAATGTGAAACTTCACTTCCGGCAAGAATTGGCACGCTTCGAAAATTTAAGCGAGATACAACACGGAGGATCTGTCAGCGATTTTAACGGCGAAGCAAGTACTCAGTTCGATACATTCAGCCTGCCTTCAAAAATGAATGATGAAGACAGCATGACACCCTTCTAAAACAACATAAACCTGTTTTTTTCGTTACTGACAGGTATATTTCGGCATTTATGCGATATAAGCATTTCTTTTCGGTATTCCTTCTTTTAGCATTGGCATTCCGCACCAACGCTTCCTATATCCTGATTCCCATGGATGAGGATCAGAAAAATCACCTGAAGGCCTACGGAATTGCCTACTGGGTTTTGCAAAATGATGTGGAGATCTGGTGGCTGCTTAATTACCGCGGGGGCAGCTTCCTATTCAAACATGCTTCCGCCACCGAGAAAGAAATGAACATACGCGGGGTGAGCTACGAATTGATCGCAGATTCACGCTCAACCGCCATACTGACCGAAATAGCCGATCCGGAAGTGAATATGGACGCGGTAAAAATGGAAAAGGCGCCGAAAATTGCCGTGTATTCACCCAAAGAAAAAGCACCCTGGGATGATGCCGTCACTTTGGTTCTCACCTATGCGGAAATCCCGTATGATGTCATCTACGACAACGAAATCCTGGAAGGTAAATTACCTTTGTATAACTGGCTCCACCTTCACCACGAAGATTTTACCGGGCAATACGGCAAGTTTTGGAGCGCCTACCGCAATGCCGACTGGTATCAGGAACAGGTGCGTACCCTGGAGGCTCTTGCCGCAAAGTGGGGATTCAACAAAGTAAGCCAGCTCAAATTGGCCGTTTCCAAAGAAATTCAAAAATACGTGGCCGGCGGAGGATTCATGTTTGCCATGTGCAGTGCGACAGACAGTTATGACATTTCGCTATCCGCCGACGGGGTAGACATCTGCGAACACATGTTTGACGGGGACCCGATGGATCCGCAGGCCCAACAAAAAATTGACTTCAATAAAACCTTTGCTTTCCGCGATTTCATGCTGGTGAGAAACCCCGCCGAATACGAATATTCAAACATTGATGCCACCACCTACCGCCGGGTAGCTCAAACGCAGGACTTTTTCACCCTGTTCGATTTTTCTGCCAAGTGGGATCCCGTACCAACCATGCTTACCCAAAGCCACGAGCGTATCATTCCCGGCTTTATGGGCCAGACTACCGCTTTCCGCAAGCCCGTCATCAAATCGAACGTGCTGATTCTGGGGGAAAATAAAGCCGCCGATGAAGCACGGTACATTCACGGGGAATTCGGCAAAGGGTTCTGGACATTTTACGGAGGGCATGATCCCGAAGATTACCAACATATGGTGGGCGATCCGCCCACTGATCTGGCCCTTTTTCCCAACTCGGCCGGATACCGACTCATTCTAAACAACGTACTGTTTCCGGCAGCTAAAAAGAAAAAACAGAAAACCTGATTTATTCAGTAATCGCTGATTCTCTAACTCCAAAGAGCCCGCTTACCGGAGTGAAACCTGAAACAACTGTGTGTTGTGCTATTTTAATCCCGGCAAAAAAACGCGACGGCCCGGAGGCCGCCGCGAAACACACAAACTACACTCTATTTTAAACACCTATGAAACTACATATGCTCAGAGAGAAATTCCAGCACATCGGTTACCGTTACAATACCCACGGGCTTGCCGTTTTCAGAAACGGGGAGTGCACGGAAATGCTCCTGCCTGAAAATGTCGGTTACCTCTTTTATGGTGGCGGTGGGTTCCACAGTAACCGGCTTAAAGGTCATCAACTGCTCAATGGTAAGCGTTTCGAGCAACGCCTGCTCACTTTTATTATCCTCTTTGTTGAACAATGTGGCAAAATTAAGACGATTAAAATCTGAATCGCTTAAAATCCCCACCAAAGAATCTCCACGCATTACAGGCAAATGATGAATGGATTCGTTATCCATCAGATACCTGGCATCCTTCAGGGAATCGGTAACTTGAACCGTCCTCACGGACGAAGTCATAATCTCTTTAACGGGAGTCCTCTTTTTCATGATTATTTTTCATTAACTGATTACAACGCAAAGTTAGAGCGGGCTACCTAGGCAGAATATGCCTTTGGTCATAAGCAGGTATGATTTATATCAGGTTTTAAAATTCCAGTGCTACGCCTTTTTTAAGGCAGGATGCATAAGAGAGCAGGCAATGGGCAAAAAGTAGTGCCTATGGGGTAATTTGGGCATTCGGTTTGCCTGGTCTTGATATTTGATTAACCGCTTCACTCTGTCTGCTAGCTGGTACAGTTGCAGGTTCCGGCGCAACGTGCTTTTCGGGAAGATGTTTGGAAACCTCCTTTGCCCTTGTTCCTTTATCCTTTCTCCTTTTTATCTGTCCGTTTTTCGATGCAGTCTATCTTTACTTTATGATTTCTTTAGGTTTGGTTAATGAGAAATACCTTACCTTTGATATCGCTTGTCGCCAAGCCGACTTTACACTATGCAAGTAAAATTCAACAACCGGGGTGCCGACTTTTACGCTACCCTGAAAATGCGGACCGAAGCATACTTCCAATCCCACAACCTCAAGCCTACCGGAAACTTCAAACTGTACGCCAAAACGGCAGTTCTTTCCCTGGTTTTTGTGGGCGTTTACGTAACCCTGGTTTTTCTTTCGCCACCTACGTGGCTGGCAGTATTGCTTTGTATTGTGATGGGGCTGGACATGGCCGCCATCGGTTTCAACATGATGCACGACGGAGCCCACGGAAGCTACTCTCAAAACAAAAAAATCAACGAGATGATGGGGCTTTCCCTGAATTTTTTGGGAGCCAACGTGTTTTTCTGGAAACAGAAACACAATGTAAACCACCATTCCTATACCAACATAGAAGGAATGGATGACGACATTGACGTAAATCCCTTCCTCAGGCTTCACACCGAACAGCAAAAGAGATGGTTTCACCGTTTTCAACACTTCTATGCCTTGCTGGCATACAGCCTGATGTTCTTTTTCTGGGTGTTTTACCGCGACTTTAAAAAGTACTTCAGCGGAAAAATTGCCCGCTATACGCCCATCCGCAACATGACGGTGAAAGAGCACATCATTTTCTGGGTTTCCAAAGTGGTGCATGTAGCCGTATTCTTGGTGGTTCCCATGATTTTTGCCGGGGTGATTCCCACCATCGTGGGGTATCTCATCATCACCTTTGTTTTGGGTTTGGTCATCTCCGTGGTCTTTCAGCTGGCCCATGTGGTAGAAGGAACGGAATTCGTCACTCCCCTGACAGAAGAATCGGTAACGGTGGAAGCCGAGTGGGCGGTGCATCAGGTAAGCACCACGGCCAATTTTGCCACATCCAATCCGTTGGTGAACTGGTTTATGGGCGGACTGAATTTTCAGGTGGAACATCACCTTTTCCCGGGCGTAAGCCACATACATTACCCACAGCTGAATCGAATCCTGAAAGAAACCTGCCGGGAATTCAACATCAAATACATGGAGTTTGCCACCGTAACGGGAGCCTTCGTTTCGCACATGAGGCACCTGAAACAGATGGGAATCGCTTAAGAAGACTCTAGATTTTAGAACCAAGATTCAAGAGCCAAGACAAATTTCGCTGCCCTTCCGACGATAAATGTC
>CAYYRB010000005.1:0-3701 GCA_964473995.1 uncultured Candidatus Competibacteraceae bacterium | reverse complement strand
CCGACGATAAATGTCGGGATCGAAGGGTGAGAAATCGTCCTGATACTCGATACCTGCTACCTGATACAATTTTCAGTTATTTCGCAGACCGTACCGACCATAGCTGCCGGGATTGAAGGACAAGCCCAACGATCAAGACAAAATCACAAGCTGCTCCGGATGAGTTAAACCCCAGTCTTCCTTTTTCATCAAATAAAAAAGGGCCTTATACAAGATCAGCCCTTTTTATAACCAATTTTTGACTAAAATAATGTCGTATTTTTTGACATTATTTTTGACAATTCATGTACCTGAACGTACGTTCCTACTACAGCTTCAAATTTGGTACGCTCTCCATACGCAACCTGCTGGAAGCAGCTTCCCGACAAGGCGTGAAACGCATGGCCATTACCGACATCAACAGCACGGCCGGCATCATTGAGTTCTTCCGCGAAGCGCCCAAATTCGGCATAGCACCCGTAGCCGGCGTGGAATTCCGCAACCAACACCTGACACTCTACATAGCCCTGGCCCAAAACATACACGGCATGGAAGAAATAAACCGCTTCCTCTCCGCACACCTGCAGCAAAACCTGCCCTTTCCCGAAAAAGCCCCGGAATTTAGCCACGTGCGGGTGATTTACCCCTACCGCAGGAACATGAGCACCGTATTGCGCCCCTGGGAATACGTCGGCATAAAACCCGAAGATCTGCTCCGCTTCCGGCTGGACGGCACGACACGCATACTCACCAAACAACTCACCGCCCTGCTCACCGTAACCATCTCCGGCCCTGATGAATTCCGCCTGCACCGCCTGCTGCGAGCCATACACCTGAACACCCTGCACAGCAAACTCCCCCCCGAATCCATCTGCCATCCCGAGGAACAATTCCGCAGCATGGAAGAATGGAAAAAACGCTTCGGCACCGATGATTTTCTGCTGCGCAACGCAGAAGAACTGCTGGAGTCATGCACATTGGATTTCCGCTTCGGCGTACCCAAAAACCGCATCCGATTCACCGGGTGCGAACGGGAAGATTTTCATCTGCTGCAAACCCTCACGCTGAAAGGGGCACGCGAACGCTACGGGCATCTTACGCCCGAACTCACCGCACGCTTGGAAAAAGAGCTCGATATCATCCGAAAAAAAAACTTCATCGCCTATTTTCTCATCAATTGGGACATCGTAAACTTTGCGCAAAGCCGCGGATATTTTTACGTGGGCCGGGGCAGCGGAGCCAACAGCATGGCAGCCTACTGCCTGCGCATTACCGATGTGGATCCCGTAGAACTCGACCTGTATTTTGAACGCTTCATCAACCTGTACCGGGAAAGTCCGCCCGACTTTGACCTGGACTTTTCCTGGAAAGACCGGGACGAAGTACAAGCCTATATTTTCCGCAGGCACGGAACGGAACGCGTATGCCTGATGGGTACCGTAAGCACGTTCCAGACGGCCGCCGCCGTGCGCGAGCTGTCCAAAACAGCGGGCCTGCCCAAAGAGGAAACGGAGACGCTTCTGAATACGTTAGGCAACGGAAAACCCAAAGACAAAATAACCGCCGCCATTACCCACTATGCGCGTATGATGCAGGATTTTCCCTCGCACATCAGCATACATGCCGGAGGCGTACTCATCAGCGAAGAACCCATTTACCGCTACACGGCTCCCCTGCTTCCGCCCAAAGGATTTCCCGTATCTCAGTTTGACATGTACGTGGCAGAAGACCTGGGTTTATACAAATACGATATCCTCAGTCAACGTGGCCTTGGACACATCAAAGATGCCGTGGAACTCATCCGCATAAACCGGGGAAAAACAGTGGATATACAAGCCATACAGGCTTTCAAAAAAGACGAAAAAGTATGCGATATGCTGCGCCTGGGTGACTGCATGGGCTGTTTTTACATCGAATCGCCCGCCATGCGCGGATTACTCCGCAAACTGGAGTGTGCCGACTACCCCACCCTGGTGGCGGCCAGCAGTATCATCAGGCCTGGGGTAGCCTCCTCCGGTATGATGCGGGAATATATCCTGCGTCACCGCGATCCGGAAGCACGCAAACAGGCGCATCCCGTAATGGCGGAAATCATGCCCGATACTTACGGCGTGATGGTCTACCAGGAAGACGTTATCCGCGTGGCGCACCAGTTCGGAGGACTGTCGCCCGCGGAAGCCGACGTGCTGCGACGGGGCATGAGCGGCAAATTCCGTTCGCGCGAGGAATTCCAGCGGGTAAAAGACCAATTTTTTCAGAATTGCCGGGAACAAGGCCGTCCGGAAGAGCTCACCTCCGAAGTGTGGAGGCAGATTGAAAGTTTTGCGGGTTACAGTTTTGCGAAAGGACATTCCGCGTCGTACGCCGTGGAGAGCTTTCAGAGCCTATATCTAAAGGCACATTATCCGCTCGAGTTCATTACGGCCGTCATCAATAATTTCGGCGGATTTTTCCGCACCGAATTTTATTTTCATGAAGCCCGCAGAGCCGGCGGCAACGTGGAAATGCCCTGCATCAACCACAGCGAATACCTGACCACGCTGAACGGGAATACCCTGTGGATGGGCTTCATCCATGTAGGCCGTCTGGAAAAGAAAACGAGTGACGTGCTTATCCGCGAACGCGAAAAAAACGGGCCTTACCAAAATCTGGAAGATTTTCTCAACCGCACGGCAATCCAGCAGGAGCAACTTATGCTGCTCGTACGCGCGGGCGCATTCCGTTTTACGGGAAAACCCAAAGCACATCTGTTGTGGGAGGCCCATTTCCTGAGTCGGGGCAAAAAAGAAAAAAACGGTGCGGAATTATTCCGCAAGCCCGAAGCCCTCACCCACCCTCTGCCCGACATGCCGATCTCTGACAAAGTGGAGCTGAGTAATCAGTTGGAGATTTTCGGGTTTCCATCCCAAGATCCGTTCCGATTTACCGATAATCTTCCGCCCGAACGGGTGAAAGCCGCCGATTACGCAAAAAATAAGGGAAAAACGATAACCAGCGTAGGCTATCTCGTTACGGTAAAACCCACCCGAACGATAAAGGGAGACCGCATGTACTTCGGCACTTTTACGGATGAAGACGGGCAGTGGATCGATACGGTTCATTTCCCTGAATCGGCGGACAGATATCCATTCAGGGGAAGCGGCGTGTACGTTTTACGGGGAAAAATCACGGATGATTTCGGAGTACCCTCGCTGGAGGTACACCACATGGAAAAACGCCCTTACGAAGGAATACGTTAAAGCATGAACAACGCAGAAAAGCAAAAGGCTGAGAAATCAAATCAGGAAGCAGATTTGACGAGTTCGGGTTAATCCGTCTTGATGAGTTTTATGGTGCGGAATCGATCTTTTTGTGCAGATAAAAAATAAACACCGGCAGGCCATCTGCTGATTTCCAAAGGCGTTTGGCCGGGCAACAGCGTGCCTTGCATCAGCTGAACACCCGCTACATCGTACAAGAAAAAAGGCGTTCCCGCAAAATTATGTTCCGTACGGATGAAAACCAGATCCGAAGCCGGGTTGGGAAACAGGGAAAACGAACCACCCGGTTCCTCTTCGGCCATACCTGCAAATGGGGGAAAACTTAAATAGCAGGAATCTTCCCCGTTATCGGTACCGAAAATAAAAAGGGCGGTGAAGGGTGGTTGTATGTCGCCTCCGATGGGCGTAACAGGATAATCCTGCGAAGTTCCGCCCAGCTGGCCGAAGAAAAAGATGTTCCCG
>CAYYRB010000004.1:62147-64185 GCA_964473995.1 uncultured Candidatus Competibacteraceae bacterium | reverse complement strand
TTACAATATCCCTGGCGATGCCTTCTTCAATGAGCGTTTCATCCAAAGTAATATCCAACGCTACGGTAATTCCACCTTCTGTAATTACCAGACTTCCGGGAATGTCCTCCGTGAGTACTTCCACCTCATCCGTGGTGATGTCAAATGTTTGCTCGTTCACCTGTAAAGCGATGTGCCCGTGCCGCTCCAAATCTGCAATTCGGACTGAATCCATCGCCATAATGGCCTCGGTAGCCGCCTTCATGTCTTTTCCCAGTTTGGGGCCTAATTTTTTAAAATCGGGTTTGAGCTTTTTCTTGATGACACCGTCTTCATCGTACAGGAAGGTGAGTTCTTTTACGTTTACCTCGGAAAGAATGAGCTCACTTACTTCATCCACCAGTTCTTTCATCCTCGGATTGAGAACGGGAATACTCAGTTTGCGAAGGGGTTGCCGTACGCGTATTTTTTCCTTTTTCCGAAGGGAAAGTACCATGGAGGAAATGCGCCTCGCATAGTCCATTTTTTCTTCCAGATCGGGGTTGATGAGGTGTTCTGTGTGTTGCGGAAAAGCGCTTAGATGAACCGATTCGGCTGCACCACCGTGTGCATGATGCAAATCCAGATAAAGCCGCTCGGCAAAGAAGGGCGCGTAAGGGCTGATAAGCCGGCTCACCGTTTCCAGGCAAGTGTACAGGGTTTCGTAGGCGGCCTGTTTTTCGTTGTTCATTTCGCCTTTCCAGAAGATGCGGCGCGAAAGGCGCACGTACCAGTTGGACAACTCTTCGCATACGAAATCTTCTATGGCTCGTCCGGCGGGGGTTGGATCAAAATCATCCAATTTTTCGGTGCATACGTTCACCAGGCTGTTCAGCCGCGAAATAATCCAGCGGTCCAACTCGGCTCGATCCGCCACGGGAATGGCTTTGCTTTCGTCATAAACGAATCCGTCCACGTTGGCATAGAGCGCAAAAAAGGAATAGGTATTGTAGAGCGTGCCGAAGAATTTATTGCGCACTTCGGTAATGCCGTTCAAATCAAATTTCAGGTTATCCCAGGGCTGTGCGTTGGTGAGCATGTACCACCTGGTGGCATCCGCGCCGTAGGTTTTCAGTGTTTCAAACGGGTCTATCGCATTGCCCAGGCGCTTACTCATTTTCTGCCCGTTTTTATCCAAAACCAATCCGTTGGAAACAACGTTTTTGTAGGCCACGGAATCGAAACAGAGTGTGGCGATGGCATGCAGGGTATAGAACCAACCCCGGGTCTGGTCTACGCCTTCGGCAATGAAGTCGGCGGGAAATGCAGCGCCTCCGTCAATTTTTTCTTTGTTTTCGAACGGGTAGTGCAATTGGGCGTAGGGCATGGCGCCGGAATCAAACCAAACGTCAATCAGGTCGGCTTCGCGTTTCATGGGCTTGCCCGTAGGCGAAACGAGGATGATCTCATCCACATGCGGCCTGTGTAAATCGAAGGTGCCGTAGTTGGCCGAGCTCATGTCACCGATCCGGAAGTTTTTGAGCGGATTTTCGTTCATGAGTCCCGCCTGAACGGATTTTTCGCAGGCCTCGTAAAGCTCTTCCGCTGAACCGATGCAACACTCTTCTCCATCCGCACTGCGCCAGATGGGAAGCGGAATGCCCCAATACCGTGAACGGGAAAGGTTCCAATCGTTCGCATTTTCGAGCCAGTTGCCGAAGCGGCCCGTACCCGTACTTTCCGGTTTCCAGTTGATGTCGCGGTTCAGCAGGGCCATGCGTTCTCGAAGGGCCGTTACGCGCACAAACCAGGAATCGAGCGGATAATACAGCACGGGCTTATCCGTGCGCCAGCAGTGGGGGTAGCTGTGTTCGTATTTTTCAATTTTGAACGCTTTGCCTTCCAGTTTTAATTTCAGGGCGATGCGTTCATCTATACTCAGGTATTTCTTCAACTCGGGAATCACGGGCTTCAAGCGTGCCTGTTGGATGGCCAATTCGGTGTTTTTTTCTTCCTCGGAAAGGTACTCTTCCTTGATGTATTCGCCGGCCAGTCCGAACAGCGGATCCTGCATTTCGGG
>CAYYRB010000004.1:60922-62047 GCA_964473995.1 uncultured Candidatus Competibacteraceae bacterium | reverse complement strand
AATTGTGCTCCTTTGAATGTTCCCTTTTTTGCGTAGGGGATTATTTTATCGCCAGCTTTGAAGGAGGAAAGCTCCGCGTTTTCTCCCTCAGGTTTGAAATATCTGGAAATTAAATCGTCCGCCAGGATGACCGATATGGGCTCCCCCGAATAGGGGTTTACTGTGCTGACCCAGGCGTAGGTTACCTGAGGCCCTACCGCCAATGCGGTGTTGGAAGGAAGAGTCCAGGGCGTGGTGGTCCAGGCCAGGAAATAAAGCGGGCTTTCCGCTTTGGTATTTGCGAGCGATTCTAATTTGGAAATCGTTTCCGGCGTGGCCTTAAACATGGCCACCACGGTATTGTCTTTCACTGGTCGGTAGCAACCGGGTTGGTTCAGTTCATGAGATGAAAGACCCGTTCCCGCGGCTGGCGAATAGGGCTGAATGGTGTAACCTTTGTACAAGAGGTTTTTGTCGTACAGGTTTTTGAGCAACCACCATACGGTTTCCATGTATTTGTTGTCGTAGGTAACGTATGGGTTTTGCATGTCTACCCAGTAGCCCATCTTTTCGGTCAGGTCGTTCCAGATGTCGGTGTATTTCATGACGGCCTTGCGGCAGGCCTCGTTGTACTGGGCGATGGTGATTTTTTTTCCTATATCCTCTTTGGTGATGCCCAGTTCCTTTTCCACGCCCAATTCCACGGGAAGTCCGTGGGTGTCCCAGCCGGCTTTGCGTTCCACGCGAAAACCCTGTAAGGTTTTGTAGCGGCAGAACACGTCTTTAATGGCACGCGCCATCACATGGTGAATGCCGGGTAGCCCGTTGGCACTGGGCGGACCTTCATAAAAAACGAATGGCTTGTCCTCCGGCCGTTGTTGAACGCTTTTTTCGAAAATGAGCCGTTCCTTCCAAAATTTCAGCACCTCCCCGTTCAGTCCGGGTAGGTCCAATCCTTTGTATTCGGGATATTGTTTGTGTGACATGCCGCTTGTTTTTCCGCGTGAATTCAAGAGCGCAAAAATAACCTCTTTTGGGTTACCGGTGACCGGGGTGGGAATTATATGGTTTAGGCAGTTGGTAGAAGGCAATAGGCAGTAGGGGATAGGCAATAGGCAGTAGGGGATAGGCAATAGGCAGTAGGGA